>NZ_JBHMQT010000059.1:0-239512 GCF_042435035.1 Sphaerimonospora cavernae
TCATCCTTCCAACCTCCAACCGATGTAGCCACTCAAGGTGTGCGACCTCATGTCGCACATGCCTCACGGCGTTGGCGACCAGTTCGGTGGTGAGCAGCAGGGCGTCGTCACAGTGGGGGTGCCCGGTGCCGGCCAGCAGGACGCGCAGATAGCGCCGCGCCTTGGGCACGGAGGCGGTCTCGCCGGGCAGGTCGATCCGTCCCAGCAGTCCCATGGCCTTCATCGGGCCCTCCAGAAGACCCGGACGCCCGGTACGGCCTGGGCAGCGTAGATCATCTGCGTGTTGCCGACGCCCGAGAGGGTCTTAGCTGCCTTGGTGACCTGTGCGGCCTCGGCGGCGACGGCGCGTTGGGCGGTGTGCGCGGCCCGGACGGCGTGGACGGCGGCGGCGATCCGCCGTGCGGCGTCGGGTGCTGCGGTCGGGACGCGCCTGCGACGGCCGCGGCCCCAGGTGAAGATCCAGGTACGGCGTCGCCGCGTGGCCGTGACCCGCATCCGTGCCATGGCCGGCCCGGATGCCGTGTCGTCGGCGAGGGGGATCTCCATGCTCGGCTCGTGGTGCGGCGGAAGCCGTACGACCGAGTCCAGCCCGAGATCATGCAACTCCCCGGCCAGCCGGATCAGATGGCCGGCCTCCGCTCCAACGTCACGCATGCGCATCTCCCCTCACCACCTCGCTTCGCCGTGGCCCGGTTCCTTGGGCTCACAGGCAAGCGATGTCACTTTGAATAACTGATCGGTTGCTCCTTGTGCTCAGTGTGTGTGATCGATGGGCCTGTTGCAACAAGAATCGAAATGAACATCGTGCATGTTGATGTGTGGAGATCGCTGCGGCAGACTGGCGCCATCGGATACGCAGAGGAGTGACATGAGTGCGCAGCGCAGCCCGTCGGTTCGTCGACGCCGCCTGGCGGCAGAACTGCAACGCCTGCGCAAGAGCGCTGGACTGACCCGGGATCAGGTGGCCGAGCATGCCGGCTGTTCGCCGGTCACCGTCACGCGCATCGAAGCCGCCACGACCGCCCCTGCGGTCGCCCTGGTGGCCATGATGCTCGACCTGTACGGGATCACCCCCGAACGCCGCGAGGCATTACTCCAGCTCGCACGAGATGCGCGTAAGCGGGGGTGGTGGTACAAGCAGTCCGAGGCGATCCCCGAGTGGTTCCAAAGCTACGTCGGGCTGGAAGAAGAGGCGGCGACCTTCCGGGAGTACCAGCCGGAGTTCGTGCCCGGAGTGCTCCAGACCGAAGGCTACGCACGAGCCGTCCTGACCTCCGCACCGGCGCCCCACCCGGAGGAGGAACTGGAGCGGCGGCTTGCGATCCGCATGGAGCGCCAAGAACGGGTGCTGGCACGGCAGGACCCACCCCGGATGCACTTCGTCCTGAACGAAGCGGTCATCCGACGCCCCGCCGGAGGTCCCGCGCCTATGCGTGAGCAACTGCGCAGGTTGGTCGAGCTGTCGGAGACTGAGCACGTCACGTTGCAGGTGCTGCCCTTCGCCGCTGGACTGCATCCGGCGATGGACGGTGGGTTCACCCTCCTGAGGTTCCCGAAACCTTCCGATCCCGAGACCGTTTACGTCGAATATTGGCAGGGAAGCGTGTATCTGGAAGATCAATCCGAAGTCGACGCATACGTCCTGCTGTTCGACAGCCTCCAAGCGCGAGCCCTGGGGGCGGACGAGACCCGGAGCTTGATCGCTCAGGTAGCGCGGGAACTGTGAGCGGATGGAGAGGCTAGCCATGCTGGACCTGTCGCAGATGCGCTGGCGCAAGGCCAGCCGGAGTAACGCGCAAGGCGGCCAATGCGTTGAGGTCGGTGTCTGGAGCAAGAGCACCCGTAGCGGCGGAAACGGCGGCAGCTGCGTGGAGGCCACGACCGTTGATGCCGGTCAGGCGGGGATCGGGTACAAGGCGGACGCTGAGCGGCTCTTCCTGGTGCGCGACTCCAAGGACCCCGACGGCCCGGTGCTCGCCTTCACCCCGAGCGAGTGGGACGCCTTCATCGGCGGAGTCAAAGACGGCGAGTTCGACGACCTCGGCTGAGCGCCATGCCGTACGGCACCGGCAGGCGGAAGTGAGCGAGCAGGCCACGCGTCTATGGCCGCGCCTTGGGGTTCTTCATGAGGCCAATGGCAGCACGGCCAGCGGTCGCTCGCGGTCAGGAGCAGTCGGGTGCTGAGAGGCATGTTCTCTCGTTGGTTGTAATGCCCGAGCCTCCCGACGGCTGGGTGAAGGCGAGGGTCTGCCCGGCCAGACCGGTCACGTGTTCGTCGTCGAAGGCTGCATGCGGCCGCTACCTTCCTTCACGCCGACTACTCGACTGACGGTGTTTCAGTTGGTCCGGGTGTTGGGGAGGTGGTCGCCGAGGTAGCCGATCCAGATCTTGCCCGTGGCGCCGCCCGCGTCGTCGTGGAAGTACATCCGGGGGGCCGGATAACCCACGGGGCGCAACTTCACGTGCGCCTCCATGAGGAGTCTGCCGCTGGGGTCCACCGTCGTCGGCACGTCGAAGGTCCGCGGATCGCTGAACTTGGGCCGGTTGGTCACGGACTGGGACTCACGCATGGAGAGCATTCCGACGGGGATGACGTGCCTCCCGCTGGAGCCGTTCGCGCACCATTCGTAGAAGCCCCCGGCGAAGCGGCCCGCCGATCGGGCCCCGGCGAAGTCGTCGAGAGCGCGAAGCGCGTCCCAGGCCTTGACGGCCCAGGTGCGGGCCAGCGCCGGATGATGCACATCGAGCCGGGTGGCGGCGGCGTCGGTGTCCAGGATGACGAGGTGGGTCAGCCGCTGCCTGGCCTCGATCAGCGTCTCCGCGAGGCTGGCGGGTTCGAAGCGGTCGTCTTCCACCGCCACGCCGTACATCGGCCGCCCGGCCTCGGCGAGCTTGCGCTCCAGGTGGCGGACGCGTTCCGTGAGCCGGTGCACGTCGATGACCGCCTCCGCGTATTCCTCGAGAAGGAGGTGGTGTTCGTCGCGCAGTGTCTCCACGTCGCGGGCCAGGCGATCGGCGTCGTTCTCGGCCTCGTCGAGTAGTTCGTCGTCGCCGTGCCGCTCGACCACCAGGTCGCGCAGCCCGGCGACGTGGGCGGCGAGCGTGCGGATCTCGCGGGACAGGCCGCGCGACTCCTCACCCGAGCTGCCTGAGGTGAGGGCGAGCGACAGCGCCGACTCCAGTTCCGTGCGCAGTTCCTTGACGACCGTGTCCGCCACGCTCTGCGCGAGCCCCGCAGGGTCGAAGATCATGGAGGGCGCCGAACCCGGCGACGGGCTCGGCGGCGGGCTCGGCGGCGGCTGGTCGCTCGGCTTCGAGGTTTCCGTACCTTCGGGCCGTCCGCCGTTCTTGGTCGCCTGTTCCTTCGCCGCGGTCGGAGGCGCGGGCCGCGCCGTCATGGCCATCATCCGGCGGAAAAGCTCGTCCTTGGCCGGATCGCCGGCCGGCCCGCGGGCCGTGACCGCTTCCGCGATCTCGCGCAGCTCCGCCCGGCCGGCCAGCACCCGGTTCACCACGCGTAACGTCTTCTGTACGTCCTCGGGAGGGGTGCGCCGCGCGGTCGCGCCGATGATCCCGTCGATCGCCCGGTCCAGTGCCCGCTCACCCTCGCCGCGGATCAGCGCCCCGCCCATCGGCAGATGGCGGTACGGATACCGCTCCTCGGCTGGATCGAACGGCGCGACATAGGTGCGGATGCCTCCGCCGAACACCCCGAGATCGACGCCCATGGCCTTGTTGAACCGGTCCTGCGCCCGCAGGTCGGCGAGTAGCGCCACGACCGCGGCGCCCGCCGTCGCCGTGGACAGATAACGCGCACGGGAACGGGCGGCGTCGGTGTCTTTGGCATCGACCGACACCACCACGACGGGCACCCGCCGCCGGTGCTCGGTCAGCGTGTGTACGAGGCGTTGAACCTCGTGCTCGTCGACCACGGCGGGGCTGTCCTCCAGGTGCACTCCGCCATCGGTGATCCTCGCGGTCCGCAGGTAGGCGGGGACGAAGCCAGGGGCGAATCCCTGTTCTGATCCCTGGGACGATCCCTGCGCGGCCACGTTCATCGTCTTGTCGCCGCCGTGCTGGTCGACGGTGACCAGGACCCAGCCGGTCATGCCCGGCACCGACTCGGTGTAGGTGACCCTGGTGCGGAGCGTGCCGCCGTCGCACGGCTCGTCCAGCACGTACCGCCCGCAGTCGACGCGCCGCTCCATCCGAAGCCGGGCGCCGTTCGCCTCGTGCTCCACCAGAGCGCTTCCGGGGTTGGCGGGCGGAAACCCTTTGCCGACCGTCCACTCGGAGAACGCGCGGCGCAGCCGGATCGAGATCGGGGCGCGTACGTCGCGCAGGACGGCCTGATAGAGCCTGGTCGCATCGGAGGGCATGGCAGAGGTCACTTTCACCTATCGTCTCTGGGGCGTCGGTTGGTACGTCCGGGCACGGCGGGCGTCTCGTGCTGGGAGTTAACCGGACGGGGAGCCGTCGCGCGACTTGGTGCAGGGACCCCAATTAGATCAAATTGTGAAGCCAGTGCACAAGTTAAGTTGAATCCGTGGACAACGTACGGCAAAGTGCCGTAGATTCCAGCGCACAAACTTTGGGGACCGTTCCCGAGCAGCCTGATCTGGATCGGACCCTCGGCGAGGAGCTGAATGGTGACGAGTGTGACGACGTCGGAGAAGCCGACCATCGGGGCGCTGGTCGCCGTCCGCGGTCAGCGGTGGGTGGTCAGCGAGGTCGAGGCCGGCGAGAGCAGCAGCCTGGTGAGCCTGCAGAGCGTCGAGGACGGACGTTACGGCCACACTCTCGAGGTCATCTGGGAGGCCGAGCCCGGCAGGCGCATCCTGCCGAGCGGTTCGCTCCCGGAAGTGACGGACTTCGACCCGCCTGCGCGTCTCGCGGCCTTTCTTGACGCGATCCGCTGGTCGGCGGTCACCTCGGCGGACGTCAGGACGCTGCAGGCGCCGTTCCGCTCCGGCGTCGCCATCGAGGACTACCAGCTTGAGCCGGTCGCCCGGGCGGTCGACGCGCCTCGGGTGAACCTCCTGCTCGCCGACGACGTCGGTCTGGGAAAGACGATCGAAGCGGGCCTGGTCGCCCAGGAGCTGCTGCTCAGGCACCGGGCCAGGCGCATCATGATCGTGTGTCCGGCGGGGCTCACGCTCAAGTGGAAGGACGAGATGGCCGAGAAGTTCGGCCTCGACTTCACGATCATCGACGCCGAGCGCTGCGCGGTCGTCCGCCGCAGCCACGGAAGCGCGGCCAATCCCTTCGAGGTCTACCCGCTGACCATCGTCAGCCTGCCCTGGTTGCGGGGGCAGAAGGCGCAGCGGCTCCTCGACGAGGTGCTCGACCCGTCCGGAGACCGGCGTGAGTTCGACCTGCTCATCCTCGATGAGGCGCACCATGTCGCCCCGGCCGCGCCCAAGCAGGTCTACGCGGTCGACTCCCAGCAGACCAAGCTCATCCGCCGGCTCGCACCGCACTTCACCCACCGGCTCTTCCTGTCGGCGACGCCGCACAACGGCTACCAGGCGTCGTTCACGGCACTGCTGGAGACGCTCGACGACCAGCGGTTCGCCCGGGGCGTCGACCCCGACGACGCCGCGGTGCAGGACACCGTGGTCCGGCGGCTCAAGCGCGACATCGTCAACGGCGACGGCTCCAAGCGGTTCAAGGAACGCGGCGCACGGGCCATCCCGGTGCTCTATCCCCAGGACGAGCGGGAGATCCACGAACTGCTCAAGCAGTTCGCCGCGGCCCGCAAGAAGCGCCTCACCAGGAACAAGGGACGCAGGGCCGCCGACCTCGTCACCCTGCTGCTGAAGAAGCGGCTCTTCTCCAGCCCGGCGGCGTTCCTCCACACCGTCGGCGTCTACCTCGACACGGTCAGCGCCAAAGCGGCCGCCGTGGCCGCCATGGCCGACGAGTCGGACGAGGTTCCCGAGTGGGTCGAGGAGTTCGCCGACTACACCGCCACCCTCGACGACGAGTCCCTCGCGGAGGCCGAGGACGACGCGGTCAACCGGGCGCATCCCCTCCAGGAGGGCGCCACGGAGCAGGAGATCGAGCTGCTGGAGAAGATGCGGCGCTGGGCGCAGAAGCACGCCGTGCGGCCGGACGCCAAAGCCCAGGAGCTGATCAACTACCTGAAGGCCGTCTGCCGGCCCGACCGGCACTGGACCAACGAGCGCGTCGTGGTCTTCACCGAATATCGCGACACCCAGACCTGGCTGGCCGACCTCCTCCATCAGGAGGGACTCGGCGGCGACCGCCTGGCCCTCCTGCACGGGGGCATGGCCGCCGATGATCGCGAGCACGTACGGCAGGCCTTCCAGAAGGACCCCACCGAATACGAGGTGCGGATCCTGCTCGCCACCGACGCGGCCGGCGAAGGCATCGACCTGCAGAACCACTGCCACCGGCTGATCAACTACGACATCCCGTTCAACCCCAACAAACTCGAGCAGCGCATCGGCCGGGTCGACCGGTACGGCCAGCAGCACACCCCGGACATCCGGCACTTCGTCGGCACCGGCTGGGACACGGCCGTCGACTCCTACGAGGCCGACCTGGAGTTCCTCGCCCGGATCGCCGAGAAGGTCGCCCAGCAGCAGAAGGACCTCGGCCCGGTCAACGTCGTCATCTCCGAGCGCGTCCAGCGCCGGATGCTCGGCGAGGACGTCGGCATCGACGACATCGACCGGGTCGCGCCCAAGGAGGACGTCCCGGTCGAGGCCAACGTCGGTGAACAGGTCAGGAAGCTGCGGGCCAACCTCGACGAGACGATCGGCGAGCTGAGGATCACCCCGCGGAGCGTCAAGCGGGTCGTGGACACCGCGCTGGATCTCGCCCGCCAGCAGCCGCTGAAGCCGCACCTGGATGAGAGGCACCTCACCGAGGGTCTCTTCGAGGTCCCTCCGCTGACCGGCTCGTGGGAACGGGCGGCCGCCGGGCTCCTCGAGAAGATCTCCAAGGTCGGCGAGGCGCCCCGGCAGCGTCCGATCACGTTCGACCCCGCGGTGGTCGGGGAGTTGCGCGACGACGTCGTGCTGGCGCATCTCAACCACCCGCTGGTCGCCATGTCGACCCGGCTGCTGCGTGCCGCCGTGTCGAACCCGGACATCGGCCTGCACCGGGTGACCGCCGTGGTCAGCGACGACCCCGCACTGGAGACGACGCTCATCGGCGCCTACGCGCGGTACGTCCTGGTCGGCGGCGACGGCGTCCGGCTGCACGAGGAGGTGCTCTACGCCGGGGGCTGGGCGCAGCAGAGCGGCCGCTTCCGCAGGTTCGACACCCTGGGCACGCTCCGCGGCATCCTCGACCGGGCCCTCACTCAGGGGCTGCCCGCCTCACCGCACCTCCACGGACACTTGGCCGGCAGCTGGCAGAGGATGCGGCCCGGCCTCATCGACGCCATCGACGCCCGGGTGAAGACCCGCCGCGAATCGCTGGAGAACCTGCTCGCCAAGCGGCAGGAGGCCGAGCAGAGCCGCATCGCCGCCAACCTCGACCGGTTCGCGGCCACCCTGCGCGCCAAGCTCGCCGAGAACGCAGAAGACGACGCGCTGTTCAGCCGCATCGAGGCCACCAAGGACGAGCAGGAGCTCAAGCAGTACCGACGCGACCGTGAATCCTGGCGGGCGCGCCTCGACCGGCTGTCCGAGGAACGCCGGCGGGAGCAGGAGGCCATCGCGGACCGCTACCGCGACCCCCAGGAGCACATCTTCCCCGTAGCCGTGATCTTCGTCGTTCCCAGGCAGGAGGCCTCCCGATGAGCAGCCAGGCGACCGGCCGGCGCAAGCAGCCCGACGCGAACCGCGTGCACCAGGACTGGCTGAGCCTCGTCGAGGTGTCCGGGCCGTTCCTGTCGCTCCCGGTCCTGCGCCGCACCTGGCCGACGCTCGACCCGCTCGACCGGGAGGCCCGCGAGCGGCTGCGCCTCGAACACGGGACGTGGCAGGCCGGGGGCCTCGTCGACGACTGGATCCTGTACGGCCTGCGCGACCTGCTCGGCTGGCAGGACGCGCTGCACATCCGCGGCCTCGACGCGCTGGCCGTCGACGTGCCGCAGCACGACACCCAGCTCGTCCCCGACTTCGCCCTGGTCGACCCCGGCGAGTCGGGTGAAGAGATCAAGCCGGACGGCGTGCGGCTGATCGGCATGATCTGCGAAGGCCGGCCGACGGCCCGGATCAAGGGGGACGCCTGGGCCGCCACCCCGGCCGACCGGCTGGCCCAGCTCTGCCGGCACCACGGCGTCGAGCTCGGCCTGGTCACCGACGGCCGCTGGTGGACCCTCGTCTGGGCGCCCAGGGGCGGGGTCACCACGACCGCCGTCTTCGACGCCATCTCCTGGCCGGAGGCGGCCGAGCGCGACGTGGTCCGGGCGTTCGTCTCGCTGCTCAGGCGCGCCCGCTTCTTCTCCGTTCCCGAAGAGGAGACGCCGCCCGCGCTGCTGCGGGCCAGCCTGGACAGCCAGGAGGACATCACCGAGGCGCTGGGCGTCCAGGTGCGTCAGGCCGTCGAGCTGCTCGTCGCCGCCATCGGCCGCGCCGACGCCCGCGACCGCGCGGCCGGCGGTGCGGGCATCGGCGACGTCGCCGCGCACGAGGTCTACCGCGGCGCGGTCACCGTCATGATGCGGATCGTGTTCCTGCTCTTCGCCGAGGAACGCGGCCTGCTGCCGGCCGACAACGAGCTCTACGCCGCCGCCTACTCCGCCGGGGGCCTGTGCGCCGAGCTGGAGCAGATGGTCATCGAAGGCAGCGAGAACGACCTGGAGCAGACCCAGGCCGCCTGGCACCGGCTGCTCGCGCTCTTCAACGTGGTCTACGCGGGCGTCGATCACCCCCGCCTGAGGATGCACGCCCACGACGGCTCGATGTTCGACCCCGACGTCCACGCCTGGCTGCCGCTGTCCATCGACGACCGGACCGTGCTGCACATGCTCAAGGCCGTGCAGTACGTCCAGATCGGCTCGGGCAGGGCCCGCGAGCGGCGCAGGCTGAGCTTCCGCGCCCTGGACGTCGAGCAGATCGGGTACGTCTACGAGGGCCTGCTCTCCTTCGACGGACACCGGGCGACCGACACCGTGGTCGGCCTCGTCGGCAAGCCCGGCCTGGAGGAGGAGGTCGAGCTCACCCACCTGGAACGGCTCGCCGCCTCGGCCGGGGCCTCTGCTGGGAACGGCCTGGCGGCCAAGCTGGCCGAGCTGTACAAGCCCTCCGGCATCGGTACGGCCGCCGCCATCGCCAAGCGGCTCGCCCCGATGGCTGAGGCGGACAGCGACGCGGCGCTCCGGAAGCTGCTGGCCGTCACCGGCGGCGACCGCGATCTGGCCGAGCGGCTGCTGCCGTTCTACGGGCTCATCCGCTTCGACCTGCGCGAGCTGCCCATGGTCATCCTGCCCGGCGCGCTGTACGTCACGGAGTCGGCGCTGCGCAAGAACACCGGCACCCACTACACCCCGCGATTCCTCGCCGAGCAGGTCGTCGAGGGAGCGCTGGAGCCGCTGGTCTACCGGGTCGGGCCGCTCCAGACGGCGGACCGCTCGCAGTGGCAGCCGAAGTCCAGCGCGGAGATCCTGCGGCTCAAGGTCGCCGACATCGCCATGGGCTCGGCCGCCTTCCTGGTCGCCGCAGCTCGGTATCTCGCCCGCCATCTCGTCGAGGCCTGGTCACGCGAAGGCGACGAGCGGGCGGCGGCCTACCTGGCCGGCGACGCGGCCGCGGCCCATACGGCCGACACCGACCAGGACCCGGTGGTCGTCGAGGCGACCCGGCAGATCATCGAGCGCTGCCTCTACGGCGCGGACATCAACCCGATGGCCGTCGAGATGGCCAAGCTGTCGCTCTGGCTCGTCTCCATGGACAACGAGCGGCCGTTCACCTTCCTCGACGACCGGCTCGTCTGCGGTGACGCGCTGCTCGGCATCACCTCGCTCGACCAGCTCGAAGTGATGCACATGAACCCCAGGCGCGGCCGCGAGATCCACGAGAAGCGTGCCCTGCGGAACTTCGCCGTCGGATCCCGGAGCCTGGTGCGCGAGGTCGCCGCGGAACGCCGCGCGCTCGCCGACATCCAGCTCGGCGACGACCCGATGGCGGCCCTGGCGAAGAAGCGCGGCGTGCTGGCCGACGCCGAGCTGAAGACGTCCCAGGCCCGGCTGTTCGCCGACCTCGCCGTGGGTGCTGCGCTCGCCCACGCGGGCAGGGGAGACACCGGCCTGCGCGACGGCTCGATCGCCGCCTCCGACTACGTCCGCCGTATCACCGAGGGCTCGGCCAACGCCGAGGTCGAGGCCCGCGAACAGCGCAAGGAATGGCTGAACAAGGACCGCGTCCCCGGCTCCTTCCACCGCCAGCCCATCCACTGGCCCCTCGTCTTCCCCGAAGTCTTCGAAGACGACAAGCAAAAACGCCCCCACGGCCCCGGCTTCGACGCGGTTATCGGCAACCCGCCCTTTCTCGGTGGTCAGAAGCTCACCGGCACGATGGGCGTGGCCTACCGGGAGTATCTTGTCGAGGCGGTCGGACGAGGCGCACGCGGTAGCGCCGACCTGGTGGCGTACTTCGTGCTGCGCGCTCACGACCTGCTGAATTCAGCGGGCCAGACTGGCCTGATTGCGACCAATACCCTCGCCCAGGGCGACACCCGGGAGGTGGGTCTCGATCAGTTGGTGGCCAGTGGTGTGACGATTCGCCAGGCGGTGAAGAGCAAGCCCTGGCCCTCAAGGAGTGCCGTGCTGGAGTATTGCGCCGTGTGGACCAGCCGAGCTGCCCTCGACGAAAAAGCCCAACGAATCGTCGACGACGTGCCAGCCGGTGGAATTACACCCTCACTTGGCCCGGAGTCTCGTGTAACGGGTAGCCCGGAGAGGCTGGCCTCCAACATGGACTTGACATTTCAGGGATCAATCATCCTTGGCCTGGGTTTCACAATGGAGCCAGAGACGGCACGGGCGATGATCGAGCAGGACCCGCGTAATGCTGACGTTCTCTCCCCCTACCTTAACGGTAAGGATGTGAACTCTCGGCCTGATTGCACAGCGAGCCGCTGGATCGTCGACTTTCATGATTGGCCAGAGGAGAGAGCCAAGACTTATGTAGAGCCGTACGATCGGGTGGTCCATCTGGTAAAGCCGGAACGGGATACCAACAACCGGAAGATATACCGGGACTACTGGTGGCAGTACGCAGAGAAGCGGCCTGCGATGGTCAGGGCCGTTGCGGGGTTGGAGCGGGTTATCGTGCTCGCACAAACTAGCAAGACCGTGATTCCAGTTCTGATGGCAACTGGACAGGTTTTTGATCAGAAGCTTGTGGTCTTTGTAACAGGTGACCAAGCGATGCTAGCGCTCCTATCAGCTGCCCCACACTATTGGTGGACACGCAGTCGAAGTTCAACAATGAAGACGGATATTAGCTATGCTCCGTCTGATGTATTCCAGACGCTGCCGCTGCCGGAACTGACCCACGAAATGCGGGAGTTGGGGGAGCGGCTGGACACGTTCCGGCGGGAGCTCATGTTGTCGCGGGAGGCCGGGCTTACCGCGACGTACAACATGGTCAACGATCCGGCGAACACCGACGAGGACATCGTCGAGTTGCGGCGCATCCACAGGGCGATCGACGAGGCGGTCTGCCGGGCCTACGGCTGGGACGACCTGATCGATGGGCTCGACCACGGTCATCATCCCGTCGGGCGCGAGATCCGCTACACGGTAGGTCCCGCCGTACAGCGCGAGCTTGTCGACCGGCTTCTTGAGCTCAACCACGAGCGCTACGCCGAAGAGGTCGCGAAGGGCCTCCACGACAAGCCCGGCAAGAAGGGCGGCCGTGGGAAGCCGAAGGCCAGCGACGAGAAAGGCACCCTGTGGTGATGAGGCGCCATCCGACTACTCGCTTCCGGGCTTCAGAACTGGGGTCACAGACGCTGGGCCGACCCGGCAACGCTTCCTCTCGGCACTGGCCGGCCGGGCGTCGGCAGCGGATTGGCGTAGGTGAGCGGTGTGCCGGTGCGAAGATCGGGGGGAGGGAGGTGCGGTCGTGGAGAAGCGGCTGATCAAGCTTGAGGTGGAGAACTTCCGTAGCTTGCGGAAGATCTCCCTGCCGTTGGGTCCGGTGAACGTGCTCGTCGGGCCCAACGGCGCCGGCAAGACCAACGTGCTTGAGGTCTTCCGCTTCCTCGCCGACATGGTCCAGACCGACCTTGTTCCGGCGCTGGAAGAGCGGGGCGGGCTCGACGAGATTCTGTTCAGGGGTGGAGACAGGACCCCTGGCTATTTCCGGATCGGACTGGAGGCGGCCTGGACCGCGGCCAGCTCTCTCGACACACCTGATCAATATTCCCTGAAAGTCGGTTGGGAGAGGGCTAACGGGCAGCCCCCCCTGGTTCGGGCTGAGCGATTCCGATTCCCGAATCCGCCAGGCTGGCAGCAGATCGTCGTCAGCAACAACATGGTGGAGATATTCAAGGCGACCTCGTCCGATCTGATCCCGCTCGACACCGGTGTGCGGGCGACCGGGATCAGCAGTGTCAGCAGCGGGCTGTCCACTCTTCCCCGTCTTTCGGATGAGACCGGCGCGCGGGAGGTGCGTGCGCTGGCCGAACAGCTCAGCGCATTCCGGGTCTTCGATGTGAGCGTCGACGCCGCCCGTCGTCCGTCGAAGGTTCCCCGGAACGGCCGCGAGGTCCTCGACGACAATGCCGCGAACCTGGCGGCGTTCCTGCTGGCCCTCCACCGCAGCGACGAGAAATCGTGGCAGCGGCTGGAAGCAGACGCCAAGGCCGTCCTGCCCCAGCTCGACGCCATCGAATTCGACAATCCCTCCGGGCCGGCCCGTGAGGTGGTCGTTGCGCTGCGCGAGCGCGGGCTGCGCCGGACAACCCAGTTGGCCGACGCCTCCTACGGCACGATCCGGCTCCTCGGCCTGCTCGCGTTGCTCTACGACCCCCACCCGCCAGCGCTCACCTGTGTCGAGGAGATCGATCACGGCCTCCATCCGCAAGCTCTCGAACTGCTCGTAGCGCGGATCCGCGAGGCGAGCGAGCGCACGCAGTTCCTCATCGCCACACATTCCCCGACTCTGGCGGACCGGTTGAGGCCGGAGGAGCTGATCGTCTGCGAACGTCAGGATGATGGCTCATCGAGCATCCCCGCCGTCTCGCGGGAACAGATCGACCACATCGTGGCCGCGAGTGAGGGGCTTCTCCTGGGAGAGCTGTGGTTCTCCGGCGCGCTCGGAGGTGATCTGTGAGCCGAGGCGGCACCCGGATTCGCGCCACCAAGAAGCCTGTCATTGTTCTAGCGGGTGAAGACAGCAACGATCGCCGCGTTCTACGCATCTTGGTAGAGGCTTTCTGCCCGGGAATGCGCGGTCGCCTCGTTGAGATCAACGAGCCCGTACGGCTGCGCCAGGCAACAGGTGGCAAGCTGGTCGAGCGGGTGGAGAAGCTCGTTCGGCTCGCTCGCGCCCGAGCGGCGCGTGAAAGGGCTACCTCACTCGGAGCGCTCTCCGCGGACGGTGTCGATCTCGGCGAACAGATCGTCCATGCTGTCGAAGGCGCGGGTGCGCCCTTCCCGGGCGTCGGCGTCGGCTTCGGCTTCGGCGGACTGCCATCCCGGAGTCCAGTACCACGCCTCCTCAGCGGGCACGATCGCAGCGACGCGGCGGCCCCGGTCGGTGAGATAGGCGATCGTGTGGCGCTGGGCGGCGGCGCTGATGACATCGGGAAGATGTCCGTCAACCTCGCTCAGCGGGACCTCGAAGGCGTTCTCGCTCATGTCCCGAGTGTAAGCGGGTGCGTGTGAAGCAGCCATGTTACGCACTGTAGTGAAAATATCGCGGAACGATGTGTAGTTCTCGCAGTCGAGTCGCACAACGTCGGATCACAGCGCAGGAGGAACGGTCGGCGCCATGATGAGTGATCAGGAGGACCTGTTTCCCGAGTTGGGGGACAGGCAGCAGGCTCTGGACCTGACCGGCTCGGGGTCTGCGAAGCCGGCGGAGGCCGTACCGGCCGTGCTGGAAAAGGTCGTCCCCCCGTTGGATGTGCCGCAGGTGTTCGCCGGGGCGTCGTCGCATGAGGTGCGGGACGAGTTCCAGGAGTTCGTCTGCCGTGACCTGCTCGGGCCGTGGGACGGTGACCTGGAGGAGTTCCCGCCGCGGGCGATGGGACCGCGCGAGCGTTACCTCGTCGGCATGCTGGGCCCGAAGCATTCACCCACGTCCTCCCGGGATCAGGCCGACGAGGTGCCCGACACCGAGACCGGTGTCCACGGCGACGCCGCCGAGGCCGATCCGGCCGACGTGCTCACGTCGCAGAACCTCGGACGGTTATGGGCCTCCTCGATGGGGTTGTCCTTCGCCGTGCCCGCCGACGTCGACATGATCGCCGTCACCGCCGCGTGGGGCCGGTACGGCAAGAGCGAGATCGAGCGTGAGGACGGCAGGAAGGTCCGGACCTGGTCACGGGAGCCGGTGGCGTACGACAGGGAGGTCCGGCTCGACCGGGAGTCGAACTACCGGATCCCGCTCACCGGCACCACAATTGATGCCCCCGGCGTGCTGCTCGCGGTGGCCGTACGGCCCCGGGACGGACACCGGGTGGTGGAGCTGTCGCTGATCAACACCCAGCGGGAGCCGGAGAGCAACAAGGACACGGCGTGGCTCTTCCAGACCGAGCTGCTGGTCAGGGCGCTGGACGGGCACGCGGCGATCTTCCTGCCGATCGACGATCCCCTCGACGGCGACGGGGGAGCGGGATACGACGAGGAGGACGCCCACCTGCGGCTCCTCTACCGGAACGAGCGGCGGTACGCCTCCGGGCGCAACGTCGCGGTGCACGCCGTCATCCGTGACAACGAGCGGCGTGCCCACGAGCTGCTGACGACCTGGCTGCCGGTCTACAACGTGCCCGCGACCATCGCGCCCACTACCGGGCTCGGCGACATGGAGCTGTCGATGGACGCCCTGGCGGAGGCCGCCGAGGCCGACGCCGAGAAGCTGCGCGCCGGGCTGGCGCCGCTGGCCGACGGCTACTCTGCCTGGCTGGACAAGCGCGCCGCCGAGATCCCGACGCTGCCGGCGGCGCTGCGTGCCACGGCCGAGAGCGCGGTGTTCAAGGCACGCCGCGCGGCCGATCGCATCCGTGCCGGGATCGACCTGCTGCTCTCCGACGGGGACGCGCTCAAGGCGTTCCGGTTCGCCAACGAGGCGATGGCGCTGCAGCGGCGGCACACCGCGATCGCCAAACTCCGGCAGGAGCGGGGCCTCACCTTCGAGGCCGCGTCCGAGGTCGTCGCGGAGGAGGGGGCGAAGGCCGCCTCCTGGCGTCCGTTCCAGTTGGCGTTCGTGCTGCTCAACCTGCCGTCGCTGAGCGATCCCGCACACCCCGAACGGGCGGCCGACCACACCGCCACCACCGACCTGCTGTTCTTCCCGACCGGTGGCGGCAAGACCGAGGCATATCTCGGGCTGACCGCGTACACCTTCGCGATCAGGCGGCTGCGGAAGGTGGTGGGCACGGCCGAGCAGGCGCGCAGCGGCCTGGACGGCGTGGCCGTTCTCATGCGCTACACCCTGCGGCTGCTCACCGCCCAGCAGTTCCAGCGGGCCGCGGCCCTGGTGTGCGCCGCCGAAATGCTCCGCCGGCGTGATGACCAGACGTGGGGCGGCACGCCGTTCCGGATCGGGCTCTGGGTCGGCAGCGCCGTCTCCCCGAACTGGTTCGAGGGCGCGGCCAAGGAGGTGAGCGACGCGCGGGCGGCCCCCGAGGGCAAGCGGCCGAACGTCCTGCAGACCCTGTCCTGCCCGTGGTGCGGGCAGACACTGCGCGGGCACGAGGACCTGCAGATCGACGACGACCGCCGCCGCGTCGTGCTCTACTGCGCCAACGGTGAGGGGCTGAACGCCTGCCCGTTCTCCCGCAGGATGTCCCCCGGCGAGGGGCTGCCGATCCTCACCGTGGACGAGGAGATCTACCGCCTTACCCCGAGCCTGGTCATCGCGACCGTCGACAAGCTGGCCCAGCTTCCGTGGCGCGGGTTCGCCGGCCATCTGTTCGGCCGGGTCCGCGAATGGTGCCCGCGGCACGGCTACCGGCACGAGGACCTGAACGCCAAGACCGGATGCACGTCCAGGCACAACGCGAAGGGCGTGCTGCCGGCGGTCCAGAGTCAGCCGGTCACCCGGTTGCGCCCGCCGGACCTGATCATCCAGGACGAGCTGCACCTCATCTCCGGCGCGCTCGGCACCACCGTCGGTCTTTTCGAGGCGGCCGTGGACGAGCTGTGCACCTGGGGAGACGGATTCGGCCCGAAGATCGTCGCCTCGACGGCGACGACGAAGCGGGCCGACGCGCAGGTGCTCGGCGTCTTCGCGCGTGAGCTGGCCATCTTCCCGCCGCAGGTCATCGACGTGGCCGACACCTTCTTCTCACGCCAGGTGCCGATCACGCCGGACAACCCCGGGCGGCGCTATCTGGGCGTCTGCGCGCACGGTGTCCGTCTCAAGTCCGCCGAGATCCGGCTCGCGGAGATCCTGCTCATCGCCGGGCAGACCGTCTTCGACAGGTACGGCAAGGCCGCCGATCCGTACATGACGCTCGTCGGCTACTTCAACGCCACCCGTGAACTGGCGGGCATGCGCCGCTACGTCGACGACGACGTGACGACCCGCATCCGCACCCATGGGAAGCGCAAGGGCCTGTCCAACCGGCTGGCGACCCGGCTGGAGATGCTCACGGTCCAGGAGCTCACCTCGCGGATCTCCTCCACCGACATCAGCGAGGTGCTCAGGAACCTGGAGGTCGGCTTCGATCCCGAGTTCGACACCTCGAAGCGGAAGTACGACCTCAGCGCGGAACGGGCCTTCGCCTACCGGGACAAACGCCCTGAGCATCCACTGGTCGACCAGTGGCTGGCGCGGCAGCGGCTGCCGGTCGACGTCGTGCTGGCGACCTCGATGCTCCAGGTCGGCGTCGACGTGTCCAGGTTCGGCCTCATGGTGGTGACTGGGCAGCCGAAGAACACGGCCGAGTACATCCAGGCCTCCTCCCGCGTCGGCCGTGATGCCGAACGGCCGGGGCTGGTGGTCACGCTGTACAACTGGTCCCGCCCGCGCGACCTCGCGCATTTCGAGGACTTCGAGCACTACCACGCCACCTTCTACCGTCAGGTGGAGGCGCTGTCGGTCACTCCGTACACGCGGCGGGCACTGGACCGGGGCGTCACGGCGGCCTTCGTCGCCGCGTTGCGCAACGCGGAGGAGACCTTCTCCCGCAACGCCGACGCCCACACGGCGAAGCTGGACGGCCCGGTCGCCACGCGGATCCGGGAGCGCTTCCTGGCCAGGGCCGAGGCGGTCGCGGGCGAACGCGGCCGCGACTACCTGCGCGAACGCCTCGACGTGGTGACCGACACGTGGCTCAGGATGCGCACCGGGGAGATCAGGCTGGGCTACCAGGGGAGCTCCTCCACCAAGCAGCCGCTGGCACCGCTGCTGCGGTCGGCGGGGGAGGGCCCCTGGGACACGATGACCGTCGGCCAGTCCATGCGGGAGACCGAGAACGAGATCAACCTCCTGGTTCCCCGCCTGGAGGAGATGTTCGCTCCGGCGTACGGCGCACCGGACTGGGCCTTCACCGCCACCGATGCCGACGACGACGATGCCGACACCCCCGAAGGGGACGAGCTCGGCGAGAGCACGCTGATGACCGGAAAGGGCAAGTGATGGCGACCCGCAAGCCCGAAGGGCACCGTCGCAGGGTCGGCGCGGTCCGCCCCAGCCACCTGATGTTCACCGGCGGCGTCGGTGCGCTGGTGGACCTGCCGAACTTCTCCGTGCTGGTCAGAGGGCTGGACGACTGGGATTACCGGCCGATTCCCGACTGGGAGCCGCTGGTCGAGCCGCGGCTCCTGGCCGCCGTGCAGACCCTGCTCGGCAAGCAGGTCGAGCGGCTGCACCCCGCTCCCTGGATGCCGGACAACGACCAGAGCGGCATGGCCGCGCGCGTGGGCGTGCCCACCATCCCCTTTCCCGCCTGGATGAGATGCACGGCCTGCAACATGCTCGCGCCCATCGAGTCGCAGGTCGTCTTCGGCTTCGAGAACCCGAAGCAGCACGCCCCGCACGAGGCCCGGTTCTTCCACAAGAACTGCCCGCGCAAGAAGTCCGGCCCGCGCCCCCTGGCGGTGGCCGCCCGTTTCGTTCTCGCGTGCACGGCGGGCCACATGGACGACTTTCCGTACGTGCGGTTCGTGCATCGAGGGGGCACCTGCGAGGTGGACTTCCCGCCCCTGAGCATGGACGACCGGGGCGGGAACATGGGCGCCAACGTCGAGATCAGATGTGACCGCTGCGGGATGCGGCGCAACATCACCGAGGCCATGGGCCGGCGTGGCGAACGCAGCCTCCCGGCCTGCCGTGGCCGCCATCCGCACCTGTCCACGTTCGAGTCGTGCCCGCGCCCGGTCCGCGTTCTCGTCGTCGGCGCCTCCAACCAGTGGTTCGCGCAGACGCTGTCCTCGCTGTGGGTGCCGGAGATGGGGGCCGGCGTGCTGGACGCCAAGGTCGCCCAGCACTGGAACTCGCTGTACGGCATTCCCGGCCCGAACATGCTGCCCTACCTGCGCGGAGCCGTACCCGCGCTCAGAGAGTTCGACAAGTGGGACGACCAGGCGGTGTGGGACGCGGTCGAGCGGCACCGCGCCAAGCTCGACGGGGTGGAGGCAGCGGCGGCCGAGGGCTATCCCGACCTGCGGACCGCCGAGTGGGAGGTGCTGTCCGCGCCCGAGTTGCCCGAGCCCGACGAGGACTTCGCGCTGCGCCGCGACCCCGAGGGAGTCCCCGAGCCGCTGCGCGGGGTCTTCGCCGACGTGGTCCAGGCCGAACGCCTCCGGGAGGTCCGCGCGCTGATCGGCTTCACCCGTTTGGACGCGCCGGACCCCGAGGACCCGGAGCTGGTGACCCGAGCCCCGCTGGCCAGAGACCGGGCGGCATGGGTGCCGGCCAGCGAGGTGCGGGGAGAGGGCATCTTCCTCAGGCTGCCCGAAGATCTGCTCGCCACCTGGGAGAAGCGGGTCGAGAACACGCTCGCGTTGCGTGAACACAAGGAGGCGTACGGACGTTTCCGGACGCACCGCTACAGCGACCGCGTCCGCGGCCAGTTCGACAAGATGCAGCACTGGCCGGGAGCTCGCTTCTACGCCCTGCACACCCTGTCTCACCTGCTCATCCGCACCATCTCGCTGGAATGCGGATACAGCTCCGCCAGCCTCTCCGAACGCGTCTACGCCGGCGGCGACGACGATCCGCGCAGCGGCATCCTCATCTACACGGCGGTGCCCGACGCCGAAGGAACCCTCGGCGGCCTGGTCTCGCTGGCCGAGCCCGCGAACCTGGTACGGCTGACACGCCGGGCACTGCGTGACGCGATGCACTGCTCGTCCGATCCGTTGTGCTCGGAACGCCTCCCGCAGGCGCCCGCCGACTTCCTGCACGGCGCCGCCTGCCACGTCTGCCTCTTCGTCTCGGAGACGACCTGCGAGCGGGGCAACCGGTTCCTCGACCGCCGGTTCGTGGTGCCCATCGACGACCCCGACCTCGCGCTCTATCCCGAGCTGCCATGATGTCGCGGCGGCGCTTCGAACGGACGGCGCTCGAACGGGAGGCGTTCGAACGGGCGGTGGCGCAGGCCGCCGCCCAGCTCGGGCCTTCCCGGGTCCGCACCCTCGCCGAACGGATCGGCGACGGGTGGCCGCGGAGCGCGATCCCGGGGGCGGTGCCGGTACCGGGTTTCGCCGAGGCGGCACACGCGGTGCTGGAGGCGCAGGACGCGGAGAGGGTGCCCGACGCCGAGGCGGTCGCATACCTTCGCGGCGTGGCCGACGGGCACGCCCAGCACGCGCGTGAGGTCCGGGTCGAATCCGTGTGGAGCGGGCCGAGCACCCATGCCGTGCCCGTACGAACGACCGGCCAGGTGCTGGTGGATCTCGTGTCGGAGGCGGCCCATGAGCTCGTGCTGATGACCTATTCGGCCAGGCCGTACGGCCCGCTGCTGGAGGCGCTCGGCGCGGCCGTCGAGCGCGGCGTCGCGGCGATGGCGGTCGTCGAGACCCTCCAGGGCGCGGGTTCCGCCCTGGCCGGCGCCGAGCCCGCGGCGGCGTTCACGTCGGTCTCCGGTCTCGAGTTGTGGCACTGGCCGATCGGCAGGCGGACGGAACAGCGCGCGAAGATGCACGCGAAGCTCGCCGTGGCGGACCGGCGGGTGCTCCTGGTGTCCAGCGCCAACCTGACCCAGTCGGGCGTGGCCGGCAACATCGAGGCCGGGTTGCTCATCCACGGCGGAACGGCTCCGAAACGGGCAGCGGAGCACATCGCCGAGCTGCGCGCGAAGGGCCTGCTCGAACGCCTGCGCTAGATCTTGAAACTGTGCTGGATTCTGGAACTGGGCTGAATTTTGGAACACGGGGGAATGGGAGAGGACAGTTGACGCACGACGACGCCAGGGTGGCGGCGGGCGACATCGCACGCCTGGCCGGAGTGGGCCGGGCGGCCGTCAGCAACTGGCGCCGAAGGTTTCAGGACTTCCCGGAACCGGTCGCGGGCACCTCGTCGAACCCGCTGTTCTCTCTGGCCGAGGTCGAAACGTGGCTGCGCGACCAGGGGAAGCTGGAGGAGTTGCCGGAAGACGAGCGGGTGTGGCAGCAGCTCCGCAACGCCGCGGATGATCTGCAGCTCGCTTCGCTGGTGAGCGCCATGGCGGCGTTCCTCGTCCGACCCGACCGGGACCGCGCGCTGAAGCGACCGGACGGCGCAGGGGTGGCCGTGCCCGCGGCCCTGCGGGAAGCCCTGACGGGACTGGCCGCCGCACGCGGCACCGGTGACACGGTGGAGTTCCTGTTCCGCCGCTACATCGAGACCCATTCACGCCGGGTCCAACTCGTTTCCGACGACGTCGCCGCCCTGATGGCCAGGCTGCTTGGGCCGTGTGACGCGGTGCTCGATCCCCTCTGCGGTTTCGGGACCCTGCTGCTGGCCGCCCAGCCGTACGCGAAGCGTCTCCTCGGCCAGGAACGGGACGCCGCGACGGCTCGGCTCGCCGCGGCACGCCTGGCGGTACGGGAAACCGACGCCGAAATTCGCTGCGGTGACGCGCTGCTCGCCGACGCCTTTCCCGACTGCGAGCCGGACGGCGCGTTGTGCGTTCCGCCGTTCAACGAACGGGGCTGGGGGTACGAGGAGCTGACCACCGACCCGCGCTGGCAGTACGGACTGCCGCCACGGGGCGAATCGGAGCTGGCCTGGGTGCAGCACTGCCTCGCCCGGGTGCGGCCGGGCGGCCGGGTGGTGGTGCTGATGCCTCCGGCCGCGGCCAACCGCCGTTCGGGACGTCGGATCCGGTCGCAGCTCCTGCGGACGGGGACGCTGCAGGCGGTGATCGGGCTGCCCGCCGGCTCAGCCCCGCAGTCGTCGTTGCCGCCTCACCTGTGGCTGCTGCGGCGGCCGGGGTTGCCGCGGCGCCCTGAAGACAGGGACGTCGTGCTCACGCATGTGCTGATGGCCGACGGCCCGGTCGAGGCGTTCCGCGAGGGCGTGGAGGCGGTCGGCCGCGCCGTACCGATCATGGAGCTGCTGGACGACGAGGTGGACCTCACGCCGTCGCGCCACCTGCCGAAGGCGGCGGCCGTACGGGTGGAAGACCTGGACAAGGCCCGCGACGACCTCCATGAGGTGGCTTCGGCGCTGACCGGGCTGCTGCCCGCCGTCAGCCGGCAGACCCGGGACCTCACGATGACGACGCTCGGTGAGCTGGCCCGGGCGGGCGCCGTCCAGTTGGAGCAGACCCCGATGCGGATGGCGACGGAGTCGGGGGACGTGCCGCTGCTCACGGCGAAGGACGTCGTGCTGGGCCGCGGACCGACAGGTCGCGGACGGGTAGGGCAGGACACCGTGACCGCCGGGCCCGGCGACATCGTGATCCCGGCGGTCACCCACGACGTGATGGCCCGAGTCATGACAGAAGAGGTGGTGCTCGGCCCGCACCTTTTCGTCATCCGGGTGGACCGGGAGGTGCTCGACCCGCTCTTCGTGGCCGGCTTCCTGCGTCTGTCCGCCGAGCGGGCCGCGGTCACGTCGTCGGGCACCTATCGGGTCGACGTGCGGCGCGCGAAACTGCCCCGCCTGCCGATCGCGGAACAGCGACGGTACGGCGAGGCGTTTCGCCGGTTGGACGCTTTCGAAAGCGCTGTGCGCCAGACCGCCCAGATGGGTGGCCTGCTCGCGAGACAGGTCCTGCAAGGGCTCACCGACGGCGAGCTCGAACCCGCCGGTTAGCGGGCGATGACCGTGTGATGACCGTGCGATGGCCTGGCGACGGCCCGGCGACGGCTGCCATGAGCCGCGCCAGTCACCTGCGCACTCATCGCCGATCGGGTAATTTCTCCTGATGAACAGGGTGGCTTCGCGGAAGGCAGCCGGGTTGAGCAGGCGGATTATCGACGATCGTTACGAGCTGGATCCCCTGTCGCGACGCGGCGGTGGCATGGGCGAGGTCTGGTTCGGCTACGACAAGCGCCTGGACCGGCGGATAGCGATCAAGTTCATCCGTGTCGATCGGCTGCCGGACGGCAAACCGGACAGGGAGCTCACGCAGCGCTTCGTCCGCGAGTCACGGATCACGGCACGTCTGGAACACCCGGGCGTCCCCGCCGTCTACGACTGCGGCACCCACGGGGAAGAGCTCTACCTGGTCATGCAGCTGATCAACGGCTGCTCCATCGCCACACTGCTCGACGAGACCGAGATCCCGGTCGCCTGGGCCGCGGCGATCGCCGCGCAGATGTGCTCGGTGCTCACGGTGGCCCATGACAACTCCCTGGTCCACCGGGACCTGAAGCCGAGCAACCTCATGCTGAGTCCCGATGGCACGGTCAAGGTGCTGGACTTCGGAATCGCCGCCGCGCTCTCGCCCACCGCGACCAGGCTCACCCAGACCGGTGTCATGGTCGGCACCCCCGAATACGTGGCACCTGAGCAGGCGATGGCCGGTTCGACGACTCCACAGAGCGATCTGTACGCCCTCGGCGTGGTGCTGGACGAAATGCTGTCGGGGGAGAACCAGTTCAGCGGCGCGACGCCCCTGGCGTCCGTGCAGAACCATGTGGCCCGAGCGCCGCGGCCGTTGCGCCGACGGCGGCGCGACGTGCCCGAAGGCCTGGAACGGCTGGTCCTGTGGCTGCTGGAGAAGTCGCCGGACAACAGGCCCGCGTCGGCCACCGTGGTCTACGAGCGCCTCCTGGATTTCTGCCGCGACCTGCCCTCGTTCCCCGGCTACGTGGACGCCGTCGCACGTCATCCGGTCCGGATGTACGCAGGCGTCGTGGGCCGGATCGGCGCCTCGCCGAAGGCGGAAACGGGCAGGACCGAACCCGTGCGCGCCACGTCCGATCTGCCTGCCGCCGCCCCCGATGTGCCTGCCGCCGCGACCGAACCCGTCAGGCCGAGCGGCCCCGAGCGCTTCAGACCGAGCGATATCGAGATGGCGCGAATGGACGCGCGCGAGCTCAAGGCCGAGACGCGTTTCACGCAGGCCGCGGAGCTGCTCGCCAGGGTCGTGGAGCCCGCGGCACATGAGCTCGGCGCGGACAACCCCGATGTGATCTCGTTGCGCCTCGAGTTGGCGGACATGCTGTTCCTGGCCGGCGACTATCGCCGGGCGGTTCCCGAGTTCGCCGGACTCGTCGCCCAGCTGACGCGGCGGGACGGGCCTGACGACGATCTCGTTCTGCGCCTGCGCTTGATGGAGGCGAACTGTCATGCCGCCGTGGGCGAGGTCACCATCGCACTCGCGCAGCTCAATCGTTTGCTGGAGGACGAGAAGCGGTTCGGGGTCGACGAGGACCGGGTGCTGGAGTTGCGACGCCAAATCGGGCTGCTCGAACTCGGCGCGGGTGATCAGACCCGGGCGAGGAGGACTCTGACGGATCTGCTGCCTGATCTCAAGCGTGAATACGGCGGCGGCCACCCCAACGTGATGAAAATCGTCGAGGTCCTGGGCAGCTTGAATGGTGAACGCTGAGACGTCGAAGCTCGGAATCGGCAAGAGGTTCCTATGCGGCTTCGGGAACTGGAACACCGATGGGCTTCGACTCGCTGGTCAACCGCGGCGACTACTTCTCGGCCCACTACCTGGCCGAGGTGCTGCCCAAGGACCTGAAGAAGCCCGGCGGCCTGTTCGCCCGCTGGAACGAGCAGGAGAAGGCCGGTCGCCTCACCCCGCGTAAGGGGCTGCGCGCTCTCGCCAAGCAGTACTTCGCCGAGCGGCCCTACTTCGCGGAGCTCGACGCGCGGCTGAGCGACGGCGTGGAGCTGACCACCCCCACCGAGCGCGCCGAGTGGCGCAAGGAGTTGGGCGAGCTCCACGGCGCGGTGCTGCGCGCCCTCGGCTATGACGCGGGCCCGCGCGAGCTGATTGTGGAACGGGCGGGCAAGGAGTACGCCGTCGAGGTCGCCTACGCCGACCGGCAGCTGGTCGCGATCGAGTGCGGCTGGGCCGCCGACGTGGACGCCGCCCTCGACGACGACCGGGCCGGGCGGCTGCTCGCACCCCTCCATCTGGCCAAACACGGTCGGCTCGGCAACACCGAGGAGATCACCTCCGGCACCAGGCTCGCCTCCTGGCTGCTGACCGCCGAGGAGCCGCCGCGCTACGTGCTCATCCTCGCCGGTGGCGTGGTCGTGCTCGCCGACCGCGCGGTCTGGGGCGAGGGCCGCTACCTCGCGGTCAGCCTCGACGTCGCGCTCGGCCGGGGCAACGAGGCCGAGCTGGGCACGATCGCCGCGCTGTTCGGCGCCGACTCGCTGCTGCCGCCGGAGGAGGGCGGCGCCGAGCCGCTCGCCGAGCTGCTCGACCGGTCCCGCGGTCACGCGGTCGGGGTGTCCAAGGAGCTGCGCGACGGCCTGAAGGACTCGGTCGAGCTGATCGCCAACGAGGTGCTGGCGCGTATTCGCGCCCAGGGCGTACGGCCCGAGCAGATCGTGGAGCCGGCCGCCCTGGCGAAGGAGCTGGGCCGCGAGGCGCTGCGCTACCTCTACCGGATCCTGTTCCTGCTCTACGCCGAGGCCCGCCCCGAGCTGGGCATCCTCCCGACGGACGACGATGACTACGTCAGGGGCTACAGCCTGGCCCGCCTGGGCGACCTGGTGGTACGCGACCTGACGGGGGAGGAGGCGCGGGGCTCCTTCCATCTTTATGAGTCGCTCAACCTGCTGTTCCGCATGGTCAACAACGGCTCTGAGGGCTCAGGGGGGGAGGGCCTGCGGTTCGAGCCGCTCCGCTCCGACCTGTTCGAGCCGGAGGCGATCAAGCTCATCGGCCGGAACGCGATCTCCCTGGACGATGATGACCCGGACGCGCCGCGCGTCGACACCCGGCTGCGCAACGAGGCGCTCTACAAGGTGCTGCGCAGGCTCATGCTCACCAGCGGGCGGAAGAAGGAGCGCGGCGGGTTCATCTCGTACGCCCAGCTCGGCATCAACCAGCTCGGCGCGGTGTATGAGGGCCTGATGTCGTACACCGGGTTCATCGCCACCGAGGAGCTGTACGAGGTCGCCAAGGGCGGCGACCCGAAGGACGGCTCGTGGCTGATCCCGGCCTCCAGGGTCGGCGACTACCCGTCGGAGGTATTCGTCCACGCCGTCGACGAGGACGGCGACAAGCTCGACGAGTACGTCCGCTATCCGAAGGGGTCGTTCGTCTACCGCCTGGCCGGCCGCGACCGGGAGACCAGCGCCTCCTACTACACCCCGGAGTCGCTGACCCGGGTCACCGTTCAGCTCGCCCTCAAGCATCGCCTCGACCAGGACGACACGGTCACCCCGGCTCGGGAGATCCTGGAGTGGACGATCTGCGAGCCCGCCCTGGGCTCCGGCGCGTTCCTCAACGAGGCCATCAACCAGGTCGCCGCCGAGTACCTCAGGCGCCGCCAGCAGGAGCTGGGCGTCTCGATCGACCCCGAGGCGTACGAGGAGGAGCTGCGGAAGGTCAAGGCGTACATCGCGCTGCACAACTCCTACGGCGTCGACCTCAACGAGACCGCGATCGAGCTGGCCGAGGTCTCGCTCTGGCTCAACGTCATGCACCCCGGCCTGCGGGCTCCCTGGTTCGGCCTCCACCTGCGCCGCGGCAACTCGCTCATCGGCGCGGGCCGTCGCGTGTACGGCCCGGATTCGTTGACCAAGGGGACGTGGCTGAAGGAGGCCCCAGAGGACCTGCCGTTCTCGGCAGGGGAGCTGCCGGCGGGCAGGGTCCACCACTTCCTGCTCCCCGCCGAGGGCTGGGGCGCGGTCGCCGGAGCCAAGGAGGCCAAGGAGCTGGCTCCCGAGCAGGCCAAGAAGCTCGCCGCCTGGCGCAGGCAGCTGCACAAGAGCGTCTCCGACAAGAAGGAGCAGGGCCAGAAGCACACCCAGCTCGAGCGCCTCCAATCGCTGTCGAAACGGGCCGAGCACCTGTGGGACCTGGCCCGGCAGCGGCTGGCCATCTCCGAGCGGGAGATCAGCCGCAGGATCGACGTCTGGGGCGCCGACTGGATCGAGCAGCCGGTCGACGCCGTGCCCAAGGAGCCCAAGGAGCCCAAGGAGCCCAAGGAGCCCAAGGAGCCCAAGGAGCCCAAGGAGCCCAAGGAGAAGGTCTACGGCGACCTCACCGCGCCCGGCACGCCGTACTGGCGTTTGAAGAAGGTCATGGACGCCTGGTGTGCCCTCTGGTTCTGGCCCCTCGACCGCGTCGGTCTGCTCGACGGCTCCGACGAGATCTACGCGGCCGGGTCCGCTGCCCGCGGGCCCCGGCCCGACGACGGTCTTGCTGCCACCTTGAAGCCGCCGCGCCCGGTGATCCCGCTGGCGACCCTGGACGACTGGCTCGACTTCGCCGAGGCCGTTCTCGGCCGCGCCGACATTCCCGAGGACTCGCTCGGCGCGGTTTTCGCATCACTCGACGACGACCTGGAGGTGCTCGAGAACGAGCTCCGCACCCGGACGGGCATGGACTCCGAGCTCAAGCTGGCGGAGCGTTTTCCCTGGGTGAACGTGGTCGACGATGTCGCCGATCGGCACGGCTTCTTCCACTGGGAGCTCCAGTTCGCCCAGGTCTTCGCCGAGGGCGGCTTCGACCTCCAGGTCGGCAACCCGCCGTGGGTGCGGCCGACCTGGACGGAGGATGCCGTTCTCGCCCAGTTGGAGCCATGGTTCAAGCTCGCGGCGAAGCCGGGCATCGCCGAGTGGCGCGACCGTAGGGCCGCCGTGCTGGCCGAGGAGACCGCGCGGGCCTACTACCTGAACGAGCTGTCGGACAACGCGGGCACGGCCGAGTTCCTCGGTTCCGGCATCCTCTACCCGCTGCTGGCCGGCACGCAGCCTGACCTTTACCGCGCGTTCATGTGCCGGGTCTGGGCCAACCTCGGCCATCGCGGAACCGCGGGTCTCATCCACCCCGATACGCACTTCGGAGGGGTGAAGGAAGGCGGCCTTCGCGCGGCCGCCTACCGCCACCTGCGGTTCCGCGCTCATTTCTCCAACCGCTACGAGTTGTTCGAAATCGAGGGAACGCGTCAGTTCGGAGTGAACGTCTACGGCTCATCGAGGGTTGTCGGGTTCACCAACGCGAGTTGGCTCTTCTACCCGGAAACACTCATGACATCGCTGGACCATGACGGCATCGGCGAACTACCGGGGATCAAACATGACGGCAAGTGGGAGTTGCGTCCGCACAGAGAACGCCTCATCCGGGTGGACGAATCATTGCTCGCCCGGTGGCGGAGACTCACGGACTCCGCCGACGCCCCCGTCGACCAGACCCCGCTGCTCTATCCGGTGACCACCGCCGAGGCAGGGGCGATCGAGGCTCTGGCGGCCTACGAGCGGCGACTGGGTGCGGACAGCCCACGGATCAGCCGAGGGTACGACGAGGCGAACGCCAAGAAGGACGGCCTGATCCGGTGGGGGACCGGTCACCCCGGATCTCTGGACGCCGTCATCCTTCAGGGGCCGCACTTCGTGCAGGCGACGCCGTACAACAAGCAGCCGAACATTCCGTGCCGGACCAACCGCGACTGGTCTGCCTGGGACCTGACAGCCCTCCGCGAAGACGCCGTTCCCGTGACGAACTACGGGCGGGCCTGCGACGAGGAGGCCTACCTCGCCGCCCAGGACCGGTGGGTGGGCGGAGACGGCGTGGTCCGCCGGCACACCGAGTCCTATCGGCTGGCCTGGCGGAAAATGATCCCCTTCGATACCGAGAGATCGCTGTTCGCCGCGCTTGTCCCGCCCGGTCCCGCGCATATCCATTCCGTATACAGTTTGGCGCTCGGCGATGACCGCGGCACTGTTCTGGCGGCGGGATTCTGGGCTTCATTGCCGCTGGACTATTTGCTGAGGCTGACGGGCAAGGCCAACCTGCAGGACGTCGAGGCGAGGGCCATGCCCGCCGCCGATCCGGACCACCCGCTGGCCTCGGCGCTGCTGCTCCGCACACTCCGCCTCAACTGCCTGACCGGCGCCTACGCCCCGCTGTGGGCCGAGCTGTACGACCCGGCCTGGAACGACGAGCGGTGGGCCGCCGAATGGCCGGGGCTCAGGCCGCTCGGGGACCCGGCCGCAGTCACCCCGGAGTGGGCCTACGCCACCCCGCTTCGCACTGAACGGGAGCGCAGGGCCGCTCTGGTCGAGCTGGATGCGCTGGTCGCGCTCTGGCTGGGTATGAGCGCCGAGCAGCTCGTCGCCGTCTACCGGTCTCGCTATCCGGTCCTACGCGACTACGAGGCGCGGATCTGGTTCGACGCCGACGGCCGGAAGATCGCGGGCAACCACAACACCTATGGGCACGGCCAGACCAGGCAGCACTTCGAGCAGCTCACGGCCCACCTCGACCCCGAGATCAACGGCCCCGTCCCCGAGGGGTACGCCGCGCCGTTCCACAAGGCCGACCGCCAGGCCGAGTACCACCAGGCCCACACCGCCTTCTCCGACCGCCAGCGGCAAGCGGTAAGCCGCACTATGTGAACGCGGCTACGTGTGCCGGGCGGTGCAGGGTGATGGGCCGCCTGTGGCGATGTGGAAGCGCAGGGTGCCGATTTCCAGCAGCCGCAGGGAGTCGTGCCAGCGAAGTTTGGCGCTGCCGCGGCAGTGCTCCCGCAGACGCTGCGGGGTGTGGTTCCAGCCGGTGACGGTCCGCGCGTTCTCACCGGACACGGCGAAGGAGACGGTCCCCTCGTCGGTCACCACCAGGTCGGTGACCTTCTCGCTCTCCCGACCCGGCAGTCCGCGGCGGACGTGGTTCCAGCGATCCCATCCCAGACCGAACAGTGGGCCTTTCGGCACATGGCCCGGGTGGTCGCGATCGCAGTGCAGCACGCTCTCCGCACACGTCGGGAAGTCGACGGCGATGCTCGGCGAGTCGGCCGGCTCGGCGACGCTCTCGTCCAGCATTTCCGAGGAGGACCTCCTGCCGCTGCCGCTCCCGGACGAAGTCCCACAGCGGGGCGGCGTCCGCGACGCCTCGCGCGAGCCGTACCTCGACCCGGAGCACCGGACCGACGGCCGTCTCACGGACGCCCAGCCACGTGCCGAGCCGACCGGCGGCGAATCCCAACCCGTCGTGGAGCTCGACGGTCCAGGCCCGGCCGACACGCAGCCGGGCGACGATCTTCTGAGGGATCACATCCGACGTGTGTGGTCCGCTCCTGCTGTCATCTTGCACAACCGACAAACTAGGACAATCAGGTGCCGCCAGTCAAGCGTGTATTAAGTTCACAGAGAGTGTCTTCGTCATGTCGATTTCCTGGCACTGTAGTGCCAGGCGAGGATCCACCGTTCGGCTCTCACGAACGCGGCGTTCAGCACGAAACCAAGGACCCCGATCAGCACGATGGCCGTCCACATCGCGGGAATGTCGAGCGCGTCCTGCAGCATCCGGTATCCGATCCCCTCGGTGCTGCCGACCAGCTCGGAGATGATCATCATGACCAGTGCCAGGGACACGCTCAGCCGTAACCCGGCGAACACCTTCGGCGCCGCGGCCGGCAAAATGATCCGCCACAGCCGCTGACCGCGGGACAGGTGGAACACCTCAGCGGTCTCCAGGTACTGCCGGTCCACGTCCCGCGCCCCGTCCACGCTGTTCAGCAGCACCGGCCACAACACTCCGAACACGATCGCGGCCAGCTGGGTCGGGGTGCCCACCCCGAACAACACCAAAAAGATCGGCAGCAGGGTCGGCGGCGGGATCGACCGGCCGAAATGAATCAGCGGGTTGACGTACTCGGCCAGCCGCCGCGACCTGCCCACCGCGATGCCCACCAGCACACCGGCCAGGCAGGCGCCGGCCCAGCCGACCGCCAGCCGCCACAGGCTCGGCAGCAGATGCCGCACCGCCTCATCGCTGAGGAACAATCGCGTGGCCGGCCCGCTGAACCACAGCTCATGTGACCGGGCCGCGATCGTCGACGGCGGAGGAAAATAGGGAGCCTGCGCCAGGCGGGTGAGCACCTCCCACGCCGCCAACGCCACCGGCACGACCCACAGCCGGGCCAGACCTCTCAGGAGCCTCACGCCGCCTCCTGCCCGGCACGGGCGTGATGCCGGCGAAACAGCCGGCGCTCGGCGGCCACCAGCGCGATGTTGACCAGCAACCCGATCATCCCGGTCCATGTCACCGCCGCCAGCATCACATCACGCCGGTTCACTCCGGCGGTGCCCTGGTCGGTCAGGAACGTGCCGATCCCGCTGTCGCCGCCCGCGACCAGCTCCACGCTCACCGCCACGATCAACGTGACCGAGGCGGCGATCCGCACCCCGGTGAGGATGAACGGCGCGGCGCTGGGCAGCAGCACTCGCGCCACGATCGCCGCCGGGCCGAAACCGAAGCTGCGCATGGTCTCCTTGGCCAGCGGGTCCACATCCCGCACGCCGTACCAGGTGTTGATCAGCAGGGGCCAGGACGAGGTGAACACGATCAGCGCGATCTCCGCCTGGGCGCCGCCGGTGAACACGAACAACGCCAGCGGGATCAGGGCCACCGAGGGGATGGGCCGCAGAAACTCCACCAGCGGCCGCACCGCCGTCTCCACCCTCGGCAGCGTGCCCAGGACCACTCCGGCGGGTACGGCGATCACGATGGCCAGCAGCAGCCCGATGACCGCCGCCGACAGTGTGTCGCCGACCTTGGCGAGGAACGCGGCGTCCCCCGCCAGGACGACCGTCTTGGCCAGCACGTCCGACGCCAGCGGCACCGTGTAGGGATCGATCACCCCGGTCCTGCCGAGGACTTCCATGACGAGAACAAACCCCGCGACGCCGATGGCGCCGCGGAGGATCGTCCGTACCCTCATTGCGGCGGGGCCGCCACGAGCTGGTTGGCGTCGATCTTGGTCTTCGTGATGCCGAACTCCGCCATCAGGTCGGCCACACGCTGGGTCCGGGTGGCGTCGAGCGAGGTGGAGAAGGTGCCCATCGACATGGTGGAGGCCACCTCGGCCGGGATCTGAGTGAAGGTCGGGATCACCTGGTTGAGCGCCTCGCGGTCGGACGCGGCGATCTGCTGGGCCTTGCCGATCGCCCGCTGGAACGCGGCGGCGGTCTTCGGGTACTTCTCGATCCAGTCGGCGGTGGCGCCCCAGCCGTCCAGCGGCAGGTCGGCCGTCGGGCCGCTCAGGGTGTCGACCAGTTGGACCGCACCGAGGTCCTTCCGCGCCGCCGAGATGTAGGGCTCGCTGAGCCAGGCGGCGTCGACCTGTCCCGACTTCAGCGCGGCGAGCTGCTGGTCGAAGGGGATGGGCACGAACTTCACATCGGTCGGAGCCAGCCCGGCGACCTTCAGGTGAGCGCTGACGGTGACCTCGCCCAGGGCCTTGAGCACGTTCACCGCGACCGTCTTGCCCTTGAGGTCCTGAAGCGACTTCACCGGGGAGCCTTCGGTGACGTAGAGGCCGTTTATGCCAGGAGCTCCCTGCTGGGACTCGACGAGCATCTTCAACTTGGCGGCGCCGGAGTCCTGGATGGAGATCAGCGAGACATAGGTGGTGAGGAAGACATCCATGCTGCCATTCAGAATCTTGGGCATGACCGCCTGCGGAGCCTGGATGGTCTCCGTCTTGATGGTCAGGCCCTCTTCCTCGAAGAATCCTCTCTCCAACGCCAGGAACAGCGGCGCCGCCGAGGGGACGGGCACGACACCGAGGTTGAGCGTGGTTTTCTCGAGACCACCGGCACTGCTGGCGGCGCTCACTTCCTCTGTTCCAGAACCGCCGCACGCGGCAAGCGCGATGACCGCGGCGAGCCCGGCGAGGGACGTACGGATGACGGTCCCGATTCTCATAATGTCTCCTTATCCTGGGAAAACCGCATCTCAATGAGGGAAGAAATAGCGGTAACCCGCCCCGATCGGAGGCTGCGGCACAACATGAGCGGCAGTTTACCGGAGGAAGATCGAGGCCCATCGGCAAGATGGGTGCTTTGTCGGATAAAAGACCTATTTCAGCGTGTAATTCTGATTATTACTGATGGTTATGCGCCCTTTGACCCGTCACGGAATGTAATTGATGTTTCCGGTGGCTTCCGGATGGTGTATTCGAATCAGACTCGCCACTCGATGCCGGCATGTCACAGGCTCCGATATCACTAAGTCTGTGTATTCGATTCACGACCAAATCGGCGCCGATATTATTTCGGGGGTTGTGTCCGGCTTCGCGATGACCCTTCGACTGTGCCGGTAACTTGACAAATTCTCCTAACTGATTTCTTATACGATCAGTCATCGGGGCGTTCATTCGTGCGCAATCGCCCAACAGGTCCAAAACGGTCACTGGTGGGTGCCCCGGCGGCTCACCCCGTTCTGTTGTCGGTCCACCAAGGAAACCATATGAAGACGGAGAAACGGCACCGCGCCATCGCCGTGCTCGTGTCACTCCTCATGGCCGTGACCACGGTCGCCGCGGCGGCGCCGACGGCCGTGGCATCCCCTTCCACCGCCGCGCGTACGGCCGTCGTGTGCGCGCCCGGCACGACGATCCAGACCGACAGGGGCTCGGTCTGCGGCCTGTCGGCCGACGGCGTCAAGACATGGCTCGCGGTCCCCTACGCCGAGCCCCCCACGGGTGAGCTGCGCTGGGCGCCGCCCAAGCCGCACGCCCCGTGGACGACGGTCCTCCAAGCGACGGCCACGGGCACCCCCTGCCCGCAGCCGGAGTTCCTCACCCCCGAGTCGACCGACGAGGACTGCCTGAAGCTGAACGTCGCCGCCCCGGCGGACACCGGCCGCAAGGCGCTGCCGGTCATGGTGGAGTTCCACGGCGGCGGCTTCCGGCTCGGCGCGTCCTCCGACGGCGCGCACCTCGCCCGTACGGGGAACGTCGTGCATGTCAGCGTCGACTACCGGCTCGGCATCCTCGGGTTCCTCGCGCACCGGTCGTTGGGCGCGCGCTCGGGGAACTACGCCCTGCGCGACCAGCAGGAGGCGCTGCGCTGGGTGCGCCGCAACATCTCCCGGTTCGGCGGAGACCCCGGGAACGTGACCATCTACGGCGCGTCCGCCGGCGGGTCCAGCGTGTGCGCCCAGACCACCTCACCGGCCGCCAAGGGACTGTTCCAGAAGGGGATCGCCCAGAGCGGCGAGTACAACTCGCTGCTGGGCAAGGACAGCATGTGGCAGCCGCAGGACTGCAAGTCCGACCTGCCGACCCTGAAGGAGGCGGAGCGCACCGGCGACCGCTTCGCCGCGGCCGTCGGCTGCGGTGGCGCCGCCGACGTGGCCGCCTGCCTGCGCGCGGTGCCCGTCAAGACGCTGCTGGAGAAGGCCGGCGACGGCATCGGCCCCGACAAGGGCACGCTGGCCCCGATCGTCGACGGTGAGATCCTGCCGATGTCGCCCGCCGAGGCGTTCACCAGAGGACGCGTCAACAACGTCGCCCTCATGCACGGCGTCGACCGCGACGAGGTGCAACTCCAGGTCGCGAACACTCCGGAGGAGTACGAAGCCCTGGTCAGGGAGCAGTACGGCCGCCTCGCCCCCGAGGTGTTCAAGCGCTACCCCCTGAACCGGTTCCCCGAGCCGGCGGCGTTCATCGCCTCCCGCACCATCGTGGCCGACTCCAACTCGGTCTGTCCCGCCCTGCTCAACCACGAACGGCTGGCCCGCCGCATCCCCGTCTACGCCTTCCAGGTCGACAACGCCGACGCGCCGCCGATGTTCTTCCTGGACGCGACCAAGCCGAACGGCTCCTACCACGTCAACGAGGTGCCGTTCCTGCTCGCGCCGCCCGGCGCCGACGTGAGCGCCAACCAGCGGGTCTTCGCCACGCAACTGGTCACCCAGTGGACCGGGTTCGCCCGCACCGGCGACCCGACGGTCGACGGCGCGCCGTACTGGCCCAGGTTCACCCGCTCCCACCCCGGCGTCATGTCGCTGGCGCCCGCGGGTGACAGCCAGCTGACGGAGGAGATCGCCAAGCAGCACAACTGCGTTTTCTGGAACAAACACGCCCCGTTCACCCGCTGAACGGCCGTCCCTCACAGGCCCGGCCTCCCGTACGCGGGGGTCCGGGCCTCCCCCCTGATGATGAGAAGAGACGGAAATGCATCGGAAACAGCGAACGACGTTGTCGAAGATCGCCGCGGTGGTGGCCGCCTCATGCCTGGCCCTGCTGCCGGGCACGGCGGGCGCGTCGGCGGACCCTTCCGCGGATCCATCCGCGGCCGCCCCCGCGACGACCGTCCCAGAGACGACCGACCCCGACGGGAGCGGGCTCTTCCCGATCGAGTTGCCGGGGGAGGACTGGCCGAGCTGGCAGAAGGACCCGGTGGGCTCACGGTTCAACGCCTTCGAACATCGGATCACACCGGGCAACGTGGGCCGCCTGAAGCTGAAGTGGGCATTCGCCTACCCCGAGAACGCGGGCACGCCGCACAGCCAGCCCGCCGTCGTCGGTGACACCGTCTACTTCGGCGCCCCCGACGGACACTTCTACGCCCGTAACGCGCGAACCGGCGCCGCGAAATGGGACTTCGACCTGGGCACGGTCGGCCCGCCCGGCCAGGGCGCCGTGGTGCAGGACGGGCCTGCCGTCGCGCGGGGCAAGGTGTACTTCGGCGACGGCCGGGGCTCCTTCTACGCGCTGAACCAGCGCACCGGCAAGCTGGTCTGGTGGAAGCAACTGGACGACCAGGTGGCCGTCGGCCTGACCAGCTCGCCGATCGTCTACGGGAACCGCGTCTACGTCGGCGTCTCCAGCGGCCAGAACATCATCGGCAAGGACTTCCCCTGTTGCACCTTCCGCGGCCATGTCGACGCCCTGGACGCCGAGACCGGCAGGTTGGTCTGGCGCTACTACACGGTGCCCGAGCCCAGGCAGAACGGCACCTGGCCGAACGGTCAGCCCAGGTACGAACCGTCCGGTGCGGGCGTGTGGAGCACCCCCGCCATCGATCCGTTCACCCGGACCCTGTACGTCGGGACCGGGCAGAACTACACCGGAAGCGGGGGCGACTACGACTCGGTGCTGGCGCTGGACATCACCACCGGCAAAGCCCGCTGGACCCGCAAGATGACCGACGTCGACACCTGGCGGCTGGAATGCTCGATCCCCACCCCTGAGGACCGGCAATATTGCCCGAACCTGCCGGACGGCACCGCGCTCGACTTCGATCTGGGCGCCGCCCCCAACATCTTCAGCGCGGGTGGCAGACGCCTGATCGGCATCGGCCAGAAGTCCGGCGTCTTCCACGTGCTCGACGCCAGGACCGGGAAGATCGTCTGGCAGCGCCAGCTGTCCGAGCCGATGCCCGGCGGTGGCCTGTCCGGCATTCAGTGGGGCACCAGCTTCGACGGCGGACGACTGTACGTCTCGACGTACATGGGCAGGCCGGGCACGCTGTTCGCCCTCGACCCGGCCAACGGCCACATCATCTGGAAGACCCCCAATCCGGAGGACGGCTGCACCACCGGCGGCGCGACGCAGTACCCCGCTATCTGCCAGCTCGGCCACGGCCCCGCGGTGACCACGACGCCCGGCCTGGTCTGGCTGGGCAGCATGGACGGCAAGATGCGGGCCTACTCCGCGCGCACTGGCAAGGTGCTGTGGACCTACGACACGATGACACCGGTCGACGGCGTCAACGGCCTGCCGGGACGCGGCGGTGCGGTGTCCGGCGCGGGCGGCGCGGTCGTCTCACACGGCATGCTCTTCGTGCAGTCGGGCTACATGTTCACCCCGTACCCCAACCCCGGCCGCGGTTCGGTCCTCCTGGCCTTCGGCCTCTGACGCGATCCCTCCTCCGATGCCCGGTGCCGCTCTCCCCGCGGGAGGCGGCACCGGGCGACCGTACCGGCGAGAGCCGGATGTAACGCACGTGGACTACCTCCGATCGGCGCACCCATCCGAGCACACTCCGTTCTCTCCGGTGGTGGTCGCGCCCTCGCCTGCCCCGGTCAGTCGCGATGTGCGGCGAATCCCTCGAAGAACAGCTTGGCGAGCAGGTCCGCGAACTCGGGCGTGGAGTAGCCACGGCGAATGGGCCAGTGCATCGTCGCCCAGAGCGAGTCGCGGACGGATCGGTAGAAGATCTCCGCGGGGATGTCATCGCGGAGGCTTCCGTCCGCGATGCCGGCCCTGATCGCCGTCATCCAGTAGTCCCGGACCCCGCGGGAAGCGCTGTCGACCGGCTCGAGCAGGCCGTTGTCGCGCAGGTACTGCCGATCGTTCCGGTAGATCGCCGTCGCGTGGGGATGCTGGTCGATGGTCACCAGTGTTTCCCGGATCAGGCCCCGCAGGGTCTCCCGCGGTGTCCGGGTGTGCTCGGCCACCCGGGCGAACCGACGGTGAACATCGTTCATGAAGTCGCCCAGGATTTCGGTGACGATGGCGTTCTTCGATTTGAAGTGGTGGTAGAGGCTGCCGGAGAACACTCCGGCGCCTTCGCCGATGTCGCGCACCGTGGTCGCCGCGATCCCCTTGGCGGCGAACAGTTCCGCCGAGATGGCGAGGATCTGCTCGCGCCGGTCTGGCGTCGGGCCCAAGGCGTCCTCCGTGGCTGCTGCCGCTTCACGCGGTTCATCGACGATTGCGGGCCGAGCCCATGTCCCTCGGACCAGACCGTCACCTCGGTCTTTCGGTATCAGCGGGGCCACTTGTCGGGGTTCTGTTCGCGATGTTAGCGTACCGCACCAAGCGCTTGCTCAACTAGTGATTGGGGGAAGTGAGCGTGCAGAGTCTCGAAGCGGAGCTCGGCCGGTTCGTCGGCTGTGAGGCCGAGCCGCCGCGGGTCGCGAGGTATGCGGTGAACGAGGCGATGATCCGCAACTGGGTGGAGGCGCATGACGACGCCAACCCGGTGTACGTCGACCGGGAGGCGGCCCGGTCCACAGGCCGACCGGATGTCGTGTGCCCCCCGGCGATGATCTCGGCGTGGGTGATGGCAGGATATCGCAGGTATCGCGAGGTCCAGCGGCTGCGTGCTGAGGGAGACGTCGAGGATTTCGCCTACTCGCGGCTGATGCGGATGCTGGATGAGGCCGGTTACACATCCGTGGTCGCGACCAACGTGGAGCAGGAGTACGTCCGTGAGCTGCATCCGGGCGACCACGTCACGACACATTTCACGATCGAGGCGATCTCGCCGTTCAAGCGGACCGTGCTGGGCGAGGGCTGCTTCATCACCCTGCTGAAGAAGTATGTGAACTCCGACGGCGATCCGCTGGCGGAGGAGCGGTTCCGGCTGCTGCGGTTCAAGCCGGGACCGCGAGAGGAGACGGAATGAGTGAGGCACCGGAGAAGGCCGTGCGTACGGTGGTGCCGCGGCCCGTGGTGACCCAGGACAACGAGTTCTGGTTCCGGGCCGCCGCCGAGGGCCGGCTGGAGATCCAGCGCTGCGCGGACTGTCAGACGTTGCGGCATCCGCCTGCGCCGGCCTGTCCGCAGTGCCGTTCGCTGGAATGGGACACGGTCGAGTCCAGCCGGCGCTGCACCCTGCACAGCTACACGGTCATTCACCACCCCAAGGACGACGCGTTCGACTACCCGCTGATCGTCGGCCTGGTCGACCTGGAGGAGGGGATCCGGCTGGTCGCCGACATCGCAGGCGTCGACCGGGAGGAGATCGAGTTCGGCATGGAACTGGAGGTGGGTTTCGCCGAGCACGCACACGGCGCGGTCCTGCCCCAACTCCACGGCCCGGGAGGGGGAGCGGAATGATCCCGCAGGACCGCACGGTCGGTACGGCGCTGCCGACGCTCGATGTCCCGTTGGACCGTACGACGATCGTCGCCGCGGCCATCGCCTCCCAGGACTTCGAGGACGTGCACCACGATCCCGGTAAGGCGCAGCAGCGTGGCACACCGGACATTTTCATGAGCATCAACTCGACCAACGGTTTCGTCGACCGCTACGTGACCGACTGGGCCGGCCCGTACTCCCGGATCAAGAGGGTCGCACTCCGGCTCGGGGTGCCCGCGTTCCCGGGTGACGTCATGCGTTTCTCCGGCGAGATCACCGCAGCGGGCGCGGATTCGGCGACGTTACGGGTGATCGGCGGTAATGAGCGCGGTGTCCACGTGACCGCCGACGTGACGGTGGCGTGGCCGGAAGAAGGAAGGGCATGACCGCGGGAGGACTTCCGGGCGGATTCTCGGACGCCGCGGCGATCGCGGGCATCGGGGCGACCGAGTTCTCCAAGAACTCCGGCCGCAGTGAATGGCGACTGGCCGTCGAGTGCGTGCTGGCGGCTCTGGACGACGCCCAGATCGACGTGTCGGAGGTGGACGGGTTCTCCCTGTTCACGATGGAGAACAACCCGGAGATCGCGGTCGCCCGCGCGCTGGGCATCCCCCAGTTGTCGTTCTTCAGCCGCATCCCGCACGGCGGGGGCGGCGCGTGCGCCCCGGTGCAGCAGGCCGCGCTCGCGGTGGCGTCGGGGGTCGCGGACGTGGTCGTGGTGTACCGGGCCTTCAACGAGCGGTCCGGTCACCGGTTTGGCGCGGGGCCGCCGCCGTTCGCCTACACCCCCTCCACTGACCAGGAGTATCGGAACTGGATCAATCCGTACGGCCTGCTGACTCCGGCGCAGCAGGAGGCGTTCCTGGCGATGCTGTACATGCACAAGTACGGCGCCACCAGCGAGGACTTCGGCCGGGTCTCGGTGCTGTCGCGCAAGCACGCGGCCAACAATCCCAAGGCGTGGTTCTACAGGCGGCCGATCACGCTGGAGGACCACCAGAACTCCCGCTGGATCGCCGAGCCGCTGCGGCTACTGGACTGCTGCCAGGAGAGTGACGGCGGACAGGCGCTGGTCATCGTGAGCACCGAGCGGGCCCGGGATCTGCCGCATCCGCCCGCGGTGATCAGGGCGGCCGCCCAGGGGGTGGGCCCGCAGCAGATCTCGATGAGCAGTTACTACCGCGAGGACATCGACCGGCTGCCCGAGGTGAGGCTGGTCGCCGAACAGCTGTGGCGCCAGGCCGGCCTGGGCCCGGACCAGATCGACGCCGCCGTGCTGTACGACGCCTTCACCCCGATGGTGCTGCTGCAACTGGAGGAGTACGGCTTCTGCAGCCTCGGCGAGGCGAAGGACTTCATCGCGGCCGGCGACCTCGAGGTCGACGGCCGGCTTCCCGTCAACACCCATGGCGGGCAACTCGGCGAGGGCTACATCCACGGAGTCAACGGGATTGCCGAAGGCGTACGGCTGATCCGCGGCACCTCCGTCAACCAGCCCGCCAAGCGGATCGAGAACGTGCTGGTCACCGGCGGGTCACCCGTACCGCACAGCGCGATCGTGCTCGGCACCGACAACTGAGCGTCGACAACCTGCGCAGAGCGTGCCGGGCGCGCCCGCGCCACCGAAGACCTCATCGGGGGCGGCACGATCGAGATCCAGCTCAACGTGATCGCCCAGCGTCCCCTGATAAGGCTGGCGATCAGACCTGATTCGTTCCTGAAAAGGAGTTTCGCATCCCCATGTATCCGGCTCTGTCCCTGAAGTCCACGGCGTTGCGCAAAGAGTTGCGCGCGTACTTCGCCGACATCATCAACGAGGAGGACCGCCGTGACCTGATGGACCAGACCGAGGGTGGTCCGACGTTCAGCCGGATCCTGCGCCAGATGGGCAGGGACGGTTGGCTCGGCCTCGGCTGGCCCACCGAGTACGGCGGACGCGGAGAGGATCCCGAGGCGCTCTACGTCTTCTACGACGAGGTGATCCGGGCCGGCGCGCCGCTGTCGCTGGTCACGCTGAACACGGTCGCTCCGGCCCTTATGAAGCACGGGACGCGGGAGCAGAAGGACTTCTTCCTGCCGAAGATCCTGGCCGGCGACCTCATTTTCGCGATCGGCTACACCGAGCCGGGCGCGGGGACCGACCTCGCGTCGCTGCAGACCAGGGCGGAGCTCGACGGCGACGAACTGGTGATCAACGGCAACAAGATCTTCACGAGTGCCGCCGTCTACGCCGACTGGATCTGGCTGGCCGTCCGAACGGACCCCGAAGCGCCGCGCCACCAGGGGATCTCCGTCGTCCTGGTGCCGACCTCGGCCCCCGGCTTCTCGGTCACCGAGATCCACACTGTCGGCGGGATCAGCACCGCGGCGACCTACTACGAGAACGTCCGGGTGCCCGTCACCAACCTTGTCGGCGAGCTCAACGCCGGCTGGACGCTGATCACCAACCAGCTCAACCACGAGCGGGTGGCGCTCGCCGCCCGCGGCGGCATCGCGCTGGAGCTGTTCGCGCAGGTCCTGGAGTGGACCAAGCGGGAGCGTGTCGGAGACGGCAGGCTCTTCGACGTGCCCTGGGTGCGTGCCAAGCTCGCCGAGGTCTACGCGCTGCTCGGCGCCGCCGACCTAATCAACCTGAGGCTGGTCGCCGACGTCGCCGCCAACACCCTCGGGGGCGGTGACTCCGCCGCCGCCAAGATCTTCGGTACCGAGGCCGTGGTCAGCGCGTACGGCATGCTGCAGGAGATCCTGGGCGCCCGGGGACTGATCCGGCCGGGCAGCGAAGGGGCGGTGCTGGCGGGCCGGGTGGAGGCCCTCGGCCGCAGGGCGCAGAACAACACCTTCGGCGGCGGAACCAACGAGGTGATGCGCGAGATCGTGGCGGCCAAGTGCCTGGGCATGACGCTGGCCGCCCGGCGCCGCGGCGACGCCGCCCAGCCGGCCAGGAGTGGGAGGAACTGAGATGGACTTCGAACTCGACGACGACCTGCGGGCGATGCGGGACCTGGCAGCGGAGATCATCACCGATCACGCCTCGGTGGAGCGGGTCCGCGAGGTCGAGATCTCCGAAGGCGGGTTCGACCGGCGGTTGTGGTCGCTCCTGGCCGAGGCCGGGCTCCTCGGGGTCGCGCTGCCGGAGCAGGCGGGCGGCGCTGGACTGGGCATGCTCGGGCTGGTCACCCTGCTGGAGCAGCAGGGCCGACGGGTCGCCCCGGTGCCACTGTGGGCCATGCTGAGCATGGCCGCCCTGCCGATCGCCCACTTCGGGACCCCCGAGCAGGCCGAGTGGTGGCTGCCCGGCATGCTGGACGGATCGTCGATCGTCACCGGAGCGTTCGACGGCGCGCCGGGCGCGCCCGAGGTCCGCGCCGAGCGGGACGGCGAGAGTTGGACGCTGCACGGAGAGCCGGTCTCCGTCCCCGGCGCCGAGGCCGCCGCCGCGATCGTCGTGCCGGTCGCCCTGTCGTCGGGGGAGACCGCAGTCATGATCGTCTCGACTGGTCAGGCCGGTGTCGGCATCACGCCGCTGAGCGTCACCAGCCGCGAAAGCCACGCGGCCGTCAGGTTCGACGGCGCCACGGTCGCCGCGGCCGACGTGCTGCCCGGCGACGGCGGTGAGATCGCGCGATGGACCCGGCGGCGCGCCCGGTTGGCGCTGTCGGCGCTCCAACTCGGCGTGTGCGAGGAGGCGCTGCGGATGACCGCGGCCTACAGCTCCGAGCGGGTCCAGTTCGGCCGGCCGCTGTCCACCAACCAGGCCGTCGCCGTACGGGCCGCTGACGCCTACCTCGACACCGAGAGCATCCGGCTCACCACCCAGCAGGCCGCGTGGCTGATGGACATCGGCCAGGAGGAGGCGGCCGAGGCCGCGACGCTCGTGGCCAAGTGGTGGGCATCACGCGGCGGGCTGCGGGTTGTGCACGCCACCCAGCACCTGCATGGCGGCATCGGCGCCGATGTCGACTACCCGATCCACCGCTACTTCCTGTGGGGCCGGCAGATCGCGTTCTCGCTGGGCAGCGCGGACGCCGTGGCCGCCGAACTCGGTGACGCCCTCGACGACGGCAACCCCCTCGGGATGCTCGGATGACCCGGCCGTCGGCTCCGCCCCTTCCCGCGGAGCTGCTCGCCGGGAGAGACGCGGACCGGGGGAGCGGCGGCGACGGAGGGTGACGGCCATGGACATCACCCCCGAGCGGCAGCAGGCCGCGAACGACCTGGTCGCCGCCACCAGAGAGGTCATGCTCGCGGCCTCCGTGACCGACATGGACCTCGACGAGATGCGCGCGGCCGAGCGTGTGCTGACCGAGGTCGCCCGGATGCTCGGCAAACGCGCTCGCCCGAGGGTGGTCCGCGCGCCGTTCGACGGGCCGGCGACGGCCCGATCGGCGGGCCCGGATCACCCGTGGCCGCTGTTCGCGTACAACCCGCTCGGCATTCCGCTGCAGATCCACTTCGACGGCGACGGTGCCACGGCGCGGTTGACCCCGGACGCACTGTATGAGGGACCGCCGGACCTGCTCCACGGCGGTTTCAGCGCCGGCCTGATGGACTGCATGCTCGGGGTCCTGATCCAGGCACAGGGCAGGCGGGCGGTCACCGCGAGTCTCGACCTGAGTTACCTGCGTCCTACGCCGCTCGACCAGCCACTGGACCTGCGTTCCCGGATCGCGGAGATCTCCGGACGAAAGATCACCGCGGAGGGTTGGATCGAGCACGAGGGGCGTCGGACGGTCGAGGCCCGCGGGCTGTTCATCGAGATCGACGGCACGTGACGTCCGACCGAGGGCACCGGTCCGACTGACAGGAGGGAGGTCACGTATGACCACCAGGGATGAGGTGGTGACACGTCTCACCGCACCTGGCGAGGCGTTCGAGATCCGCGTCGAAGACGTGCTCGGCGAGCCGATGGAGGCTTTCGCCAACCGGCAGCGCTCACTCGGCGAGTTGCTGCGCGCCTCGGTCGCGTTCGGCGACCGCGAATACCTCGTCACGGAGAGCGGCACGCTCACCTACGCCGACCACCACGCCGCGGTGGCCGCCCTCGCGGTGGCACTGCGCGACGAGTACGGCGTGGGCAAGGGCGATCGCGTCGCCATCTGCTCGGCCAACAACCCAGAATGGATCACCACGTTCTGGGCCGCCGTGTCGCTCGGCGCCATCGCGGTCGGAATGAACTCGATGTGGGCGAGTCCGGAGATCGACTACGGCATCGAGTTGACCGAGCCCAAGGTCCTGGTCGCCGACGCTCCCCGCCGGAAACTCGCCGGCGATCCCGGCATCCCCGTGCTGTCGGTGGAGGAGGACGTGCCGGCCCTCATCGCCCGGCACAGCGGTGCCGTACTGCCCGACGACGTGGCCGAAGAGGACGACCCCGCGGTGATCCTCTTCACCAGCGGCACGACCGGGGCGGCCCAAAGGGCCGGCCCGCTCGCACCGGAACATGATCGCCGCCTGCTGGTTCCACCTGCTCAACGACGCGGTCGCGACCGAACTGGGCAGCCCGCAGACGGACCGCCGGTTCCTGCTCGCCACGACGCTGTTCCACATCGCTGCGCTGCACAACCTCGCCGTCATCCACCTCGGCCGGTTCGACATCGACCGGGTGCTCCGGCTCATCGAGCGGGAGCGGATCACCAACTGGGACACCGTACCCACGATGATCTCACGGCTGGTCGAGCACGGAGACCTCGCGAAGTACGACCTCGGCTCGCTGCAGCTTCGTCCTCGGCGCTCGGCATGCCGATCTCGGCGAGGAGGTGGCCGCGGTGGTGGTCGTGGCACCCGGTGCGATGGTCACCGAGGACGAACTGCGGGAGCACATGCTCGCCGGGATCGCCCGCTACAAGGTCCCCACCCTGCCGCGCAACGCCACCGGCAAGATCAACCGCGCGCAGGTCGAGCTGGCGACGGCGCCCACTCATCGCGGCTGACCATCGCCGTCCCGCCGGTCGAACCAATCCCACTGCCAGGGCTGGATGGTGCGCAGCGGGCTGGCCAGCAGCACCCGTTCCCGGGCGGCGCCGGCTGGCGGCGGTTCAGCGGCCGTCCATCCGGGTTCGCGTGCGGCCATCTCGCGCGCGACCTCGACGGGCTCGGCGTCCAGATAACACAGAATGATGCGGATCGTGGAGTCGGTCAGCGGCTGCGGCGAGCCGTCGGCGCCGGCCACGCTCACCGTCTCGCTGCGGAATGACCAGGCCCCGGCCACGCCGGATGTGCCGAGCAGTTGTGGGATCCGTACCCGGTCGTACCAGTCGAACAGCGTCTCGGCCTGCGGTCCATTCGCGTCGTCGACAGCGGTGACGAACACCTGGATCCCGGTGTGCGGCCGGAAGGGCAGCGCTGCTGCCGAGATGCGTACCCGCGGATGCACATATCCCCTGACCGGACGGAAGGTGCCCATCAGCGGGCGGCTGGTCCACTCCAGGTCGGGCCGCCGGCCCTGCTGGAGCGTCGTGTCGCCCAGTTCCCGCCACTGCTTGATGCTCTGCTTGGCTGGCTCGGCGAACCAGTACATCGCCATATAGTCGGCCTCGCGCAACCACTCGTCGGCCGTTCCGGCCGCCCGGCAGTCCGGGGAGCGCACCCAGCGGTCACCGTGGATGACCCCGGGCAGGGCCAGGTTCTCCGGGCGGTGGTCGAGTTGATGCCACGCGTTGTAGTCGCCGTGCCGGCGGGGATCGGTCAGGTGCGGGAACGCGAAGAAGACCCGTGTGGCCGTCTGCGGCGTGGTCATGGGGTTGCCTCCTCTTTCGGATGTGCCGAGGGACCGGAGCCGCCCAGAATCATGCGCCGCCCGGTGGCGTCGCGCGGCATCGGTACCGGGATGGCGGACAGCAGTCGCGTGGTGTATTCGTGGGTGGGTGAATGGAAGATCTGCTGGACGCCGCCCTGTTCGACGACGCGGCCCCCGGCCATCACCATCACGCGGTCGGCGATGACCTCCACGAGCGCCAGGTCGTGACTGACGAACAGATAGGACAGTCCCAGCTCCTCCTGCAGGTCGCGCAGCAGGTTGAGCACCTGCGCCCGGACCGACACGTCGAGCGCGGCGACGGGTTCGTCGCACACGATGAGGCTGGGATTGAGCGTCAGCGCCCGGGCGATGGCCACCCGTTGCAACTGCCCGCCGGACAGCTCGGCGGGATATCTGCCGAGATATCTGCGGCCGATGCCCACGCGGTCCAGCAGTTCGGCGGCACGCCGCGACCGTGTGGCCCGGTCGAGATCGGTGTGCACGAGCAACGGCTCGGCGACGGCCTCGGCCACGCTCATCCGGGGATCCAGTGAGCTGTAGGGATCCTGGAAGATCATCTGCATGCGCTGCCGCAGCCGGCGCATCTCCCGAGAGCCGATCGCGAGCACGTCGACTCCGTCGAAGGTGATCCGCCCGGTGTCCGGCCTGATCAGGCGCAGCACGATCCGGCCGAGGGTCGACTTGCCGGCGCCGGACTCGCCCACCACGGCGAGGCACTCGCCCTTCTCCATGCTGAAGCCGACGTCCTGTACGGCGTGATGCCTGCGGGCCGGTCGGCCGAGAAGGTCGCGGCCGGTCACGAAGGACTTGGACACTCCTGAGACTTCGAGCAGGCTCACGCGACCGTCACTCCCCGCAGTTCGATCTCCTCCGTACGGACACAACGGGCCCGGCCCGCGGGGCCGTTCGGGTCACTCAGGCCTCTCGGGTCGTGCGGGGCGGCCGGGGTCAGGTCTGGGTGCCGGGAGTCGCATCTGCCGGGCACGCCGTACGGACACCGGCCGTGGAACCGGCATCCCTCGGGCCAGGCGCCGGGCGCGGGGATGCTGCCGGGGATGGTCTCCAGGCGGCGGTCGGCGCGCAGGCCGGGCTTCGGGATGGCGGCCAGCAGGCCTGCGGTGTACGGATGTCGGGGCCGCAGGAACACGTCCGCCGCCGTGCCCTGCTCCACCACCTCGCCGGCGTACATGACGATGACCTTCTGGCACAGCTCGGCCACTACGGCGAGGTCGTGGCTGACGAACAGCAGCGATACCCCCGTCTGCTCCTGCAGGTCCCGTAGCAGCTGCAGGATCCGCTCCTGCACCGTCACGTCGAGCGCGGTGGTGGGTTCATCGGCGATCAGCAGACGAGGGTTGCACGCCATGACCATGGCGATCATCACCCGCTGGCACATCCCCCCGCTGAAGGCATGAGGATAGTCGTCGACGCGTTCGGCTGCCCGTGGGATCTGCACCAGGTCGAGCATCTCGACCGCACGCGCCCTGGCGGCCCTGCGGCTCAACCCCAGGTGTCGTCGGGCCGACTCCGCGATCTGGTCTCCGACCGTGAAGGCGGGGTTCAGGCTGCGGATCGGCTGCTGGAAGATCATGCCCATGCCGGGGCCGCGCAGAGCGCGCCACTCGCGTTCGGGCAGCGCGGTCAACTCCCGGCCGTCGAATCTCACCGAGCCGCCCGCGATGCGCCCGCCGGTGACGCCGGTCAGCCCCATCACCGCCAGCGACGTGACCGTCTTGCCCGATCCCGACTCACCGACCAGCGCGACGGATTCGCCCTGGCCCACGGTGAACGACACCCCCTGCACGACCGGCATCCATCCGCCCGTCGGGGTCGGGAACTCCACCGTCAGGTCCTGCGTCTCAAGCAGCGGCAGACCGTCCGCCTCCCGCTGTCGCGCTCGCGCCGTCACGTCAGTCTCCCTTGCTGCTCGCCGACCGGCTGCGCAGCAGGCCCTTGCGCACGCCGTCGCCCAGATAGGTGAAGGCCAGAACGGTCAGGAAGATCATCACTCCGGGCGGCCACACCAGGTACGGCGCCAGGCCCATGTTCGACGACGCCGTGGACAGCATCGACCCCCAGCTGGCCGTCGGCGGGCGGACGCCGAGGCCGAGGAAGCTCAGGCTCGCCTCCGCCGCCACCGCGGTGCCCAGCGACACGGAGATCACCAGCACGATAGGCGGCATCACGTTGGGCAGGATGTGCCGCACCGCGGTCCGCGCGTTGGTACAGCCCAACGCGATGGACGCCTCGATGTACGTCTCGTGCCGCACGTCCATCGTGGCGGCGCGGGCCACCCGGAAGAACCGGGGCGCCATGATCACTCCGATGGCCAGCATGGCGTTGGTGATCCCGGGGCCGAGCACCGCCACGATCGTAATCGCCAGCACGAGCGACGGCGCGCTCATCAGGGCGTCCATGATCCGGGTCAGCGCCGTGTCCAGCCATCCCCCCCGATATCCGGCGGCCACGCCCGGCGGCAGGCCGATCACCAGGGCGACGGCCGCCGCCTGCGCGGCCGCCTGCAGCGATACCCGGGCGCTGTAGATCAGGCGGCTCAGCACGTCCCGGCCGTAGTCGTCGGTGCCCAGCAGATGCTCGGCGCTGGGCGGTCGCAGCCGCTGGAGCACGTCCTGGACGTCCGGGTCGTACGGCGCGATCGCCGGGGCCAGCACGGCGGCCAGGACGAGTAGGAGCAGGAACCCACCCGCCAAGATGGTCGACCTGCGACGCAGGATGCCGCGTAGGATCCCGGGCTGGACGGGCTCCGGGTGTCGGTCGTCGGGTGCGTCGACGGGGTCTTCGGGCGGGGCGGTGACGTTCTTCATGCGCGCACCTTCGGATTGAAGTAGCCGTAGGAGATGTCGACCAGCAGGTTCACCACGACGACGACGCTCGTGGAGAAGAGGACGAAGCCGAGCAGCACCGGGATGTCGCGGCTGAGCACGCTGTCGACCGCGAGGCTGCCGAGCCCGGGCATGTTGTAGATCATCTCGATGGTGACCGAGCCGGCGAGCACTTCGGCGACCCGGAAGCCGAGCACGGTCACCACCGGGATGCAGGCGTTCTTCAACGCGTGCTTGAACAGGACCGCGCCCGGACTCATCCCCTTCGCCTGGGCGTTGAGGACGTAGTCGGACTTGAGTACCTGTCCCAGCGCCGACCGCAGCTGCAACGTCACCTCGGCGGCGGGCAGCAGGCCGAGCGCGATGCCGGGCAGGACGAGATGGGACAGCCAGGGCCAGAACCCCTCCGACAGCGGCTCGAACCCGAACGCGGGGAACAGCTGGTAGGTCACCGCGAACAGCGACGCGAGCACCATTCCGAACCAGAACGCCGGAATCGCGATCGCGATCGAAGCCAGCCAGTTCACCAGGCGGTCGACGACGCCGCCGGGCCGCAGCGACGCCAGGATCGCCATGAGGACGCCCACGGCCACCGCCATCACCATCGCGAACAGCACCAGCGACATCGTGGTGCCCATCCGCCGCAGGATCATGTCCGTCACCGACTGCTCCGACATCAGCGACTGCCCCAGGTCTCCCTGAAGCACGCCGCCCATCCACCGCAGATAGCGTTCCCAGACCGGATCCGCCAGTCCCAGTCGTTCTTGGATCGCCGCGATACGCTCCGGAGTCGGATCATCACCGGCCAAGATCACTGCCGGATCGCCCGGAGCGAAGTCGATCAGGAGAAAGACCAGGAGCGGCGCCACGAACAACAGTGGGATCGCTGCGAGCAGTCGCTTACCTGCGTGACGCAGCATGCCGTGCCCCTTCGATGAATAGATGAGCGATGGAGTGGTTTTTCGAATAGGGTTCCGAGCCGACGATTCAAGGGTCGACGGGCGCTTCGCCCACGTTGTGGATCTGGCCCGGGCCTGAGGTCTCGCTTCTCGACTGAAAGAGATGTCGCGATCGAAATCCACCAAGCAATCATTTGGTTGGATTTGAAAAGACTCTATAGGTGAGGCCGGAACATGGTCAAGACATCCGGGTGGCTCGAGACGTCCCGGCTTGGCCTCGACCTATGCGACTGCCCAGTTCGCGAGCCACCGTCGGGCTGTCCACCGGATCCGGACAACACACGCCAATTCCCGCACCATCGACCTGCTCATCAGTCCAAGGGACTCTCGCGCAGCCTCGGCAGGACGTCACGGGCGAGCGTGGCGATGACACGCTCGCGCCCGGCATCCGAGGCCGCGACCTGGATGAGGACACGATCAGCGCCGGCATCGGCGTACTCCTGAAGCCGGCTAACCACCTCCTCAGGCGTGCCGAGCACGAGATAGCGGTCGGCGAGATCCGAGAAGTCCTGCGCGTAGGTGGCACTGACCGCGGCAATCCCGGTCTCGCGAGCCCAGTCCCGATCCGGATCGACGCACGTCCATGCGAAGACGGCGCCGGAGACCGCGTCATGGGGCCGTCCCGCCTCGTCGGCGACGGCCCGCGCCCGCGCCAGGCCGTCGTGTAGCATCCGCGGGTCGACCATGTAGGGCATCCACACGTCGGCGTACCGCCCGGCCCTGCGGATCGCACCGGCCCTGCGTCCGCCCAGCCAAATCGGCGGTCCTCCCGCCTGAACCGGCGCGGGCCGCAACGCCACATCGCTCAGCACGACGGACTCGCCCTCGAGACTGATCCGTTCACCGGTGAACAGGGCCCGGAGCACTCGGAGTCCCTCGTCCAGACGACGGAACCGGGTGGTCGGATCCACCCCGACAGCAGCGAATTCCGCAGGGTACTCCCCTCCTGCCCCGACACCGAGTTCGAACCGCCCAGCCGATACCCGGTCCAGAGTCACGGCTAGCTTCGCCGCGAGCGCGGCGGGGTAGAGCGGGAGCAGCGTGACCGCGCTGACCAGGCGGATGCGACTGGTGGCCCCGGCGGCCGCTGCCAACTGTACGAAGGCGTTCGGTGTCGGTCCGTGGAAGAAGAGGTGCTCGCCGCAGCCGAGGTAGTCGAAACCGTGCCGCTCCGCCAACCGGGCGTCGCGAACGACGTGGTCCGCGTCACCCGCGATCAGGCCCACAAGCATGTCATCGCAGTCCCTTCAAGCGTTCCTCTACTTACGGCAGACCGCCGAGACGGTAGCCGTACGAGGATCGTCAGCGCCCTTCAGCCAGGATCTCGTCTGTGTGTTCACCTGGATACGGGGGCGGCAGGGCAACTCGCGCGACGCTGCGGGAGAACCTCGGCACGGGCGCGGGTTGGACCACGCCGGCCATTTCAATGAATGCCCCTCTGGCCGCCATCTGCGGATCGGTCGTGGCCTCGTCGAGGTCGCGGACCGGTGTCACGCAGGCATCGAGACCGCCGAACACGCCCTCCCAGTGGCTGCGCGGCTGGGATTTGAAGATCTCCGCCACAACTCGCTTGAGCTTGGGCCACGCCGTCCGGTCGTACTGTTGGGGCAGGTCACCCGGGACCAGTCCCAACGCCGTGACGAACCGTTCGTAGAACTGTGGTTCGATCGCCCCGACCGCCATGTACCTGCCGTCAGAGGTCTCATAGACGCCATAGAAGTGAGAGCCGGAGTCGAAGGCGTTCGTACCGCGGGCGAGGTTCCAATCACCCCTGGCCTTCATGCCTCGGATCGCTATGGTAAGCAGGCTTGCGCCTTCGAGCATCGAGCAGTCGATGATCTGGCCCCGTCCCGACTGGGCCCGTTCCAGCAGGGCAGAGAGCACGCCGAACCCCAGAACCATACCGCCGCCGGCGAAATCGGCGAGGTACATCAGGGGCGGGATCGGGCCGGTCTCATTCGTGCCGATCGAATCCAGCACACCGGACAGGCTGATGAAGTTGATGTCGTGACCGGCGGCCCGGCTCATCGGTCCGTCCTGGCCCCAGCCTGACATTCGGGCCAGCACCAGTCGGGAATACCGCGCGGTCAGCTCCGCCGGGTCGATTCCCAACCGTTCCAGCACGCCGGGGCGATACGGATCCATGAGCACATCTGCCTGCTCCAGCAGCCGGAACAGCTCGGATTTTCCCTGTGCGGATTTCAGGTCCAGCCGGACGGACCGACGACCCCGGTTGATCGGATTCAGGTGGTGCCGCGGCACTTTTTTCGCGTCAGCGGACGGTGGATCGACACGAACCACCTCGGCTCCGAGGTCCGCCATCATCATCGCGGCGAACGGCACCGGCCCCAGCCCGGCCAACTCGATGACCCTGATCCCCTGCAGAGGCCCGCCGGTCATTTCGCCACAGCCCTCTCCGAACCGGTCCGCGGCTTCTCGTCGTAGGAACGGGGATCGGTGCTCCATGTCGCCTCCGTGACACCCTGGGCCCGTAGCTCGCGCTTAAGGACCCGCCCCACCGCATTCTTCGGCAGTTCCGCCCGAAACTCGATATGGGAAGGGCGGGCGTACCTCGGCACACGCGGCGCTATCCAGAGGAACATCTCCTCGGGGTCCGGGGACGCGTCGGCGACAGGCACGATCGTCACCTTCACCTCGTCCTCGTTCAGCGGCGACGGCACGGCGTGGACCGCCACTTCGCGGACCAGCGGATGCTCGGCGATGATCCCTTCGATTTCGTAGCTCGAGATGTTCTCTCCGCCTTTTCGGATGTAGTCCTTGCCGCGGTCGACGAAGAAGAGATAGCCGTCCTCATCGAACCTGCCGAAGTCTCCGGTGTGGAACCAAAGGCCGCGGAATGTCTCGAGTGTCTTCTCTGGCTGTCTCCAGTAGCCGTTGAACATGATGCCGGGCCGAGTAGGCCGGCAGACGATCTCACCGGCCTCGCCAGTCGGCAGTGGATTGTCCCGCTCGTCGACGATGCGGACCTCGAAGGAGTCGGTGACGATTCCAGCCGAACCCGCACGGTATCCATCCGGCGGAGTCGCCGTGATCAGGCAAGCCTCCGTCATCCCGTAGGCGCCCGACCCGACCCGCTCGACGCCGAAGCGTTCCAGCCACGTCTGCGCGAGCTGAGCGGTGACCGGGGAGCCGGAGACGGCCCGCAGTTGGCTGGAGGCTTCCCGGCTGGCCGGGCTCTCCTCAGCACGCGCGATCATCGGCAGCATCGATCCCATGAGAGCGGCCATCGTCGCCTTGGATTCTCGGATGTCCTCCCAGAAGCAGGACACCGAGAACCGCCTCGCGACGCTGATCTCGGACCCGAGCTGCAGCGATCCCGTGACATGTCCGATGGCCGCAAGGTGGAACAGCGGCATCGGCGTCCAGAGACAGTCGTCGGGTCGCCGCTCGAGGTTCTCCCTCATCTGCCGCGCCATGTTGGCGATGTATCCGTGGCTGACCATGCAGGCCTTGGACGGCCCGGTTGTGCCGGAGGTGTAGACCAGATGGCTGGTGCCGTAGGGATCGAGGTCCGAGTGCGGCGCCACCGGTGTGCCGAGCGTGACCAGGTTGTCGAAGTGGAAGCACGGTCCTGTGGCCGCCTGACTGCCAGGTGCGTCGATGCCATCGGGGTCATGCACGATGAAGGGAATGTCGAGACCTGCCAGTCTCAGGGACTCGGAGAGCAGTCCAGCGAACTCCTGTTCGACCACTGCGATGATCGGCTCACTGTCCGCCACCTGGTGGGTGAGGATCGCACCCCGGTTGCTGGTGTTCAGCGGGACCAGGTAGGCGCCACAGAATGTGGCAGCCCACCACGTGAGCAGGGCGACCCGGCCGTTCCGTGCCATCACGGCGATACGGTCACCGGGCTGGACGAACTCCCTGAGGGAGCCAGCGAGAGCGCGTGCCTGTCGATCGAGCTCTTCAATTGTGAAGGGCTGTCGATCGAGGGAGATACGCATCTCAGGCTGGGTCTGAAGACGCTTTTCCAGTGCGATGGTGACCGGATCCGCGTTAACGTGCTCATACTTCGGGCTCAACTAGCCGCCCCTCCCCGGGCCGCGCTTTTCGGGTCACGGACCGGTACATTCTGATTGGTCGTCCGTTTTCAGCTGTCCTCTGCCGGACCATGACTCGGGATCACGGCGAGGGGCGCCGACGCGGCTCGGACCCCTGAAACACGGGGTCGGGCGGCCACGCCGGCGACATCTCGCTACTTGGTCTTCGCCACGCCGCGGAGGTCCCACAGACCGAGATTCGCCCACGGCACGCGCTCGGCTCCCACTACCTTGTCGTTGTAGATGGCTGCGTTGGTCATGTTGCACAGCGGAATGAACCAGACCTGCTCGAGCGCGGTCTTCCACAGGTCGTGGTACATCGGCACCCGGGTCTTCTCGTCCAGCCTCGGGTCCGCAGCCTTCGCGGCGGTTTTCTCGATCAGCTTGGCATCGGTCGCCAGCCGGTATCCATTCAGGAAGTACTGGTCGACCGTGCTCGCGGGGTCGATTCTCGGGTTGAAGGTGTTGGTCACCTCCAGCTGAAAATCGCCAGCGATGAAACGAGGTTCGAGCTCCGAGTTCGGCACGGGGTTGAGTTCCGCGTTGATACCTGCGTCTTTCATCGCGGCCAGAATGACATTGGCTGGCTGCTCGGTATTGGTCGCCGATGCGAAGGAGATGGAGACCTTGGCCCCGCCGACACTCTTGACCAGTTCCTTGGCCTTGGCAGGGTCGTACTCATAGGGATATGCGTAGCTCGGGTCGGCCCAGACGCTCTTCGCGGGGTACAGAGACCTGGTTGGGGCGCATTTGCCGGAGAACAGTGCGACGATCTGCTTCGGATCGATGGCGTGGGCGATCGCCTGGCGCACCTCCGGCTTTGCCAGATCGCCCTGGTCGGCGCGCAGTAGCACGCCCAATACGTTACGGAACGTCGTCGTACTCTGGCGGAGCGCCCCGGTCTTCGCGAGCTGTTCGGCCTGGACCACGTCGTTCGCCGAACTCACGAAGGACAGATCGGTCTGGCCGGTCTGGACGCCCTTCAATCGCGTCGTCGCATCGGGAACCCGTTCTAGCTCGATCCCGGCCAGCTTACCGGCGTTCGGGTCCCAGTAACTGTCGGCCTTCTTCACCACCACTTTCTCATTTGGGACGAATTCGGTGATGATATAAGGCCCGGAGCCAGCCTTACCGGGATTCTTCTTCAGGTCCACACCGTCCGCGATCGCCTTGGGCGACACCATCATGCCACTCTGGGTTGTTAAAACGGACGGCAATGCCACGCCCGTTCCCTTCTCCAACTTCAGGTTCACGGTGTGGTCGTCGACGATCTCGACATCCGTGATGTCCTTCAGATCGGCTTTGATGGTGCTATCCGTCTGTGTCTGCCCCCGCTCGATGTTAATCTTGACCGCTTCGGCGTTGAATGGCGTGCCGTCGTGGAAGGTTACGTCCTGCCTCAGCTTGAGTTGGAGGTGGGAGCCATCCTCGGCGAACGACCAGTCGGTGGCCAGGCCGGGGATGATGTTGTCGTCGGCGTCCAGCATCAGCAGCCGATCGTAGGTCAGCGCCAGATAGGGATAGTTGCCGGGAACGTGCGTCACAGGGTCCAGGTTCTGGATCGGTGCGGAGGAGGTGAACTTCAGCACGCTGTTGACGGCAGCACCAGCGTTGGCATCCGCGCCCTGCGTGGCCGATTCATCGGTGCCGGAAGCACCACAACCCGCGACAACAACCGCTGCCGCTGCGGCCATGGCCAGACAACGTAGCCGGGTTCTGCCGATGACGCTCATACTCGTCCTTCCAAGGTTAATCAGGTCGACTGGCCCGTGCGAAAACGGCTTCAGCCGGATGAACGTGTTCTCGCTCATGGGGAACCGACATTTATTAGCCCCGATTTCGCGATACGCAACCGGTATGGCCCTCGCGATTGATGCGACTGGGCGCTCCATGGGGTTCGACACGACGCCGGTAGCCCGCGTTCTGATCACGTTGACGCCGTTTGTATCACCGCTACACGAGGTTCTCGGTTTCACTCATCAGAGCCGCGCTGGTGGGAACGGCCCAGGGTCTCCGTACCGGATTCACCAACCGAGCAAGCGCTCGGTAACCAAGCTAACACCAAGCCGACGAACAATTCAATAGAGCGCATGAGTATTACCTCGCCGGCGGGCACATCCTGCGGGGCGCCGGGGAGGGTGGCTCGCCGTGAATTATGTTGATCATGGTGGACGGGCCGGGTCTCATCGCGAGGCGTTCGCCGTCTTCGCTGGGGTGGTCGCTACGCCGACCCGCGTGTGATCTTCCCGGGAGGCCGGGATCACGCTGCTGCGCTACCGGCCGCTTTCCGTGCCCATGTAGTCCTCACTTATGTAGAGCTCAGCGGAGGGGCAGGGTGGGATGGGGAGGCCACGGACCGTCGCCGACCATGCTCGTGGTGATGGCCCATCGCTCGTGGTCGCGCCAGGCGCCGTTGATGAACAGCAACTCCGGCGAGCAGCCCTCGTAGCGGAAGCCGAGGCGCCGGACCAGCGTGATGGAGGCGTGGTTGCCCGGCTGGATCTGCGCTTCCAGCCGATGCAGCCGCAACCGCTGGAACGCGTACCGCAGCACCAGGGAGAGGCCTTCGGACATGTAACCCCGGCCTGCGAAAGGGGCGAAGGCGGCATAGCCGACAGAAGCGGACTGCAACCGCCCGCGGATGATGGAATTGATGTTGACGACGCCCGCCATCGCCCCGGTCTCGCGGACACAGATCAACAGGCCCTGGCCGGTCACGTGATCGAACCGGTCCACGTAGGCCCGGAACTCCTCCGAGGTGGCGGGCAGCGTCATCCACGGATGGTGCAGGTCCACGCTGGCCCGGACCAGGCCGAGGAACTCGTCCCGGTCCCGGTACGCGATCGGACGCAGGACCACCCGGGATCGCTCCGTCCGCTCATCGGCGAAGAACGCCTCGAGTTCCGCCGCGGTTTCGGGGCTCCCCCCGGACCTGTCGCCCTGGATCACGACAGAACATTAGCGTCGCTCGGTACGCCCGCCGGGAACTGTTCCGGTCTCCGTGACGAGCCCCGGCACGTGACTCAGAACATGAAGCCGCCGGGCCGTCCGGTCCGGTCCGCGATCAGGCCGGCGAGCGTGGCCACCGCGATCTCCGGAGGCGTACGGGAGCCGATGTTGAGCCCGATCGGACGGTGGACGCGGGCGATGGCGGGGTCCTCATCATGGTTGTGGGTCATGACGGCAGTGTCTCAGCTGACGTCACCCGCACCGCGGCCCCCACGCCGGGAAACGCCCCCACGCCGGGAACGCCGCCGCGGCGGGTCGTGCGGGCAATATCGACAAGGCCGCACTTGGGGGCTACTTTACTTTACGCTTTCCTTATTCAGGGGGCGGCGTTCGAGCTTCCCCGGGAGCAGCGGGCGGAGCGCAATATGAACGAGCAACCGATGGGTCCCGCGGACGGCCCCAACAGCGGCCAGCCGCCCACCTGGGGTCCGCAGTCTGGTCAGCCCGCCGCGAATCCGCAGCCCGGCTGGGGCCCGCAGCCCGGTTATCCCCCTCCGCCCCAGCCCGGCTGGGGTCCGCAGCCCGGCCAGCCCAACTGGGGAGCACAGGCGGGCCAGCCCGGTCAGCCCGGCTGGGGACCACCCCCGGCACCTCCGAAGAGCGGCATACCGAAGGGCTGCCTGATCGCGCTGGTGGTGGTCGGGATCATCGCGGTCCTGGGCATCGGTGCGGTCGTCGTGGGAGGCCTGTTCGTGGTCAACAAGGTCAACGAGGCCGCGGAGCAGAGCGCACCCGGAGCGGACAAGCTGCCGCGGCAGATCGACGGGCTCGAGCTCATGAGCGGAGGTGTGACCGGGTTCGCGTGCAGCCTCGGAGGAAGCGCGTTCGACGGCATCACGGAATCCGGAAAGATCGGCTCGTACTGCTACACGACGGACGACAGCGGTGCGTTCGCCATGGCCATCGCGGGCAGGGGAGAGGTCTTCGAGATGACCGGCTCGGCCATGCTGAGCGGCACCGGTGGTGGAGCGGAGCCGAAGAACGTCGGCGGTGCCGAGTGCGTCAGAGACACCAACGCGTCGGCGGTCTGTGTCGTGACCAAGGACGGTGTCACGGCGCTCGTGATCACCTCGGGTGGCGTCACCGAGGACACCGCGGCCAAGATCGCGGTAACCGTGGCCGAGAACGTCGGCTGAGCGACCCAGGAGGCGAGGGTCGGACGCGGGGACTCACCCATGATGGAGAAGATCGTCGGACCGGACGTGGTCGCGGTCGACACTCGCTCTGAGCTGACCGGCGTGGTGCTTTTCCCCCAGGAGCGGGCCGAGGTCGCCGACGCCGTCGCCAAACGCCGAGAGGAGTACACCACGGCCCGGGCGTGTGCGCGCCAGGCCATGGAGAAGCTCGGGCTGCCCCCCTCGCCGATCACGCGCGGCCCGCGTGGCGAGCCGATCTGGCCGGAGGGCGTGATCGGCAGCATCACCCACTGCTCGGGCTACCGGGCCGCCGTGCTGGGGTGGGCGGGCGAGGTCACGACCCTCGGAATCGACGCCGAGCCGAACGATCCGCTGCCGGAGGGGGTGCTGGAGACCATCTCGCTCCCCGCCGAGCGGGCATGGATCCGGCGGCTCTCCGCGACCCGCCCCGGCGTCGCCTGGGACCGGCTGCTGTTCAGCGCCAAGGAGTCGGTCTACAAGGCGTGGTATCCCCTGGCCAGGCGCTGGCTCGACTTCAGCGAGGCGATGATCAGCCTGGACCCGAGTGATGGGCGTTTCCTGGCCCGGCTGCTCGTGCCGGGGCCGGAGGTGGAAGGCGAACGTCTTACCGAGTTCTCCGGCCGATGGCTCGCCGAGGACGGGTTGGTCCTCACGGCCATTGTGGTGCCTTCCCGGGAATCGAACGTGGTCCGCTGATCCGCCGCCGACCGCGGTCACTTGCCGAAGCCGGCGGTCAGGCCGCTGAGCAACTGGCGGCGGCCCACCGTGACTGAGCGGATCCGCACGGCGCCGAGGGATCAACCCGTGCGCAGGCGGGTGCGCAGTTCGGCCTTGGCGACCTTGCCGCCGGAGCCCCGGGGCAGCTCGTCGACGATCTCCAGTCGTTCCGGCCAGTTCTCCGGGGAGACCCCGCGCTCGGCGAGATGCGCCCGCAGGCCGTCCAGGTCGACGGCGGCGCCGGGGCGGAGGACCACGACGGCGCAGACCCGCTCGCCGTACGTGGGATCGGGGACGGCCACGGCGGCGACCATGGCGACCGCCGGGTGAGTGCCGACCTGCTCCTCCACGGCGGCGGCGCTGACGTTCTTGCCGCCGCGGATGATGAAGTCCGACTTGCGGTCCACCACGTGCAGGTAGCCGTCCTCGTCGACGGTGCAGATGTCCCCGGTGAGCATCCAGCCGTCCGGGGTGAACAGTCGCTCGTTGGCCTCGGGGTCGTCGAAATACCCCAGACAGGTGGCCGGTCCGGCGCACGCGGCCTGTCCGGGACCGCCGGTGGCGGTGACGTCGGCGCCGTCCTCGGCGAACAGCCGGACGTGCATCTCGTCGATGACGCGCCCCGCCGTGCGCAGGCGCCGCTCCACGGTGTCGGTGGTCCGGGTCCGCGAAAGCGCCCCCGTCTCGTTGGAGCCGAAGAACTGCAGCACCTGGGCGCCGGTGCGCCGCTCGAACTCGGCGGCCCGCTCGTAGGGCACCGCCTCGCCGCCGGTGAACATACAGCGCAGCGAGCTCAGGTCGTACCGGCCGGGATCGGAGTTGAGCATCATGATGAACTGCGTGCTCACACAGCACACCACGGTCACCCGCTCCCGCTCGATCAGCTCCAGCGCCCCGGCGGCGGAGAACCGCGGCATCACCACGGTGGGCGAGCCGAGCAGCGTGGGCGTGAAGTTCGCGGTCCACTGCGCGAAGCCGTACGGCGCCGGGATGAGGGTGAGGAAGACGTCGTCGGGGGTGAGCGCCCCCGCCTCGACGGCGAGCTCGTGGTAGTACATCCACCGGTTCTGGTTGTGCACCACGCATTTGGGCATGCCGGTGGTGCCCGAGGTGCCGTTCAGCAGATGGATCTCGCCGAGGCCGAGGGCGCGGGACTCGAGCAGCCGGCGATCGTCCCGCGTCGGCTCGGGCCAGTCCGTGTCCGCGAGCCGGTGGGGCAGCACCAGCCGCGACCGCAGCGGCAGCCCGTCGACGAGCTCGCCGACGGGCGTCCCGCGGTGTTCCGCGTGGCTGATCAGTGCCGTGGCGCCGCCGACGGTGAGCAGGTGCCGGAGCTCCTGGCGGCCGGCCCGCGGCCCGATGCCCACGACCACGACGCCGGCCTTCAGCGCCGCCAGATAGGCGACGTGTACGGCCACGCCGTCCGGGAGCAGCACTCCGACCCGCTCACCGCGCGCGAGGCCGCCACCGCCAGGGACTGCGGAGCGCAGCAGCAGCACGGCGAGGCGGTCGGACAGCTCGTCGTACTGTCTCCAGCTGATCAGGTCCCCGTCTTCTCCTGAGCCCTCTCCCGAAGTCTTCCCCGGAGCCGGGGCGGCGATGAAGGCGGGGCGGTCGGGGATGAGCGCGGCGTGCCGGCGCACCCGGTCGACGAGCGTGTCCGTGCCCCACCGCCCCACCTCGGCGAGCCGCTGCGCGACGTAACGCTCGTGCGCGCTGCCGGCGGCCGGCGCCGTACCGGGCGGAAACAGAGCGGCGACATCAGCGAATCCCACGGTACCCTGCCCTAATCTATCTAACAAATGCTTGGTTGTGTCATTCTGTGTGGATCCAAAAAGGACGTCAAGGAGGCGGAATGGACATCTGGCAGACCCCGGCCGCGGACCAGCTGCTGGCCGATCCGGTGCAAGCGGGCGATCAGATGGAGCGCTCCTTCGAGGTGACCGAGTCCATGGTCACCGGGCACGTGCCCGGGGCGCCCTCGGTGCTCACCACTCCGTCGCTGATCGCTTTCCTGGAGGACACCGCCGCCGACATCCTGCGCCCGCGTTTCGCGCCGGGCGCCGCCGCCGTCGGCACCTGGATCGGGGTGCGGCACCGGGCCCCCGCCCTGGCCGGCCAGCGCGTCGACGTGCGGGCGGTGGTGGCCGAAGTGCGCGGCCGCCACATCACCTTCGACGTGTCCGCGCGGGTGGCGGACACCACGATCGGCGACGGCCAGGTGACCCAGACCCTGATCCAGGGCCGCGACTGAGGCAGCCCGCAGCCCGCCAGCCGCCGCCACCGCAGCAGAGCGGGGCGGCGGCGGTGGCGGCGGCGGTGATCACACCAGCCCGCGCAGCGCCGGCTTGTCGACCTTGCCGCCCGCCCCCATCGGCAGGGCCGGCAGCCGGACCAGGCGCTCCGGCCAGTTCACCTTGGAGACGCCCGCGGCGTCCAGGTGCTCCCGCAGGTCGTCGAGGGTCAGTTCGCGGCCGTCGCGGGTGACCACGAACGCGCACACCCGCTCGCCCAGCACCTCGTCGGGCATTCCGATCACGGCCGTCTGGGCCACCCGGGGGTGACCGCCGACCGACTCCTCCACCACGAGCGCGCTGACGTTGTGCCCGCCCCTGATGATGAAGTCGGCGGTCCGTCCGGTCACCGACAGGTAACCGGCCTCGTCCACGCTCCCGATGTCCCCGGTGAGCAGCCGGCCGTCCGCCCGGAACAGAACGCGGTCGGCCGCCTCGTCCCGGAAGTAGCCGGGGCAGCAGCCCGGCCCGTCGACGGCGACCTGGCCGGGGCCGCTCTCATCCGTGGCCCCTTCGGGGGTGATGAACCGGACCCGCATCTCCGGGATCGGGCGGCCCGCCGTGCGCAGCCGCCGCTCCCGGTCGTCGGCGACCCTGGTGACCGAGATCGGTCCCGCCTCGTTGGATCCGTAGAACTGCAGCACGGCGCAGCCGGTGCGCTCCTCGAACTCGACGGCGCGGTGATAGGGCACCCGTTCCCCGCCGGTGAACAGCACACGCAGCGAGCTCAGGTCGTGCTCTGCGAACTCCGGCGCGTTCAGCAGCATGATGAACTGGCTGGTCACGGCCGCGAGCACGGTCACCCGGTGGCGCTCGATCAGCCGCAGGGTCTCGGCCGGGTCGAACTCGGCGGTGAGCACGGTGGGGAAGCGGTACTGCGCCGGCACCACGTGGGCGCTCCACAACCCGAAGCCGTACGGCGCGGGCAGCGCGCTCAGCACCACCTCGCCGGGGCCGAAGCCGGCCGCCTCCGCGGCGAGCGGTCCGAAGTACTTGCGGTTGTTCATGGTCGCCCGCACGCACTTGGGCCGCCCGGTCGTGCCGGAGGTGGAGTTGAGGAAGAACAGGTCGTCGGGGCCGAGCCCCCGGCCGGCCACCCGCGCCGCGGCCTGCTCCCACGGCGGGACCGGCAGCGGAACACCGTCGCCCGCCAGGGTGAGGTCCGGCCCGATCAGGTCCAGCACCAGATGCCGGCCGACGCCGGCGGCCCGGGCGATCTCGTGCCCCGGCCGGCCGCGATGCGACGCCCGGGTCGCCAGCGCTGCCGCGCCGGTGTGCCTCAGCAGGTGCGCGATCTCGGCGTCCCCGGCGCGCGGCGGCAGGCCGACGGTCACCAGCCCGGCCTTCTGCGCGGCCAGGTAGGCCACATGGGTGAGTGCGCCACCGGTGAGCAGGACCGCGAGCATGTCACCGGGCCGCAGGCCGTTGAGGGCGTAGGCGCCGGCCAGCCGGGTCGACAGCCGGTCGTACTCGCGCCACGTCAACGTGGCGTCGGAGGCGTGGAAGGCGACGGCGTCCGGCGCTTCGGCGGCGTTGCGAGCCACCAGATCGGCGATCGTGTCGCCGTTCCAGGCGCCGTCGGCGTAGTAGCGGTCGATCGTCGCCGCGGAGAATTCAGGCACCTGCGGCTCCATTCATGTCGACCCCATTCATGTCGATCCCACGGTGGACGCCCAGGGGCTGCTGCCGCCGGGCGAGTTCGTCGTCGAAGGCCGCGGCCACCGCCGCCACCGTCCACGCCGGCATTCTCACGGCCGGCATCGCCACACCGGGATGCGTCATCAGCGACAGCTCGTCGCCGTCCACCCGCACGACCTGGCCGTGGATGCCGGCTGCCGCGTCAGACAGCAGGTAGACCACGGCGGGCGCGTTCGTAGCCGGTGGTTTGCCCACGTTCTGCCCCCGTGCCCGTTCACCGAGGTAGCGCTCGAACGTGTCCGCCATCCGGGTGTGCGCGTTCGGCGACACGGCGTTCACCCGTACGGCGGTGCCGGCGAGGTCGGCCGCCCAGCAGTAGGTGAGGGAGGCGACCCCGCCCTTGCTCGCGCCGTACGCGCCCATGGCGGCGGAACCGGCCTGGGAGCCGGACGTCACGTTCACGACCGAGCCGCCGCCGGGCTGGTCGAGCATGGCCCGGATGGCGTGCAGGCCGCAGTAGGCGGTGCCGAGCAGGTTGACCTCGATCATCCTGCGGAACTCCGCGGGATCCTGCTCGCGTGGATGGGCGAGGTGGAAGATCCCGGCGTTGTTGACCAGGCCGTCGATCCTGCCGTACGCACTCCGGCAGGTCTCGATCAGCCGACCGGCCCCTTCCCAGGTCGCGATGTCGGAGTCGTCGCAGATCGCGCCGATCTCCGCGCCGATCGACGCGGCGGCCCCGCCGTCGACGTCGTTGACGATCACAGACGCGCCTTCGGCGGCGGCCAGGCGGGCGTACGCGGCGCCGAGACCGCGGCCCGCGCCGGTGACCACGATCGCCTTGCCGGTCAACCGGCCCCGCGGGGCCGTGTCGGCATTCATCACGAACTCCTCTCTACAGTTCCTGAAGGCGGCTCACGCCGCGGCCTTCGACGGTCCGGTCATCGGCCCGCCGGACGCAGGTCCTTGGGCTGCTCGATGCCGATCGCCGTGCTGTACGCCTCGTCCAGGGCGCTGCCGCCGTCGTCCACCTGCGCCACGACCTCGCCCCGCACCAGCACGTAGCCCCGGTCGACGACCCGCCGCAGGACGCCGAGAGCCGGCTCGGCCAGCAGCACCGCCACACCCTCGCGCGCCAGGGAGGTCACCGACCGGGCCAGCTCCTGAACGATGAGCGGGGCGAGGCCGGTCATCATCTCGTCCAGCAGCAGCACCTTGGGCGAGCTCATCAGCGCGCGTGAGACTACGAGCATCTGCTGCTCGCCGCCGGACAGCACGCCGGCCAGGCTGCGCACCCGCTTGCGCAGGATCGGGAAGCGATCGAGTGCGTCGTCCACGGCGGAGCCGGGCAGGCGGAGCAGTTCGGCCATCACCCGGAGGTTGTCCGCGACGTCCAGGTGCGGGAAGAGTTGCCGGCCCTGGGGCACGATCGAGATCCCCGCCCGGGCCCGGGCGACCGGGCGCAGCCGGGTGATGTCCGTGCCGTCGAGGTACACCGTTCCCGTCGCGGGCACCGAGCCGTACGCGGCGAGCAGCAGACTGCTCTTGCCGGCGCCGTTGGGGCCGACCAGCGCGGTGACCGTGCCGCCCCGCGCGGTGATCGTGACGTCGCTGAGGGCGCTGGCCTGCCCGTAGCGGACGCTCAGCCCTTCGACCTTCAGCTCATGACCGGACATCTTCCACCTCCGCCTGAGCCTCCGGGGAACCGTCACCGGAGTCGGTGTCGGTGTCGGCGTCCGATCCGAAGTAGACGCTCTGCATCTGCGGGCTGGCCAGGCACTCGCGCGGGCCGCCGTCGAAGACCGCCCGGCCCCGGTCCAGCAGCATGACCCTGTCCACCAGCCGCGCGACCAGGTCGACGTTGTGATCGACCAGGATGACCGCGTGCCCGCGCCGCTGCACGGTGTGGATGACCTCGGCGATGCCGGTGACGCCACGGGCGTCGGAGCCGGCGAACGGCTCGTCCAGCAGCAGCACCAGGGGGTCCTGCCCGAGTGCCCGGCCGACCTCGACGAGCCGCTGCTCGCCGAGCGTCAGATCGCCCGCGGCCCGGTCCAGGCCCTCGATGCCCAGCTCCTCGGCGAGCGTGCGCACGGCGGCCTCGTCGGCCGGTACGCGGGGCCGCAGCGCCCCGGCGGCCGCGCCGACGATCATCTGCCACAGCGAGGCGTGCCTGCGGGCGGCCCAGCCGAGCAGCAGGTTGTCCCGGACGCTCAGCTCCAGCGCGAGCTGCGGGTACTGGAAGGTCCGGGCGAGGCCGGCCCTGGCGCGGCGGGAGGCCGGCCCGGTCAGCTTCGACCCGCGCAGCACCAGCTCGCCGGCGGTGGCCGCCTGCGCCCCGGAGATCAGGTCGACGAGAGTGGTCTTGCCGGCGCCGTTCGGGCCGACCAGGCCGAGGATCTCCCCGGCCCGCAACTCGAAGTCGACCCCTTCCAGGGCGGTCACCCCGCCGTACCGCTTGGTCAGGCCGCGCCCGACCAGCAGGGTCTCCTCAGCCACGGTCCCGCTCCTTCCGCAGCAGCGCCCACAGGCGCGTGCGCAACTTGTCGGCGTAGCCCACCACGCCCTTCGGGGCGACCAGCATGATCACGAGCACGCCGACCGCGAGCAGCAGCGTGCCGCTGGTCTGGACGGCCGGGAAGTTCAGGGTCAGCTCGACCGCGATCACCGCGCCGGCGACCGCGCCCCACGGCGTGCCCGCCCCGCCGATCAGCGGCATGAAGATGGCGAGGAAGACGATGTTGAGGGTGAACGTGTCGGGCGTGATGCTGCCGGCCGCATAGGTGAACAGGCCACCGCCGACGGCCGCGATCATCGCCCCCAGCGCCAGCGCGACGATGTTCAGCACCGGGACGCGCACGCCGGCCGCCTCCACGGCGCGCGGCGCGTCACGCATGGTGCGCACGACCACGCCCCACGGCGAGAGCCGCAGCCGGTCCAGCAGGAACGCGATGACGCAGACGACGACCGCCGAGCCGACCACCACGTGGTAGTGGCTCGGCGTCCAGCCCAGCAGGTTGAGCGGCCGCAGGCTGCCCAGGCCTCCCGACCCCCCCGAGACGCTCTCGGCGTCGATGAGGAACGCGGTGAAGGCCATGCCGAACAGCAGGGTCACCGCCGCGAGGAAGAAGCCGGACAGCCGCCGGGTGACCACCCCCAGCACCACCGCGACGAGCGCCGCCACGATCGGGCCGGCGATCCACGCGACGACGAGCGGCAGACCCGTCCTGGCGGAGATCAGCCCGACCGCGTAACCGCCGATGCCCGCGTAGGCGCTGTAGGCCATGGAGAGAGAACCGGCCATCAGATAGGGGACGTACATCCCGAGCGCGATCAGCGCGTACGTGGCGGCGGAGATGACGAGGGTCTGCCGGTAACCGTCGGAACCGACCCAGGCGAGGATCAGCGCGGCGGCGGCGACGCCGAGAGCCAGACCGCCGCCGCCGGGAATCCGGCGCGGGTCCCACCGGTCGCTGGACACGGTGGGCCGGGAGATCGTGGTGGTCATGCGCGCACCTTCCGGACGAACAGGCCCTGCGGCTTGAAGGCGAAGAACAGCAGCGCGATGAGGAGCATGCCGTAGACATGCGACTGGCCGCCGAAGTAGTAGGGCAGGAACACCTCGACCAGCCCGAGCAGCATGCCGCCCAGGAGCGGCGCCCACACCGAGCCGGTGCCGCCGACCACGACGGCCAGGAAGCCCGACAGCGACCAGTGCAGGCCGGAAAGGGAGTTCACCCCCGCCTTCGGGGCGAACAGGAGGCCGGCCAGGGCGGCGACGAAACCGGCGACCACGAACGCGATGAGCCGGATCCGGTTGACGGGCAGGCCGAGCAGCGCGGCCGCCTGGTTGCTGTCACCGACCGCGCGCAGCAGCCGGCCGGTCCGGCTGAACCGGACCCAGGCGGCGGTCGCGACGAAGGTCAGCACGGCGACCACGATCAGCAGCAGTGAACTCGGCTGGACGGTGATGTCGCCGACCGGCACCGGAGCGAAGCTCGCCAGGCTCTGCCCGGGCAGGGTCGGATAGCCGAAGAGGTAACCGGCGAACTGCTGGATCGCGAAGAGCACGGCCGCGACCGCCACCAGCGCGGGCAGCTCCCCGCCCCCGCGCTTCTGAACCGGCCGCACGACTCCCAGCTCGGTGGCGGCGGCCAGCACGATCGTCGCCGCCACGCCGATGGCGGCGGCCGGCCACACGCCCAGGTCATAGGTGATGACCAGCCACGATGTGCACAGCCCGCCCATCATCGCGTACGGGCCGATGGCGAAGTTGAAGAAACCGGCGCCGACGTAGATCAGGTGGTAGGCGAGCGCCAGCATGCCGAAGAAACAGCCCATCTCCATAGCGGAGAGCCAGAGCTGGAGGTCCGTCATGGAAACTCCTCTTGCGCGGCGGAGTGAGGGCGGGACGGCCGGACACCGGCCGGACACCGCCCGCCCTCATCCGCACAGGATCAGCTTGAGCAGGGAGGCTGGAACGAGGCCCAGGGGCCCTTCGGCTTGTTGTCGGCGCCGAACTCGATCAGGGACAGCCCGCAGGGGCCGTCCGCGCCGAGGTGCTTGGTCGCGGAGAAGGACAGCGTGAAGTTGCCCTGACCGAAGCTGGACTCGTAGCCGCTGATGCTCTGGATCGCCTCGTTGAGCTTCTTCGGATCATCGGGGCCGCCGGCCTTCTCGATGGCCAGCTTGAGCAGCTGCACCGCGTCCCAGCCCTCCGCGTCGTAGGCGGTGACCTCGTAGTCGGGGCCGTTCGCCTTCTTGAGCAGCTCGGTCAGCGCCTTCGTGCGCGGGTTCTCATGGTTGATGGAACCCATGAAGATCAGCCCTTCCAGGGCGCCGGGGTTGGCCAGCTTCCAGGAGGAGGGCTGGTTGCCGATCGACGCCAGAGAGAAGCGGAGCTTGCCCTTGAGCTGGGCGGCCAGCGTGTTCTGGGCGAGCACCTCGAACGCGCCGCCCACGCTGGTCACCAGCACCGCGTCCGGGTTGGCGTCCTTGAGCCGCGCCACCTGGGCCGACAGGTCGGAGGCGTTGGCCGCGCCCTTCTCGGTGGCCGTGACCTTCACGCACGACATGCCGCCGAGCAGGGCCTTGTTCAGGGCGGCGATGGTGGTGGTGTCGTCGGTCAGGATGCCCAGCGTGTTGATGTTCGCGGCCTTGAACGCGCCGCAGTAGACCTCGGCCCAGTCCGTCGTCGTGTTGGCCAGCATGTAGATGAGCTCGTTGTCCGGCGGCTCGACCAGAGTCGCGGTGACCCCGGTGGGCGCGATCGCGGGCAGCCCGAGTTGGGTCAGCGTGGACTTGGCCTGCATGACGGCCGCGCTGCCGCTCTGCAGGAACAGTGCCTTGGCCCCCTGGCTGTGGAGCTTCTGCAGCACGGCGGGCACCTTGGTGGGGTCGCTCTCGTCGTTCTCGATCACCAGCCGCAGCGGCCGGCCGAGCACGCCGCCCTTGTCGTTGATGTCCTGGACGGCCAGCCGGATGGTTTTGCCGGCGATCGTGCTGTAGGAGGCGCCGGGGCCGGTGCTGTCCTCGTCCATCCCGATGATGATGGGTGCGCCCTTCGCGCTGCCGTCGGTCGGGCTGTCCGCGTCGTCGCCGGTGCCGCCGCAGGCGGTGACCGCGAGGGCGAGGGTGGCCATTCCCGCGACCCAACGCGCCATTTTTCCGCTAATTATGGTCAATTTTTACTCTACCTTTAACGTCTAATTGCATTTAGGTAACTTTGAGGTATCTTTCGCCGCGAACCGTGCGTTCGCCCGATGTCGATACCGTCGCGTCGACGCTGGTGGGTCGCCTATTCGAGGCCCGGGGTGAGCCAGATGGCCTATCAAACGCTTGGTGGCTATCCTGCTTTTCGGCCATGCATGTGTCAAGTGGACAAAAGTCCCTTTCTTCGTTAGCTCGTCGTTATCTCGGTCAGGGTGATCCGGATCCGGGAGCGCTGGATCTGGCCGGTCGCGGGAGTGCGGGGGATCGACGGCACCACCGCGACCCGGCGCGGCTGCTTGAAGCCGGCCAGCCGGCCCGCGACGTGTGCGCGGACCGCGGCGACCTCGGGCGGAGCCGTGCCCGGCGCCGGCACCACCACGGCGCACACCACCTCACCCCACCGTTCGTCGGGCACGCCGACCACGGCCACGTCGACGACGCCGGGCAGGTCCCGCAGCGCGCTCTCCACCTCGAAGGGCGAGACCGTCTCGCCGCCGGTGCGGATCACCTCGCGCTCGCGCCCGGTCAGGTGGAGGTAGCCCTCGTCGTCCAGGTAGCCCAGATCACCCGAGCGGTAGACGCCGTCGCGCAGGGCCGCCGCCGTCTCCGCGGCCAGATCGTGATATCCCGACATCAGCGCCGGACCGCTGACGCAGACCTCACCCACCTCGCCGGCCGCGGCGTCCACCCACAGCGCACCGGGGAAGGCGGGAAGACCGACGCTGCCCGGCTTCCTGAGCAGGTCCTCGTCGGGCAGGGCCGCCATCCTGCCCGCCTCGGTCGAGCCGTACAGGATCGTCGTCGTCGTCCCGGGCAGGCGCTCCTTGATGCGCATGACGAGGTCCGTCGCGACCCCCGAGGTGCCGGAGTCCGCGTGCAGCAGCGACGACAGGTCGGCATGCCGGTGTTCGCGATCGAGCAGCCGCTCCCACACCGCCGGAATGCAGTAGATCGCCGACGGGCGCTCCCGCCGCACGGCGTCGATGATCTGTACGGCGTCGGCGCGGCTCACGAGGTGCACGGCGGTCCGGTTCTGCCAGGCCTCCATCACGTAGTGCCAGCCTCCGTAGTGGTACAGCGGGAAGCTGCAGAGCACCCCGCCCGACCCGCGGAGACCGGTCGTGAACGTGCCGCCGCCGGGCGCTGCGCGAAGCCAGCTCGCCCGGTGGCTGACCAGCGCACCCTTGGGCCGGCCGGTGCTGCCGCTGGTCAGGTAGACGATGTGCGGGTCGCTGTCGGCGACGCGGTCGTGCCCGTCGGGCGGCGCGGCCGACGCCCCGGCCGCGAGCGCGCCGAGGTCCGCCCCCGGGCCCGGCCGGTCACCGACCCGGGCGACCGGCACGTCGCCGGGGAGGCCTCCGGGGACGTCGGCCCGGTCGGTGACCAGCAGGACGGGGTCCAGGTAGGAGAGCACCGAGTCGAGTTCGGCGGCGGACAGCGCCGGATTGATCGGCGCGAAGGCGGCGCCGAGCCGGGCGCAGCCGAGGAAGCCGTCCAGCGTGCGCAGCGTGGGCGCCGCACACCAGGCGACGCGGTCGCCGCGCCGTACACCCAGCCCTGCCAGGGCGTTGGCGGTGCGGTTCGCCCGCTCGTCCAGGTCCCCGAAACCGACCCGGTCCCCGGCCAGGGTCGCCGCGGTCGCCGCCGGCGCCATGCGGGCCGCCCGGCGCACGATATCGCCGATCAGGAGTTCCACGGCTGCTCCCATCCGCCGGTCAGGTCGACCTGGGCCGGGTTGATCGCACCGTGCGCGGTCTTGTTCCGGGTGATGTCCACCGCCTTCGGCACCTCCTCTATTCCGGACAACTGGTGCGTGATGAGCGATTCCACGTCGATGTCGCCGCGGGCGACCAACCGCAGCGCGTGGTCGAAGACGCCGCCGCCGGGGGAGTAGCCTCCGGCGCCGGAACGCGGGTGCAGCAGCGAGACGCTCCGCTCGCGCAGCAGGCCCAGCGGCGCCGGCACCCGGTCGGGGAGTACGGACACCATGACGACGCGGCCGCCGCGGCGCACGCAGCGCGCGGCCGCCTCGAACGTGGCGACGCCGGCGAGTCCGGCCTCGGGCGGACCTCCCGCGGTCTCGATCACCACGTCGACGCCGATGCCCCCGGTGGCCTCGCGTACGGCAGGCCACACGTCGTCGGCGGCGGCGTCCACGACCAGGTCGGCGCCGTACCGGGCGGCGAGGGCGAGCTTGGCCGGGCTGCGCCCGGTGATGACGACGAGGCCGGCGTTGCCGCGCCTGGCGACCTGCAGGGCGAGCAACCCCATCACACCGGCGCCGATGATCAGCATCGTCTCGCCGGGCTGGACGGCCGCGAGGGCGTGGGCGTGCAGGGCTCCGGCGAGCGGCTGGACCGCCGCGGCCGCGGCGGCCGACACGCCGGCCGGGACCGGCACGACGCAGGACGCGGGCACGACCACCTGCTCGGCGAACGCGCCCGGCCGGGTGAAGCCGATGAACTCGGGAGTCAGGCATGCGTCCGAGCGGCCGCGCAGGCAGGCCGGGCAGCGTCCGCACACGATGGTCTCGACCGCGGTGACCCGGTCGCCGACGGCGACGTCGCGCACCGCGGCGCCGACGGTGCGGACGACGCCGCAGAACTCGTGCCCGCCGAACCGGGCCGGGCCTGCGGCCAGAGCGTCGGCGAGACGCCCGTGCAGCGCCACCGGTTCACCGGCGATCAGCATGCACTCGGTGACGCTGGGCTGCACACGGGCGACGTCGATGACCACGTCGGTGGGGCCGGGCACGGGATCGGGCACCTCTTCGACGCGAAGATCGCCGAAGCCGTGCAGGACCGCTGCGCGCATCGTGTCACCTCCTGAGGACTTGACCGGGACCGATTAAATTTTGTATTCAATATCTAAGTCGAGTCAACCCTGGATCGGGAGGCCGCATGGAGCGGGAACTCGTGGTCACCGGAATCGGTGGCCAGGGCATCCAACTGCTCGCCAAGACCCTCGCCTCGGCGGCGACCCGGGAAGGGCGGCATGCGATGCTCAGCGCGGACTACGGCGGTGAGATGCGCGGTGGTCCGTCCAAGGCGAGCGTGGTGATCGGAGACGGCCCGCTGCGGGCCCTTCCGGTGCTCGCCTCCGCCTGGTCGGCGATCGTCGCTCATCACCGGTTCAGCGAGCCGGCCCTGGCGCGGCTACGCCCCGGCGGTCCCGCGATCGTCAACCTCCCGCTGGTCGACCCCGCGTCGCTGCCGGCCATGACCGTGTACGGCCTGGACGCCACCGCCGTCGCCAAGGACGCCGGAGCACCCCAGGCGATCGGCTTCGTGCTGCTCGGCGCCTACAACGCGGTCACCCGGCTCGTGGACCCGGCATCCCTGGCCGAGGCCATGGAAGAGCTGCTGCCGCCGTACCGCAAACAGCACGCGCAGGCCAACGCGCGGGCGCTGGCGGCGGGCGCGGCCGCGCTCGACGGCCCGCCGGCCCCCCTGAGCGTCCCCGCCGGCGCCGCAGACCTGGAGGAGGCCCCCCGATGACCCTCGAACTGCTCGAAGGCAGCACCGCCATCGCCCGGTCGGCGATCGCGGCGGGCTGCCGCTTCTTCGCCGGTTACCCCATGTCGCCCTTCACCGGGCTGCTCGAGAACATGTCCCAGCAGATGCCGGCGGCCGGCGGCGTCTGCCTCAACGCGGAGAGCGAGATCGAGGGCGTCAACATGACCCTCGGCGCCGCCGCGGCCGGAGCGCGCGCGGCCACCGGATCATGCGGGCAGGGGATCGCGCTGATGCAGGAGGCGATCGCCGAGGCGGCGCTGAACGAGACCCCGTTCGTGGTCTTCAACATGGCGCGGAACCAGCAGGACTACTTCCAGTCCACCCGCGGCGGCGGCTGGGGCGACTACCGGACGATCACGCTGGCGCCCAAGGACGTCCACGAGGCGGTCGAGCACACCCAGTTGCTGTTCCACCTCGCCGACAGGTACCGCGCGCCGGTGATCTTCTACGGTGATCCGCTGCTGGCCCAGACCCGGGTCGGGGTCTCGATCGAGGCCCTGGACTTCGGCCCGTTGCCGCCCAAGGACTGGGTGCTCGACGGGACGGGCGGCGGCACGGGCCGGTCGCGCCAGATCTGGACGTGGGCCATGGGCAAGGCGACCGACCCGGGGCCCGGACCGGACGGGCACTGGCGTGCGATCGCCGACAAGTTCGACGCCATCGACAAGGTGGAGTCGCGGTTCGAGCAGGCCCACGTCGACGACGCCGAGACGCTGGTGGTGGCGTTCGGCTCCGCCGCCAAGTTCGTGGAGTACGTCGTCGACGAGCTCCGGGCCGACGGGCACCGCATCGGCTGGTTCCGCCCGGTCACGCTCTGGCCGTTCCCCGGCGAGGCGCTCGCCGCGGCGACCGCTGGAGTGCGGCGGGTGCTGGTCTTCGAGCTCAACGCCGGGCAGATGCTCGACGATGTGCGCATTCACGCCGCCGACCGCTCGGCCGTGCGGTTCATCGGCGGGGTGAGCATCGCGGAGTCCGGGCTCGCGTACGGCGAACTGATGGACGCTCCGGTCATCCGTGACCGGATCCTGGCCGCTATCACCGGAGGTGCACGCCCGTGAGCGTCATCGACACGTCCCAGCCGCCCTCGCAGCCGGCCAAGAAGGTCGCCGAGTTCAGTTCCCCGCTGCTGCTCGGCGAGCACTCGCTCTGCCCGGGCTGCGGCGAACCGGTGGCGCTGCGGCTGCTGCTGGAGGTGCTGCAGGAACTCGACATCGTGCAGCGGACCATCGGCGTCGTCGGCCACGGCTGTTACGGCAGTTTCGTCCGGATCATGGACGTGGACGTGCTGCAGTGCCTGCACGGCCGGGCGCCATCCTGCGCCACCGGCATCAAGCGGGTCCGGCCGGACCGCGCGGTCTTCACGATGCAGGGCGACGGCGACATGGTCAACGAAGGACTGCAGGAGGTGCTGCACACCGCCGCCCGCGGTGAGAAGATCACCTGTGTGCTGCTCAACAACGGCGTCTTCGGCGACACCGGTGGTCAGCTGACCGCGACCACTGTGCTCGGCCAGCGCACCAAGACCAGTCTGGAAGGGCGCGACGCGGAGGCCCACGGCCACCCCATCCCGGTCGCCGATCTGGTCGCCGGGCTGCCCGGCACCGCCTACGTCGCCCGTGGCACGGTCGCCACCGCCGGCTCCGTGGCCCAGACCAAGCGGATGCTGCGCCGCGCCTTCGAGGCCCAGCTGTCGGGCGCCGGGTTCAGCCTGGTGGAGATCCTCACCATGTGCCCGACCGGCTGGTTCGTCCCGGCCCCCGACGGCCCCGGATACCTCGCCGACTCGATGGAGCAGGCCTATCCGCTCGGGGAGCTGACCACATGACCGCGCTGACACGGACCAAGACCGGGGCGGCCGTCGCCGAACACATCATGAAGCTGCTCTTCGACGGCACGCTGCGCGGCGGCGACCGGATCGATCTCGACGGCATCGCCGCGACGCTCGGCGTCAGCCGGGCGCCGGTCCGGGAGGCCGTCCTGCAGTTGGAGCGCGACGGCCTGGTCGACATGCCGCACTATCGCGGTGCGTTCGTCGCGGCTTTCGACGCGGCCACCGTCCACGAGGCGTTCGAGCTGTACGGCATGCTGAGCGCGCTCACCAACAGCCGTGCGGCGATGCGCGGGGACCCCGGACTCAGAGAGACGCTCGGCAAGCTCACCGAGGCCCTGGCCCACTGCGACCAGGTGGACGAGTTCGAACGGACCGCCCGGGAGTTCCGCAAGGCCGTGAACCTCGCCACCGCCGGTCCGCACCTGCGTGCGCTGCTGCGCAGTTTCAGCGGGCTGGTGCCGGTCGCCGCCCGTTTCTCCATCGAGGACGCGCTGGACGACGAGCGGGCCGCGCTGCGCCGGGAGTACGACGCGCTGGTCGCCGGCGACGCCGACGCCGCGGCCGCGGCGGCTCTCGATCACGTGCTGATGACGGCGGAGAACGCGGTACGCGCCCTGCGACGGCGGGGGATCTTCACATCGGACCCCGTCCCGGCCGAGACGGCCGATCCTTCCCCAATCCTTGACATCGTCCGTACGACGGCCGGAGGCGACAGGACATGAGCGAGCAGGACGGCGGCACGCCGAGGGAGAGCCGGGGGACGCTGGTCATCGCCGGGGACCGGTGCAAGGGTTGCGAGCTGTGCGTCGCGGCCTGCCCGCCCCAGGTCCTCACCATGTCGAGCGACGTCAACGAGATGGGCTACCGCTATCCGGAGCTCACCCCGGGCTGCACCGGCTGCACCGCCTGCCAGATGGTCTGCCCCGACTTCGTCTTCGAGGTCTACAGGTTCACCCCTGCCGCGCGCTGAGCCGTGGTGAGGCCGTCCAGGAACAGCGAGGTGCAGTCCTCGGCCAGCTTGGCGACCGGATAGCCCCTGCTCGGCTTGAACCAGCGTGCCGACAGCCACACGGCGTCGCGCATGAGCCGGTAGAGGGCCTTCGGGTTGAGATCGGAACGGAAGGCGCCCTCGGCGATGCCGTTCTCGATCACCTGGAGCCAGGTGTGCTGCACCTCGCGGCCGGCGTTGCGCAGGTAGCCGAACCGCTCGATCCTGAGCAGGTAGTTGACGTCGTTCTGGTAGATCTCGGCGGCGTGCGGATGAGCCGCCATCGCCTCCAGTGACGCCACGATCAGGTCGTGCAACCGCTCGCGGGCGCCGGCCTCCCGGGTCAGCACCTTCGCGTACCGCTCCCGCAGGTCCGCCAGGAACGACGAGATGATCTCGTCGACCATCGACTCCTTGGAGTCGAAGTGGTGGTAGAGGCTGCCGGAGAGAAGCCCCACCGCGTCGGCGATCTGGCGGACGGTGGTCGCCGCCACCCCTCGCTCCGCGAACAGGGCGGCGGCACTGCCGAGGATCGCCTCGCGCCGGTCTCCCAGCTCTCGCGCCATGCTTCCCCCAGGTCGTGTCCCGTAGAACGTCGTGGTCTACCGCGGTCGCCCAGATGAGGAGTGGCCGTAGCGCTCGCCGCGCGTGCCGACGTCCTGCAGTCGCGTGCCGCCGATGAATATCATCATGCCAGCAACAAGCATTTGCTCGCTAGGCGTCGGCGGTGTCGGACATCGCCGGTTGCCGGACCTGCCCGACGCCGCGGCCGACGCATCCCGTGACGTCCGGGCCGAGGCGCGGCGGTGATCAGGTCGTCGGCGCCGTGACGACGGGCTCGCCCGGTTCCGACGTCTCGGTGAGGGTGCCGTCGTGCAGTTCGAGGACCCGGTCGGCGATCGTCATGAGGGTGGGGTCGTGGGTGGCGACCAGCGCGGTGACGCCCTCGCTGTGTACGACGGCGCGCAGCAGCTGCATGATCTGCCGTCCGGTCTGCGAGTCGAGCTGACCGGTCGGCTCGTCGGCGATGAGCAGTTTCGGCCGGTTGGCGAGGGCGCGGGCCACCGCCACCCGCTGCCGCTGGCCGCCGGACAGTTCGTACGGCCGCTGGTTCATGTGCTTGTCCAGCCCGACCATCGACAGCAGCACGCGGGCGCGTTCCTCCCGTTCGGCGGCGGGCGTACGGCGCAGCCGCATCGGCACGCCGACGTTCTCCGCCGCCGACAGGACCGGGATCAGCCCGAACGACTGGAAGACGAACCCGATGACGTCGCGGCGCAGCTCCAGCAGGTCCGCCTCGGGTAGTTCGGTGACCACACGTCCGTCGACGGTCACCTGGCCGCTGTCGGGGCGGTCGAGTCCGCCGACCTGGTTGAGCAGCGTGGTCTTCCCCGATCCGGAACGGCCCCGCACGGCGATCAGCTCGCCGGGGTAGGCCTCGAACGACACCTCGCGCAGGGCGACCACGTCCTTGGGCCCTGTTCTCTTGGGTCCGGTCCGGTACACCTTGCTGACCCGCTCCACGACGACGAGGGGCTGGCTGCTCATCGTGTCTCCTCCGGCTGCGGCTGGTCCGGTTGGGGCGTGTCCGGTTGGGGTCGGTCCGGCCACACTCCGATGTGGTCGCGCTCGAGTTCGAGCCGGACCCGGCGCTCCATGTCGAGGGCGCCGATGAACTCCCTCGGCAGCTGGAGGCGGCCCACCCGGTCGAGCACGGCGTACTCCTCGGCGATCACGGCGCCGCCCTCGGCCGTCCGGCGCAGCGTCTCACTGCTGGTGCGCCCGTCCCGGATGCCGACGGTCCGGTCCACCTGCTCCGACACCGTCGCGTCGTGCGTGACGATCACGGTCGTGACGCCGAGCTCCCGGTTGGCACGGCGCAGCGCGGCGAACACCTGCTCGGAGTTCTCGCTGTCCAGCTCGCCGGTGGGCTCGTCGGCCAGGACGACCTGCGGGGAGTTGGCCAGGGCCACGGCGATGGCCACCCGCTGCTGCTCGCCGCCGGACATCTCGCCCGGCCGGCTGTCGGCGCGGTGCGCCACGCCGAGCAGGTCGAGCAGCTCGCCCGCCCGGTCCGTACGGCCCCGCCTACCGGCCAGGCGCATCGGCAGCCGGACGTTCTCACCTGCGGTGAGATACGGCAGCAGGTTGCGGGCCGTCTGCTGCCAGACGAACCCGACAACCTCACGGCGGTAGCGCAGCCGGTCCTTGGCGGTCATCGCGAGCAGGTCGGTCCCGGCGACCCGCGCGAGGCCCGCGGTCGGCACGTCGAGCCCGGACAGCACGTTGAGCAGGGTCGACTTTCCGGACCCCGAGGCGCCGACGACGGCGATCAGTTCGCCCTCGTCGACGAGCAGGTCGAGCCCCTGCAGTGCGACCACCTCGACGCCCTCGGTCTTGTAGATCCGCACGAGGTTGTCGCACAGGATGTGCGCGTGCTCCCCGAAGGCCGGCCGTACGTGCGCGGCCTGCCTCTCCAGCTGGGAGAGCGTCGGGGTGTCATCCGGTTCTTCCAACTCATTCACCCACTCGCAGGACGGAGCCGAGGGACCGGCGGCGGCCGGTCACGGCGTGGAGGAACGCGCCGGCGACGGCGACGACGGCGAGACCGGCGGCCAGCAGCGCCGGTGCGGCCAGGTCGAGTTCGTACGCCCGTACGGCGAGGTCGCCCGCGTAGACGCCGAGGTCGACGCCGGGTCCGAGGGCGGCGGGCAGGGCGAGACCGACCGCGAGGCCCGCGCCCGCGGTGAGCACGATCAGCGGGGCGATCTCCAGCACGGTGAGGGTCGCCGCCTGGCGGTGCGACAGGCCGAGGGTGCGCAGGTACGACAGGGCACGCGCCCGGTCGGCGGCCCCGACGACCAGTGCGATCACCACGGTGAGCAGCGCGTACCCGGCCAGGGCGACGGTGACGATGCGGAAACCGTCCTTGATCGTGGCGGCGAGCGGAGCCGCGGCTATCTTCCGGAGCGTCTCCTCGAAGGTCACCACCATGATGTCCGGCAGGTCGCCCACGGCGGCCCGCAACCGCCCGCCGTCGATGTCGTCGCCCCCGTTCCCGGCTCCCCGGATGAGCAGCATGGTGGCGTGCGACCGGGCGCCGGCCCGGGTGGCGGCGTCGTAGGGCACCACGATCAGGTTGTTCGTGACGCGGGTCAGGCCTGGCAGCCCGCCGGTGATGACGCCCCGGTTGACGAGCTTCATCCGGACGTGCCAGCCGATCTCGAAGGTGGTCAGGTGTGCCAGGTCGGGGGAGACCAGGGCGGGAATCTCCTGCGCCGAACCGTTCTGGGCGGCCGGGGTCGACGGCGCGGTCGACGTAGCGGCCGGTGGGGGGGTCGACGGTGCGGTCGACGGCGGGTCCGGTGGTGGGCCCGGCACCTTCAGCGGGGAGCCGGCGGCGACGCGGCGGTAGGCGTCGAGGTCCAGGGCGACGACGGTGGCGTTCCGCCCGCCGTACCCGACCTGCGCCGTCCCCTTCTGCGCGGGCAGGACCTCCCGCACCCCCGGGACCTGCCGGATCTTCTCGATCACGTCGGCCGGCAGCTCGGCCGCACGCTCGACCCGCGCGTCGGCGCCGGTCGTCTGCCAGGCGGCCAGGCGCTGGGTGGCCTCCAGCGTGCCGCTGGCCACCGCCCCGTACACCGAGACGGCGAGCGCGGGCAGCAGGATCAGCACGGGCAGCGCGCTGACCGACCTGGCCCGCGCCGCCAGGGTCAGCCCCACGAACGGCACGGCACCCCGGGCCCGCGCCGCGAACCGCACGAACAGCCGCAACGGGTACGGATAGCAGCGCAGCGTGACGAGTGCCGCGGCCACCGTGAGCATGACCGGGACGAGCATCAGGAAGGGATCGGCCTCCCGGGCGGCGCCGCCGGGGGCGAGATCGGTGGTGAGGCCGCGGGTGCGCAGCAGGTATGTCCCCGCCAGCGCCAGGACGACGACCAGCACCTCCAGCGCCGTACGCCTCGGCGAGCGGCGGCGGCCCACCACATCGTCACGCCGGCCCGGCAGCGGCGTGCGATGGGCGACCGCCAGGCGGGCCGCCGCGAAGCCCACCGCGGCGACGGCGAGCAGCGGCGGGACGGCGTGCACGACCGGCGTGACCGGCGTGACCGGCCCGGACAGCAGGGACGCCGACAGCGGGTACGACAGTCCGTACCCGGCCATGACCGCCGGGACGGCTGCCAGCGCGACCGCTCCCGTGCCCGCCGCGACGACCTGGCCGAGGGAGGCGCCCCGCGCCCGGGCGAGGGACAGGGCGTCGCGCATGCGCTCGGTCAGCAGCTGGACGGCGAGCGCGATGACGCCCCCGGCCACCGCCACCAGGCCGCCGAGGATCAGGAACATCAGCGCCCGGGCGGTCGCGAGCCGGGTCAGGAACTCGGCGAGCACCCGGTCGAGCGCGGTGTCCAGGAGAAGCTGCGCGGAGGCATCCGCTCGGTGGGCCGGCCCGCTCAGGGCGCGCCGGTAGTCGGCCATCCCCTCGACCACCGAGGCCGCGTTGCGCGCGGTGACGGCCGAGCGGTCCACCGTGATGACCCAGCCGTAGACCAGGTCGCGGCCTCCGAGGATCAGCTGGCGGAGGGAGCCCTCATGGGTGAGGGCGGTGATGCTCAGCTCGTCGCGGTCGGCCCCGGGGACGGCCCGTGTCGTGACCTCGGCGATGTCGCGGTTGTGCTGCCAGAAGCGGTCGTCCGGGACAGTGGGCGCGATCGGCTCGAACAGGCCGGTGACGCGGCCGAGCAGGGGCTGGCTGTTGCCCAGCACGAGCGTGGTGCCGACCTGGATGTCCATCTTCTCGGCCGCGCTCCGGGCCAGGGCGATGTCGAGCCGCCTGGCGTCACGCAACTCCGGGTGGCCCGGGACGCTCGCCGCCGGGTTCGGCGGTCCGGGCGGCGAGCCCCGCACGTAGCGGACGCGGCGGTCGGCGTCGGGCACCCAGCCCACGTTGACGTACTGGCCGCTCCGCGGTTTCGCTCCCAGCCGCACCGTGACCGGCGTGCCGAGGGTCTTGGCCACGAATCGGCTGTCGGCGCGCGGTCCGGTGTCGACGATCTGGGCGAGGGACGGCGGCAGCATGGCCCGCCACTCGCGGTCCCTCTCCCGGAACCCGTTCTCATCGGTGAGGTAATGCCCGGGCCGGTTCGGGCGCATCACGACGGTCAGGTCGGTCGCGTCGGCGCCGATCTCGCCGAGTGCGCTGCGCGCGGCCCGGTCGGAGGCGGCCTCGAACCACCGGGGCAGCCCGGCGACCAGCAGCGACGCGCTCAGCGCCAGCAGTGCGAGCACGGCCGCCGCGCCCCGGTGGACCCTGAGCAGGAGCAGCGGGTTCATCGGTCCTCCCCGGCGCGCAGGGCGCCGCCGAGGCCCTGGCGGCGCAGCGTACGGGCCAGGCCCGCGACGATCCAGAACAGTACGACGGCGAGGGCCGCCGGCATCGCGACGGTCGCAGCCCACGGCACCTGGAGCACCACCCCGGGGGTGGCCGAGGCCGCCTGGCCGGTCAGCACGATGTGCGGGACGACCAGCGCCGCGATCCCCAGCGCCAGCCCGGTCCCGGCGATGAGCGACAGCCCGATCAGGAACGCCTGCTCCACCGCCAGCAGCCCGAAGACCTGCCGGGAGCTCACCCCGAGGGCGCGCAGGATCGCGAACTCCGAGACCCGTTCTCGTGCAGTCACGGCCGCGTTGACCAGGAAGCCGAGCACCGCGAAGACCAGCGCGGCGGCGAAGCCCAGGACCAGCGCGCCCTGCAGACCGCCGGCCAGCGGGTCGTCCCTGAGGTGCTGGGTCAGCGAGCCGAGGTCGACGACGGTCTGCTCCCACTCCGGATGGCGGGCCAGCTCCGCCGCGGCCTGGGCCGTCTCACCGTTCTGGGTGGACATCCACCACTCGGCCGGGGCGCGCGGCTCCCGTGCGGCGGCCAGGTCGGCGGCGAGCAGCGTGGGGAGGTCGGCGAGGACGGCGGGCACCCCGGCGGGCGTCCCGGGCATCGCCCCGACGACGCCGGCGACGGTCACCTCGACCGGCTGCCCGTCCAGGGTCAGCGTGCCGGTACGGCCCTCGGCGAGCTTCTCACGGGCCGCGAGGTCCGCGGTGATCACCACCGGCATGGGGCCGGCCGGCGGGCCGCCCGTGGGAGCGGCGGCGGTCAGGCTGACGTATTCGGGCTCACCTGAATCACCGGGACCGGACTCTTCACCGGGACCGGGACCTTCACCGGGATCGGGCTTCTTCGGTGCGGGCACGGCGAGGGTGAAGACGCCCCCATCCGTCGTCACCCGTACTCCAGCGATTTCCCCGGCGTTTTCTCCGATTTCTCCGGCGATGCGGCCGTCACCGCGCACGCCGTGCTCCCACCGCAGGCCCTCGGCCGGGGTGACCGGGGCGCCGGCGTCGGTGGTGATCGAGTCCACCGCCAGGTTCACGCCACCGCCGCCACCACCGCCGGGCGCGCGGACCGGGATCCGCACGACGAAACCGCGGATGCCGAGCGGGTAGCTCAACTTGCCCGCCCGTCCGGCGAGCCCGCCGAGGTCGACGGTGAGCGGGTGCGGCTCGCCGTCGGCGGTGAGCGGCCCGACCGTCACCTGCTGGTGCACTCCGAGGGTGTCCACGACCACCATCCGGAGCTCCAGGCCTGAGTAGTCCCGGCTCGTGGGCGGCGGGTCGGGGCGGAGCCGTACGGACAGGGTCAGCTTCACCGGAGTGCCGGGAAGCGGGACGGCCGAGATCGCCGGGCGTCCCGCCACCAGGCGTGCGGCCAGGTCGCCGCTGCTGCCCAGGTCGGGACGGAGCATCAGCATCGGGCCGAGCTTGGCGGCGTCCGCGGCGACCAGGGTGCCGTTGCCCCCGGAGAAGCCCCCGGACAAGCCGCCGGAGGAGGCCCCGGAGAAGGTCAGCGCGCCCCGGTACACCGGCGTGAGCGCCGTCACGCCGGGCAACCCGGCGTAGACCGCGCCCCTGCCGATCCTGCCCAGCTCGCCGGACTCCGGTGCGGACGACACGCGCAGATCGGCGGCCGCCTGGTGCCGGGCCTGGTCCACCTGCGAGCCGCGCCAGGTCGCCGCCGTCGTCATCGACACCCCGCCGATGGCCACCGCCATCGTGAGCAGGAGGGCGGGACCGGAATACCGCGCCGGACGGCGGCTCACCTGCCATGTGCCCAGAGCGGGAGCCAGGCCCGGCCGCAGCGAGGTGAACCGCTCGGCGAGCCGTGAGACGCGCGGCACCAGCCGCAGGCTGAGCATCCCGCCGCAGAGCAATGCCAGGGCGGGCCCGGTCACGATCAGCGGGTCGATGCCGAGACCGCCGCCGGACGTCGCGGTCACCGGTGCGCCGTAGCGGCGAAGCTGCCAGATCGCCAGCGCGGCCACCGCCAGCAGCGCCACGTCGCCGCCCGCCCGCTGCAGCAGCCCCTGCCGGTCGCCGCGGCCGCGCGTCGCCTGTTCTTCGACATAGGTACGGCGGGCGCCGCGCAGGGCGGGCAGCGCGAGCAGCGCGGCGCAGGCGAGCGCCACGGCGGCCGCGACGCCGAACGTCGCGGCGCCCGGGTCCGGGGCGATGTGGACTCCGGAGGCGCGGATCCACGGGATCGCGTTGATCAGGCCGAGCAGCGGCGGGGCCAGGAACGGCGCCAGCACCGCGCACGGCACGGCCACCAGCAGGGCCTCCCCGGCGGCCAGTAGGGCCAGCCGCACGCTCCCCGCCCCGCGCGAGCGCAGCAGCGCCACCTCCATCCGCCGGTGCTCGGCGAGCAACCGCGCGGTCAGGACCAGCGCGTACGCCGCGAGCAGCAGCAACTGCAGGACGGGCACGAGCATCGTCGAGCGCGCGACCAGCGCCGCCCGGTCCAACTGGGTGAGCATCTCGGGCAGGCGGGTGATGGTCTCGCAGGCAGAGCAGTCGCCTTTCAGGGTCTCGCCCAGCCCGGCGACGGAGGCGGCGAAGGGCCGCAGCCGCTGCGGCGTGAGTCCGCCGAGGTCGGGCACGGCCGTCCAGGTCGCGGTGACGCTGGTGCCTCCGGTGAACCTGGCGAGGAAGGTCTCCCTGGGCACCATGAGCGGGCCGTAGGTGGTGTAGTCGCCGTGCTGTACGCCCCGGCGCAGCAGTTCGTCGCCGTCCCATCGCCCGGAGTAGGGGGCGTCGAGCTGGAAGACGCCGGTCAGCCTGGCATGCACGGCCGCGCCGTCGAGCCGGCCCACCATGCGGAGCTCGTCGCCCACGCCCAGGTTCATCGCCTGCGCGGTCGGCTGGGAGAGCGCGACCTCGACGACATCGACGACGCGGTCCTTGATGCCGCCGGAGCCGGAGCCGGCGTCGGCGGCGGCGGCGGGCCGAGGCCAGACTCCCTGGACGAGTCGCGCGTGCCGTTCCAGCTCTTCGTTGACGCCGAAGCGGGTCAGTTCGGGATGCTTGAGCCGTTCCTGCCCGGGGAGGGCGTAGGAGTCGGAGCGGGCGCGGAAGGCGACGTCGTACGGCACGCCGCCCCTCTCGCCTCCGTCGCCCGAAAGGGTCGCGAGATGGTCGCGGATGACGCGTTCCACCGCTGCGAAGGTGTCCTGCCGGATGGGAGCGTTGATCGTCGTCGCGACGGTCTCCGTCGGGGCGTTCTCCATCGCCCGCCGTACGCCGACGTCGGCGACCGAGGAGGCGTACATGGCGAGCGCCACCAGAGTCGTGGTCGCCAGCAGGATCGAGCCGAAGGCGGCCAGGAGGAGTAACGGCTCGCTGAGGGCACGCCGCACCACCAAAGGTGTCCGCACCCGCATCGACCGCCCCCTCCCGATCTGTCCCATTTCGACCACTCACCCTAACGGTCAAGCGCCGGGTGCAGTAGATCTCAGATGAGCCCGAGAAACGGCGAAGTACGCGCGTATTGTGGAGAGAGTCGGCCTTCCGGCCCTGATCAGCGCGACGCGACCGACCGTTCCCCAGGTCCCGGAGAAGGCCGGCGTGCAGCTGCCGTCCGTCTGAGGACGGCGAAGGTGTCGGCGGCCATCCGACGGGCGTCGAAGGCGGCGAGCGCCCGGGCCCGCGCCCGCCGTCCCAGTTCCAGCCGCGCCCCGGCATCGGCCACCAGGCGGCGCAGCGCGGCCGTCAGCGCGGCCGGATCCCCCGGCGGGACGACGAGAGCGTCGGACCCGACCTCGGCCGCGGTGTCCCCGACCGCGGTGCTGACACACGGCAGGCCGTGCCCCATCGCCTCCAGCAGGGTCAGCGACAGCGCCTCGTTCCGCGACGGCAGGCAGAACACGTCGACGTCACGCAGAAGCGCGCCGACATCCTGGATATGCCCGATGAAGGTCACCGGCAGGTCCTCCGCCGCGTGGGCCAGCACGTCCCGGTCCCGGCCCCGCCCGGCCACCACGATCCGGATCGGCAGCCCCTCCTGTGTCAGCTCGGCGGCCGCCTGGATCAGCAGATCGAAACCCTTCTGCGCGGTCAGGCGACCGACCCCGCCGATCACCACCGGACTCCGGTCGCGGAGACACACCCCTTCGGCGGGGAGATCCACTCCGCTGCGTACCCGGACGATCGGGGCACCCGGCGCCAGCCGCGCGAGTTGCGCCGCGGTCGCCGCGGAAGGAGCGGTGAAACAGCTCACCCGGCGGTAGGCTTCGGCCGGCCCCGGCCCGTCCGCACCGGTCAGATGAAGGGTGGCGACGGTGGGCGCCACGTCGGCGGCGGCCATGAGCGCCGCACGGTTGCTGCCGGGATCGACCAGATTGACATGCACCACGTCGGGAGCCAGCTCGACCAGCGTCCGCGACAGCCACGGAGCCACCGGGCGGTGCCGCGACGGCGGTACCACCACCACGTCGGCCGCCTCGCCGACCGCCGTGCACACCGGCCCGGCCAGCGGCTCGCTGACCACGACCGTACGGTGCATCCCGGCGGGCAGGTGACGGACGAGCAGCGTCGCGTACACCTCGGCACCTCCGAAAGCCTCACTGTCGATCACGAACGCGACATGGCGCACGCCCCCACCTCCTCCCGCGTGCCTTCCCACCCGGGAAGATCGCTATGAGGAGGGGGCGGAAATCTTGGGACGGGCCATACCTCAGCCGGCCCATGCCAGCAGCGGTTGGATCCGTTCGGGGCGGCGCAGCGTGCCCAGGGCCTGTCGTTCGAGCTGGCGCACCCGTTCCCGGGTCAGCCCGATCCGGTCGCCGATCTCCTGGAAAGTGTGCGTCTTGCCGTCGCTCAGCCCATAGCGGAGGCTGACGATCAGCGCTTCGCGTTCGGGCAGCCGGTCGACCAGGGCGCGGAGCTCCTCGGCCAGTGCCCGCTGCTCCAGCAGCTCCGAGGCGGGGGCGATCCGCGCGTCGGCGATCAGGTCGCCGACGCGGGTCTCCTCGTCGTCCAGGGGGGTGTCCAGGCTGACGATGTCGCGGCTGATGCGGCGCAGGTCGCAGAGCTCGGCCACGGTCAGGCCGGCGGCCTCGGCGAGTTCGGCGTCGGTGGGTTCGCGGCCCAGCCGGGCCTCCAGCTCGCGTTCCAGACGATTGACCTTCGTCACCTGGTCCACGACGTGGAGGGGCAGCCGTACCACCCGGCTCTTGTCGGCCAGGCCGCGATCGATCGCCTGCCGGATCCACCACATCGCGTACGTGGAGAACTTGTAGCCCTTGGCGTAGTCGAACTTCTCCACCGCGTGGATCAGGCCGAGGTTGCCCTCCTGGATGAGGTCCAGCATCGGCCAGCCACGGTGGTAGTACTTCTTGGCCGCCGCCACCACCAGTCGCAGGTTGGCCCGGAGCATGTGGTCCTTGGCCCGCTCGCCGTCCACGGCGGCCTCCTCCAGATCGGTACGCCGCTCCGCGTCGAGGCCGCCCCCGGCGGCGGCGTTCTCGTCGAGGAGATGGCGGGCGTACACACCGGCCTCTATCCGCTTGGCGAGGTCCACCTCCTGCCCGGCGGTGAGCAGCGGCGTCTGACCGATCTGCTGCAGATACTGCCCCAGCAGGTCAAGTTCGTCATAAGGCTCGTACGGCTCGGCCCTACCCATCACGGTCACCCCTGCGGTCCGCCGATTCCCGCGGTGCCAATGCCCCTCCCATGCCCAGCCCGTCGGCGTCGACACGTGGATCGGGCACGCGTACGGGTAGGGATTGCGAAACCGGAACCCGGATTGGTGGGAGGTGAGCCGCGACATGTCTGATCAGGTTTTCCTCGGGGAGATGCGGCAGGTCCTGGACGAGGTGTACCGCGATCGCGACAGCGCCGCGGTGCGGGACGTCTACGCCCGCGCGTCAGCCCATGTGCATCTGACCGCGGACAGGCTGGCGCTGCTGAACGAGATCCCGGAGGACGGCTACACCCGGGAGGAGATGGCCGAGGCGATCGACCAGGTGATCATGCGCCGGGGTGCTCAGGACACCCTCGGTCTGCTCCAGAGCCCGAATCCGTAAACAGCGACCGCCCGTATGAACGCCCCCGGCTTCAGCGGTCGCCGGGGAAGACGGGGGTGCGCTTCTCGAGGAAGGCGCGCACTCCTTCCTGCCCGTCGGGCCGCGCCGCGGCCTCGCGGATCGCCAGGGCCTCCCGCCGTAGCGCGGTCTCCGGCGCCGGGGTGGCCGCGCCGCGCAGCAGCCGCTTGACCGTGACCTGGGCGGCGTGGGACCCCGTGACCAACTGGGCCACGACCCGGTCCACCGCCGCGTCGAGTTCGTCGTCGTCGTGCACCTGCGCCACCAGCCCCGCCCGGTGCGCCTCCTCCGCGCTCAGGACGGGGTTGAGCAGGGCGAGGTGCAGGGCGTGATGCAGGCCGAGCGTCGCGGACAGCAGGCTGGTCCCGCCGTCGACGGTCAGCCCGACCTTGGTGTAGCCCAAGGTGAAGCGGGCGGATCTGGCGGCGAGCACCAGATCGGCCGCCGCCGCGAGCGGGAAGCCCGCGCCCGCCGCCGTACCGCGCACCACCGAGATCACGACGGCGTCCAGGCGCATCAACTCGCTGACGATGCGGTGCAGCGCGTCGGCGAGATCGTCGATGTACGCCGACACGTCGTCGGCGGCGGCGAAGGACGCGAGATCGCCGCCCACGCTGAAGAACCGTCCCTCGGCGGAGAGCACGACGACCGGCGCCCGGTCGGCCCTGGCCCGCTGGATCGCCCGCCACAGCGCGGCGGCGCCCACCTCGTTGAGCGCGTTGCCGTGCTCCGCGTCGGCGAGTGTGATCCAGGCCGCGCCGTCGCGGAACTCGTACGTCACCGGGTCCTTGGCGTCCTCGGTCATGTTCTCCCCTTCGCCGCCCATGCTTCAGGCTCCTGTCCTACCAGCCGACCCGGCGAACCATGCGAGCGGGGTGAACCATGCGAGCGGGTCACACCTGGAGCCACACTCGGAAGCCAGGTGACCCCCCAACCCCTCTCCCGTGATCTTGCGAATTCTCGCAGGAATGCTCGCTGAACTGCGCGGATCGATTTCGTGATCTCGCAAAAGCTTGCAGAGGAGCCCTCTGACCTGCGCTTATGCGCTCCGTGATCTTGCAGTTGGAAGTGCAAGATCACGGAGGGTGTTTGTGCTGGTCAAGGGGTGGGTTTGCGAGAAACTGCAAGATCACAAACGCGAAGTGCCTGGTCCTGGGGGTGCGTGCGAGGAATCGCAAGATCACGACCAGTGATTTGGGGAGGCTCAGGGCGGCGTTCGACGTCGGCGACCGTCTCCATGTCGCTCCGGCGGGCTACTGGGCGCTTGCCGAGGCTGTCCCCACCAGGCTGTCCCCACCAGGCTGTTTCGCCAGGTGTCCCGCTCTGGCATTGAGTAGAAATATGGATGAAAAGGACATTTCGGCCGCGAATAGGCCGTCATTGTTCTGTCGTGATATGGCAATACTTCACTCAATGCCCAATATGTCTGTTTTGTGGCTGGCGGGACAGGTAATCAATGCATTCCAGGAGATGGCGCTCAATCCGCCGTCAAATGGCATTTCCTCGGGATAGAGGAAATGAATCCGATTCAGGATGAATTCTGTACGGGGGAAACGCAGATGCTCGCATTCCGAGACATCATGGCCGGCCTGGCTCTCAGCACGGCGTTGGCCGGAGGGGCCGTCGGCCTGGGTGCGTTGATGGGCACCACCGCCGCCAGCGCCGCTGTCGTCCAGGAGGGCTACAGCTCCGCCTGGCCGCATGACTGCTGCCGCTGCGACGACTGCCGGTGCGACCGCTGCTGCCGGTACGACGACTGCCGGCGTCACGACTGCTGTCACTGTGACGGCTGCTGCCAATGCAGCCATTCCGGCTGCGATGGCGGTTACACGCGGTAGCGTGGACCTGAAGTCTCTTCGGAATAAAACAGAGCTCCGGTCGAGTCTCGGCTCGCCGGAGCTCTGGCCGATGCGTGGGGGTCGAGGCTGGCCGGGTCAGGTGGCGGGCAGGATCTGCCGCAGACGGCCGGGGGGCGTGTGACGCGGCTGCCATTCCCGGGGGTAACCCAGGGATACCTCCTCGAAGCGGACGCCGTCGTGCCAGGAGGTCCGGGGAATGTGCAGGTGGCCGTACACGATGGCGGCGGCCCGGAAGCGCAGGTGCCAGTCGGCGGTGTGCGTGGTGCCGCACCAGATGGCGAACTGGGGATAGCGCAGGACCTGCGTCGGATCGCGCACCAGGGGATAGTGGTTGACCAGCACCGTCGGCAGCCCGCCGGGGCGCTCTTCGAGGCGCCGCTCGGTCTCCTTCAGCCGGGCGGCGCACCACGCCTCACGCGATGGGTACGGATCGGGGTGCAGGAGCATCTCGTCGGTGCAGACCACCCCGGTCTCGTGGGCGAGCGCGAGCGCCGCCTCCACGGTCGTCACGCCCGGCATGCGGAAGGTGTAGTCGTACAGGAGGAACATCGGGGCCACGACGACGGGACCGCCGGGGCCCTCCCAGATCGGGTACGGATCCTCGGGGGTGGACACGCCGAGTGAGCGGCAGATCTCGACGAGGCGGCGGTAGCGGGCCTCGCCCCGGAGTTGGGACGGGTCGCGGGGATGGGTCCACAGTTCGTGGTTGCCCGGCGCCCACACGACCTTCGTGAACCGCTCGCTGAGCAGTCGCATCGTGCGTTCGAACTCGTCCAGGAACTCGCACACGTCACCGGCCACGATCAGCCAGTCACCGGGAGATCCCGGCCGTAGCGTGTCGACGATGGCCCGGTTCTCCTGGTAGCCGACGTGGAGGTCGCTGATGGCGACGAGTCGCTCACTCGGCAACGGTGGCCCACCTGAAACGTCGGCGCATCGGCACATCCTCATCGTCGTAACGGGTCCTCGTTCCGACGGTGCCACAGCAGGGCAGGGATGATCAACCGTTCCTGACTGAACGTATGCTGTTGATGCTCAGCCGTCTCGCCGAGACCCGCGTGCTTCTCGGCTCTCAGCTGGCGAAGAAATCATTCAGCGTGATGTCGTCGAGCCGCGGGCCCTCGCGGTTCATGAGGCGTTCCGCTGCGTCGATTCAATCGTCGGCTCGGGACCGGGTATACGGCTCAGGCAAGCCTCGCGGGCCGTCCGGATGTCAGCGCCGGCTCCGCGGGTGCGACGAAACTGCGACCGCTCGGCATTCCTGTGATCATGGACGGGTGTCATCGAGCGCGGGTCCGTAACGCACTGGAACCCGAGTGGGAGGCCCGGTTCGAACCCCGCTCCTACGGGTTTCGATCGGGGCGCGGCGCCAGGATGCGATCGGGCCGTTTACCAAGCGTGCAAGGGGTCGCTGGCGAAGCGGCTGTGGGTCTTGGGCGCGGATTTGGTTGTGCGTTGCGCTGCGTCGCTTGCCGCACGCTGTCTGTTGGATGGCCGATCGAACATTCTTGACAAATCGGGGTGAATAATATTTCAATCCAATAGTCAGGTCAGCATGTCTCACTCCAGCGGGGGATGAAGTGACGCTTGCGCCGCAGGTTGGGCTGGCCTCGGAGCCGGGCGACGCGCGTATGGGGTCGCTGGACGAGTGTGACGATCACCTGTTCGCCGTGAACGACCTGTTCGTGAATGTCCTCGGCCGGTACGGCAAGGGGCGCCCGCTCGCTCGTCAAGCTCTGCGGATCGCCGAGGAGGCGGCTGCGCTGTTGCCCGGTGATACCGCCCCGCCGAAGTTCGGCGGTGTTGAGCGCGTGGTGCCGACGCAGCCGACCGTAAGCGCGGCGGAGCGGCGCCTGACGAGGGTCTACCGCAACTTTCCGGCGACGCGCCGCATCGGGATCACATGCGAGCCGCACTCCGGCATGAGCGGTGTCGCCCGAGCGTGCCGGGCGGTCGCGCCGGCCGGACCTGCTCACGCCCCCCACCCACGAGGGGCGGCGACGGTGGTCGGCGGCAGGCGGTCCTCCACCCTCCGGCCGCCGCTGAACCAGGTCAGCCGTCACTCCGCGACCAGCTCTCCTGGCAGGAGGATGGCGCGCTGAGCAGGGAGGGACACGGCCTCCAAGACCACGCCCGTTCGATCATGCCACCTCGCGGGCGGGGGAGTCGCCTGCTCGCCGACGTCGTCGGCCACCGGAGGCCGGCCCTCATTCCAACGGGGCCGTGGCGCCTCGGCGACAGCCCGGTTCTCGGAGTGCGCGGCGTGCAGGTCGTTGACGGCGAGCGGGGAGAGCCCCTGTTCGACTCCTCTGCCAGGACCGTGGCAAAGAAAGAGAGGATCACCCGTTGCTGTTGGACGACATCAGCCGCCGACGCGCAGTCACCGAGCAGGAAGCGGAGGCCCGCTTGGCGGACATCTGCTTCAAGACCGGCACACCCCGAAGGATCGGGATCGAGGTCGAATGGCTTGTCCACGACCTGCTGGAGCCGCGTGACCCGGTCGCTCCTGCCCGGCTCACGCGGGCCCTGGCAGCCGTGGGCGGCTTGCCGTTACGGTCCGCACTCACCATCGAGCCCGGCGGCCAACTGGAGCTCAGCTCGCGGCCGGCGGTCTCACTCACCGCGTGCGCGAGTGAGACCGCCGCGGACCTGGAGCTGGTTCGGACCCGGCTGGCCTGCTTCGGGCTCGGCCTCGCCGGATACGGCCTCGACCCCTGGCATCCGCCCCGCCGGATCCTGGACCACCCGCGATACGTGGCGATGGAGCGCTACTTCGACCGGACCGGACCAGACGGCCGGGTGATGATGAGTGCCACCGCCTCGGTCCAAATCTGCCTTGACGCCGGCCAGGACGGCGCGGGGCCGTTCGGGATCGAACGGCGCTGGCGGCTTGCCCATCTGCTGGGCCCCGTGCTGGTCGCCGCCTTCGCCAACTCGCCGCTGCGGCAGGGCCGCCCGACCGGATGGAAGTCCACCCGTCAGGGCGTCTGGGCCTCGCTCGACCAGGTCCGGGGTCTGGCGCCGGGCCCCGGACCGAGCGCACGCGAAGCCTGGACCACGCATGCCCTCGACACACCGGTGTTGTGCGTCCGCACCCCGGAGGGCCCCTGGGAGACTCCGGCCGGGCTCACCCTCCGGGACTGGATCCGCGGCGGCGGCCCGAGGCCGGTCACCGTCGAGGACATCGATTATCACCTGACCACGCTCTTTCCCCCAGTGCGTCCGCGCGGCCACCTCGAGCTCCGGATGATTGACGCCCAGCCCGGCCCCGACGGCTGGGTGGTGCCGATGGCCGTCACCGCGGCGCTCTTCGACGACCTGGAGGCGGCTGAGTTCGCCCACCGGGTCGCCGACCGCCTCGCCGACCAGGTCGATCCCGGACCCCGCAACCTCCTCTGGCGGGAGGCGGCATGCCGAGGGCTGGAGCACCCCGGGCTGCATACGGCCGCTGTGGATTGTTTCGCGGCCGCGCGCCGGGCGCTGCCCCGGCTGGGAGCCTCCGCCGACGTACTGGCCGCGGTAGCCGACTTCACCGACCGCTACGTTACGCGGGGCCGATGTCCCGCGGACGACCTCCTTGACCGTATCAGCAGGAAGGAGAGCCAGACATGATCGCGCTCGAACTCGACCCCGAGGTGCTGCGGGAACGGACCGCAGCCGTGTTGCTGACTGCCCGAAGGCGCACTCAGGCACTTATCGACTGCGTGGACGATGGCGAACTCATGGCCCAGCACTCACCATTGATGTCGCCTCTGGTGTGGGACCTGGCGCACATCGGCAACCAGGAGGAGCAGTGGCTGCTGCGCGCCGTCGCCGGGCGAGAGGCGGTCCGCCCCGACCTGGACTCGATCTACGATGCCTTCGAACATCCGCGCGTCGAGCGGCCGCGGCTGCCCCTGCTGCCGCCCGCCGAGGCGCGCGGCTATGTGTCCGAGGTCCGCAGCCGGGTGCTCGACGTGCTGGAGGGCACACCACTCACCGGCTCGCCGCTGGTTGATGCGGGCTTCGCCTTCGGCATGGTCGCGCAGCACGAGCAGCAGCACGACGAGACCATGCTGATCACCCACCAGTTGCGCTCCGGGCCCGCGGTGCTGGCCGCCCCCGCGCCTCCGCCGGCCCCTGCCGACGCGGCCGGGCTGCCAAGCGAAGTCCTCATCGTCAGTGGTGAGTTCATCATGGGGACATCCACCGACGTGTGGGCGCTGGACAACGAGCGCCCCGCCCACCGGCGCTCCGTACCGGCTTTCCACCTCGACACCGTCCCGGTCTCCAACCGCGCGTATCTGGAGTTCATCGAGGACGGCGGCTACCGTGTCCAGCGCTGGTGGGCACCGGAGGGCTGGGCACAGGTCCGCGAACACGGTCTGGCGGCACCGCTGTTCTGGTTCCGTGAAGGCGGTGAGTGGCTGTGCCGGCGTTTCGGCAGGGTCGAGCCGGTGCCGCTGGATGAGCCGGTGCTCCACGTGAGCTGGTACGAGGCCGACGCGTACGCTCGCTGGGCTGGGCGGAGGCTGCCCACCGAGGCCGAGTGGGAGAAGGCGGCTCGCTACGATCCCGCCACCGGGCGCTCACTCCGCTATCCCTGGGGAGACGAGGATCCGACACGGGAGCACGCCAACCTTGGTCAGCGTCATCTTCGGCCTGGGCCGGTCGGAGGCTACCCGTCCGGCGAATCCCCAAGCGGCGTGCGGCAGTTGATCGGCGACGTATGGGAGTGGACGGCCAGCGACTTCCTGCCCTACCCGGGCTTCGCCGCCTTCCCCTACCGCGAGTATTCCGAGGTCTTCTTCGGCGGCCGGTACAAGGTGCTACGCGGAGGTTCGTTCGCCGTCGACCAGGTGGCCTGCCGCGGTACCTTCCGCAACTGGGACCTCCCGATCCGCCGGCAGATCTTCGCCGGCTTCCGGACCGCCCGCGACGCGGATCGGGGCGAGGGCTGATGTGCCGTCAGATCGCCTACCTGGGCGATGACGTCCTGATCGGATCGGTACTGTCCGAGCCGGTCCACGGGTTGCTTCGGCAGTCCTGGCGGCCGCGCCGGCAGCGGTACGGGACGGTCAACGCCGACGGCTTCGGCGTCGGCTGGTACGCACCCTGGGATCCAGTGCCTGCCCGCTACCGGCGGTCCGGGCCGATCTGGGCTGATCCGGTGTTCGCAGACCTCGCCCGGGTGATCCGCACCCGGGCGCTGCTCGCCGCCGTCCGCAGCGCCACCGAGGGCACCGACGGAGGAGAGTCCGCGGCCGCTCCCTTCGCCTCGGGGCGCTGGCTGTTCGGCCATAACGGCAAGGTGGAGGGCTGGCCGCACGCGGTTGCGAAGAACGCGGCCGGACTGCCCTCGGTGGCACTGCTCGAGCTGGAGGCGCGGTGCGACTCCGCGCTGGTCTGGGCGCTGGTGCTGCACCGGTTGGACGCCGGGGCGGCTCCCGGCCCCGCCCTGGCCGACACGGCGGCCGAACTGGCCGCCGCGGCTCCCGGATCCAGGCTCAACCTGCTGCTCACCGACGGCGACACGGTGGCGGCCACGGCCTGGGGCGACAGCCTCTACTACCTCGTCGAGCCCGAACGGGGTGCCGTCGTCGTCGCCTCGGAACCGTACGACGACGACCCCCGCTGGATCGAGGTCCCCGACCACACCTTGCTGACCGCCACCCGTACCGACGTCTGTCTGACGCCGCTCAAGGAGCCCCCGCTGTGACGACCGCACTCGCCGTCTCCCGCCTACTGCCCGCCGCTGACACCGCTGACGCTCTGCGGACCGACGTACTGGCCGGTTTGACCCGCCACTCCAAGCAGTTGCCTCCCAAGTGGTTCTACGACGCTCGGGGCAGCGAGCTGTTCGAGGAGATCACTCGGCTCGCCGAGTACTACCCGACCCGGGCCGAGCGGGAGATCCTGGTGGCGCGCGCCGGGGAGATCGCGGCGGCCACCAGGGCCCGCACGCTGGTAGAGCTCGGCTCCGGCTCCTCAGAGAAAACCCGCCACCTCATCGACGCCTTGGGTGGTCTGGAGAGCTACATCCCCGTCGATGTGAGCGAGAGCGCGCTGGTCCAGGCTGGGATGGCGCTGCTGGCCGAGTACCCCGGGCTGTCGGTTCACGCACTGATCGCCGACTTCCACCAGAGGCTGGCCCTTCCCGCCACCCCGGGACCACGCCTGGTGGCCTTCCTCGGTGGCACCATCGGGAACCTGCTGCCCGACGAGAGGGCCGCGTTCCTGCGGGACGTACGGGACCTCCTCGGCCCCGGGGACGCTTTGCTGCTGGGCACGGACCTGGTGAAGGACGTGGACGTCCTGATCGCGGCATACGACGACGCCAGCGGTGTCACCGCGGAGTTCAACAAGAACGTGCTGGAGGTGATCAACCGGGAGCTCGGCGCGGACTTCGACCCCGGGGCCTTCGACCACGTCGCCTGCTGGGACGCGGCGAACGAGTGGATGGAGATGCGGCTGCGGGCCCGTGCCGAGCTCACCGTCAAGATTCCGGAACTCGATCTGGTGGTGTCCTTCGACGCGGGAGAGGAGCTCCGTACGGAGATCTCCGTCAAGTTCCGGCAGGCCGGCGTGCGGGCCGAACTCGCGGCCGCGGGGCTGGAACAGCGCCACTGGTGGACCGATGCCGCGGGCCGCTACGCGGTGTCACTGGCGGTCCGGTCGTAGCTCGCGGTATATGAATGGGCCGCGCGGGGGATCCGGCGCGGCCCATCTTTCGTCGCGCTTGTGGATCAGGGATCAGGCGGACGGCGCTGCACTAGCCGACGCCGTCGGAGGCGCCGGGAGGCCAGATCCCGACGTGCAGGAGCTTGTGCGCGTAGAAATACGCCACGAGCTGGCTGCGGTTGCTGCAGGCGAACCGGTCGAGGAGCTTGCTTATCCGCTCCGCCACGGTGTATCTGCTGAGATGCATCTCATGGGCGATTCTCGTGGTCGTGTACCCCCTGGCCAGCATGACGATCAACCGTCTGTCGCGATCATTTATCAGACCGCCGGAAACAAGATCCATAAGAAATTTCGGGTCGGATTCCACGCATGCGTCCATGTTCGGTGCCGGGTCTTTCGCCTGGCACGCCCGGCCGGTGCCCAGCACGAGAAACCCGGCCAGATCGATCGTCGCAGGACCTTTCCGGGTCGCCTGGCGGTGGAGCGTCCGCACCAGGGAAAGCGCTGAGATGGAGACGTCGTCGACGCCGGCCTTCGATTCGAACCACCGCCAGTCGCCGTCGGGATTCACCTCGAGGAAGACCGGCCCATCCCCGGTCAGCAGGAAGTCGAAGGCGCCGTAGCGCAGCCCCCAGAGCCCGGCGAGCCTGTGCACCGCCTCGGCCACGGGCTCGGGGGCCGACGTCGGAGATACCGCGACCGACGCCGCGTCGCGCCAGATCGCCTCCGGTGAGGGTTTGCCGACGCGGAAGGCCCGGATCTCACCGTCCAGGTAGTAGACGCGGATTTCCGCCCAGTGATCGACGTACTCCTGGACGATCACCGGCGCGTCTCGTACGGCGAGGCTCCCGGCTCCGGCGCCATCGACGATTTCCGGAAAGATCCCCTCCATGGTGCCGGGTTCGGTCTCCACGAAATGCCGATCGAGGGCCTTGACGATGATTCGCTCGCTCGACAGTTTCGCGCTCGCCGCACCCGGGTCGGTCGTGACGATCGTCCGCGGGGTGCGGATCCCCGCCCGTCCCGCGCCGTCCAACTGGACCAGCCGCCCCGGATCGTAGCCGTCGGGCAACCGTACGGCTGACAGCGACGACACCTGGTCGACGAGGGCACCCCACGAGTCCGCCCGGAACAGGGAGAGCGCCGAGCCGTTTCCCGCGGGGAGCGCCCGCGGTGAGAAATGCCGTACCCAGGTGACCGTGGGGATGATGCGACGCCCAGGTGCTGGGCCGCCCGCTGGAACAGGGGCGCGGGTGAGCCCGGGCCGTCAGTCACAGGATTCGCAACATCGGCAGCAGTTGCAACATTCACAGCACTCGCAGCAGCTGCCGTCACCCAGGTAGCAGCGTTCCTCGGAGGGGCGGCCCCTGCGCCTGCTCCACCGGGGCCGCCACAGGCCACAGGTGAAGAAGGTCCCCACCCCGGCCGCCGACTTGCGTACCCAGCCGGGCCGATCGTACGAGGCTGCCGCGGCATGTTCGCCGAAGGCACGTTCGATCGCCCGGCGTACCTCGGTGTCGAGCAGCATGTCCACCAGGTGACGGTCGGCCAGTTCCAGCTCGCGCAGTGCCAGGGCGAGGCCGCGGGCCGCGTCGTCGCAGAGCCGCCGCGCTTCGGCGCGGGGGGTGGCGGTCGCGGTCAGCGGGTTGAAGGCCTCGCGGGCGGCGTCCTCCTCCTGGTCTTCGACGGCGTCCAGCAGGTGCGCGATCCGGCCGAAGAACCGGCCCGCCTCGGCCAGCGCGGCGGCGTTCCCCGGCCTTCCGGCGAGCGTCGCGGTATACGCGAACGCGGCCGCGACGGCCTCCTCGGTGGGGGCGGTGAGGTCGAGCAGGCCGGCCGTGCCGAGGGCGCCCTCCAGTTCGAACTGACGATCGACCGCGGCTGTCAGCACGGCCGCGTCGAATCCGACCGACGCGCCCATCCGGGCTCCGGCCGTCTCCCATCGGGACGCCAGCATCGTGCGGGCCGCTCGGGTGCCGGGAGCGCCGTCGCCGTCGGCCACGTGGTCGCGGAGCTTGCCTGCGGCCAGCACCAGCGAGACCGCGGCGGCCAGTTGTACGCCCCGGGCTCGGGCGTCGACCACCTCGGCCGATCGGAACCCGCGCAGTGCGCAGGGGCCCGCGATCCGATGGGGGGAGTCGTGCGGGCTCTGCGCCTCGGCCAGGACCGAGATGATCAAACCGTCGTAGTTTGTGGCCAGCCGCGCCCCCTGTCCTTGGCTGTCGCGCAGGGTCAGGCACAGCCCGCACAGGTGAGCCCGCCATGCCCGGAGCAGTGACGGGCACCCGTGCCTGCTGCATGGGCGAATGATTCCGAACACGAGGCCTCGCGAACTTCACAGCGTGCTATCCAGAAGGGCCCGAGGAATATTAGCGGCGTCTCATCTGATCGCGCCTCCGTCGCGCGGCGGATCGTTTCGCCGTGGCGCGCGAGGGCAGGGCGGGAGACCGTCATGCGGGTCGATGTCGACTTGCTCGCTCCTCATATCATGCGAGTTGAGCCACAGGTCCGGTGCGAACGCGCGGCCGCTGTCCGGCTGACGGGTGCCCGTCGGGGCCGCGCGACCTCCGAGGAGGTGGACATGCCCGCTCGATCGCTGCCGCTCGCCACGCATGAGCTGTTCCACACACGTGACATCGACGAAGCCCGGGCGAGGGTGGGCCATGCCTTGGCTCCCCACGAACTGCGCCTGGGGAAGCACGCGGCTGGGTTCCACACCCGGATGAACGGGACGACCTTCGACCGGACCGGTCTGTACTCGATCGACTACGGAGGAGAGGTGTCGATCACGGCCGACGCATGGGAGAGTTGCTTCCTCGTGTCGCTCCCGCTGGCCGGCGCCGTTGAGGTGTCCCTCGGCCGGGATCAGGTCCTGGCCACGCCTGGGTTCGGCTGCGTGGAGTCGCCGACGGAGTGCATGACCATGCGTTGGTTGACCGGGGCGTCGCATCTTGTCGCATCGTTCGACCGCTGGGAGCTGGAAGCCCACCTCGGCGGCCTGCTGGGGCGGGAGTTGCACAGGCCGCTCGTCTTCTCGCTGGGCATGGACCTGACCCGGCCCCTCGCCCGGTCCTGGCTGTCAATCGTCGACCTGCTCCGGCGGGAGGCGGAGACCGACGGTGACATCCTCACCCGGCCGCTGGCCCTCGAACAGCTGGAGGGGCTGCTCATGACACAGCTCCTGCTGACCCAGCCCAACAACTACACCCCGGCGCTGTCCGGGGAGCAGCCGTGCACGGCTCCGGCCGCGGTGAAGAGGGCCATGGAACTGTTCGAGGCGTGCGCTGCCGAACCCCTCACCGTGTCGGACATCGCCGAGGCCGTCGGCGTGGGCGTGCGAACCCTGCAGGAAGGGTTCCGCCGCCATCTGGAGACCACGCCCACGGCCTACCTGCGGGACGTACGGCTGGAACGCGCGCGTGCCGAGTTGACCGCCTGCGGCCCGGACACCGCGACCATCGCCGAAGTCGCCCGCCGCTGGGGGTTCGTCCACCTCGGCCAGTTCTCCCGCGTCTACCGGGAGCGTTTCGGGGAGACCCCCGCCGAGACACTGACCCGCTGACCCGGGGAGCCTCACACCCGCCGGCCCGGTCGTCGTGCGGACGGCGGAACCGCCAGGCGGAAGCCGTACAGAGCACCGAGGACGGCACGCCCTGACCCGAGCGGACACCCGGAACTTGATGAAAACCACTTGCGGAGTGTGATGATTCAGCTACTATTCGTGATGCATGGTCTGTTGGGGGTCATGAGCGAAGCCGGGTCAACCACCTTAGGCGGTGGCCCGGCTTTCGCGCCTCTATCGAACCTCTGATCCAGACTGAAGGCGCCGACCTCGGTGTGTCGAAGACATGGGCGCGGCCCTCCCGGATATCCGCCTCGGCACCGATCGCGTCAATGTGGCGTCGCCGCTTCAGGTAGTCGGTGTGCTCGACGTGTCCGTCCAGATATTCCGGCCGCCCGACCACAACTCACTGACGTTGCCGGAAAAGCGGTCATAAAGGCCATCGTTCTGAAGGCGCTTGAGATGCAGCATCGGCGAGTCATGGCCGACCAATCTGGCAAGGTGGGGGGTGACGAGCATTTCATCGTCGAACTGGAACACCGACAGCGCGATGTGTTCGTCACCGAAGCGCGCCTCGATGCCGGAGACCTCCCTCAACTGATCCAGTTCGGCCAGCGTGATCCGGATCCGGGTGGACACCGTCAGCGGTACGGCCTCAGCCTCCTCTCGTTGGCGGGTGACCTCATTGTCGGGATCGCCGAGCAGGAACCGGATGCGGCAGCCCTGCTCGGCCTTGCGCTTGAGTACCTTGGCCAGATTGGGGTGTTCCAGCCAGAGAAAGTAGTTCGTGTACCCGGCGAGGGTAATCTCCGACTTGGCGTTGGCGATCAGCGTGCGCCACACGCTCTTGGGGCAGGCGGATCGGTAGGGGTAGACCGCCAAGACCTCTCGGTCCGGCCCGGTCTTCACCACGTTGCGTATCGCCTCGGGCCACAGCACGGACTCATCCACCCCCAGCGCTTCGGCGGCCGCCCACCGGTGACGGGGATGCGGCATCCGCCCTTCGTCGGCCAGCCAGCGGGACACCGTTTTGACGTCCACCTCGCACCGCTCGGCGAGGTTCCTTTCGGTAAGTTTCGCATTTGCCATCGCGTGGCGCAGAGAGTCGTTCGGCATCGCTGGGCCTCGAATCGGGGACGTTGAGGACGTAACTCGACCGTAAAGCAGAACGTCCCACACGTCCCGGAAACACGGTGTAAACGATGTAGCACTCTGAGTGATGCTGTCGTCATGAAGGGCGTCGAGATCCAGCCACTCGTACGGGGTGCCCTTCAGCCATCCGTAATACAAGTTGAACCCGTCAATGTAGATGTTTGTGGGCAAAGGGTAATCGTAAAGACACAGCTGGTTAGATTTCCGGGGTTCGCTCGAACAGTCGTGCTGGACTCCAGGGCGGTGCAAGCCGTAGTCGTCAGTCGGCGGTCAGTGCGATCGAGGCCGAGGCCGAGGGTAAACGACAAACTCACCGAGCGTGAGTGGGCCAGTGTTGCGGCTGGACGGGTTCGTGGCGAGACATCGGCCGTGGAGTTCGAGGGAAATCGCATCCCGGGTCCAGGTCGGGCAGAGAGTCCCGCATGGAAGCGCACATCAAACTATAACAAATCGGCCACTTCGGCTATCTCCTCCTGGCGCTCGGACAAAATGGTACGGTGAGCCAGAAGAAACGTCCGCCAGAGTTGAAGGCTCGCCGCGCCCGTCAATTCATGCTGGCCGCTCTGGACTGTCCGTACGTGCGTCAGCAGCAGATGGACCTGGCCGCCACCAGCGGCCAAGCGCTGGCGAACGGCTTGGGCCTCGCCTTTTACCAGGGCCGTTGCGCCCACCAGTTGCATATCGCCGTCCATACCTTCGGCGGTCCTACCGCAACATTGGGCACATCGCGCCCCGCATGGGTAATTAGCGGCATCGTCACCGGATGGGGACGACTGCTGGCCACCTACCGGGGACCGAATATCTTCAGCGGCGACTGGCGATCTCGAGCCGCCAAGGGCCCCCTGCTCGCTGAGGAGCATTCGGACGAGCTTGAAGGTGCCGTCGGCTGGTGCTGTTCCGCCTGCAGAGGTGGGGAGTTGGTCATGGGCGAGCTCGCCGGAGTGCTCTGCATCGTCGACCGTACCCTCCTCGCCCAGGACACCCGACTCAGCGAGTTGCGGGCAGCCCGCAACTACGGCCGCGCCCGGGAAGTGGACCCCAACATCTACCACCCCCGCTACCTCGGCTTCTATCGGGACCGGTACGTCATGGAAGATCCGGAGAGCGTTGCCGACATCGACGAATACGACGATCGTGAACTCTGGCCCCTGGTCCGCCCCTACGCCGACGACGTTTTCGACTATGCGACCCACCCAATAGCGGACAACCAGGAACGGCAGGCCGTCCCCACCACGCCGGTCCCGGTCGAGACCGAACTGCGGGATAGCCGGTTCAATCTGATCCAGAGCGCATCCCTTCCAGAGGTTTGGGGCTACGACCCTGCTCAGGCCGACCTACTGTCGGAACATCTAACGGCGCAAGGCTGGCGCCTTATCCGCGATGACGCGCGGCTGCAGATCTACCTCCCTTGATCCTCGACCCAGCGGTCGACTGCACTCCTGGAAGACCAGCCACCCGGAGCACAACTGGTCGAATACGCACGCTCATCGATGCCGCTCGCGCACGACGCGCGCAAGCCGATGCTCGACCTGGAGTTGATCACTACCGGCATGACCGAGGGCACCTGGTGCCGTCTGGTCAAAGAGCGGAGGAAATTCCGGCGTCCGCCGAGGATCGGACGGAGTCGAGGCCGTCCTCGCGACCGGCGGCGATCGCGTCGATGTGGCGTGCGAGTTCGAAGTCCTTGGCCGTGAGACGGCTTCCGGCATCGTGTGTGGTGATCACGAAACGGATCCGCTGCCAGGTGATGTGGATGTCGGGATGGTGACCGATCTCCCGGGCCTTGGCGGCCACATACATCGTCAGGTGCACGCACTCGTGATAGGTGCGCTTGAACGTGCGGGCAATGGCCTCGCCCTGGCGTTCCCATCCCGGCAGGTCGGCCAGATGGGCGGCGATCTCCTCTTCGGACAGCGACTGAGGGAGCATCCGTATTCTCCATCCCGGTATTTCAGGCGAACTGAGAGATGATCTCGGCCAGTTCCCGGCCGGGTGCCGTACCCGCCCATGCGCTCGCGAGGTGCGGAAGAGGTCAACGAGCGCCGTCGATGCAGGCCTCAAGCCGTGGAGTATGACGTGCGCCCTTCTTGACGTGACAGCCACAGGTGGATCAGCAGAGCGGCACCCCAGAGGAGGAACAGCGGATCCCACAGCCAGGCGTGACCCGCCATTGCCGTCCGGTCGTAATCACCGGAACCCAGCAGGCCGATCAGTACCGCATTGCTGATCAGAGCATTCATGCCGCCGTATAGGGCTAAGCCCGCGCCTCCAACCCAGCTCAGCGCTCGCCACAATCGGGGCGGGGTGAGTCTGCCATAGGCCACCGTGACCGGCGCGACGGAAGCCGCCGCTTTCACCAGCGCGATGACGCCCAGACCCGCCGCTGCGGCAACCGGTGACGAGCGTCGAAGATCAACCGCCCATTCGCCCACCGTGTCCAGGAGCCACTCGCCACCGACCGCCCAGTAGACGCTGAATCCCGCATGCAGCAGTCCGACTGCCGCGGCGATCCACACCCAGCGTTGCGATTGGCGCGCGGCCACAGCCACGCGGTCGCTTCCAACACTCTCTACTTCCGGTCCGTTGTGCTGGTCGGAACCACTTTCCCCCATGTCAACAGCCTTTCACGGGTTCGCTGTGCCGGAATAAGAGCAGTTCCGTCCCCCACGAGAGCGCCGCGAAGCGGCGCATGAAATCTAAGACCTGTCTCCAGGATGCCGTGATGCTTCGGCCCGGCCTCGGTGGCACGAGCGGCTGACTCCAATGTACGGAGATCGTCGCCGTCCTTGGGAGTGTGGACCTCGACGGCTTCGCCGAACAGTGCTTCCTCGCCGATTCCAAGGGCTCGTGAGAGCAGCATCGGGTACGGGTCGCGCGGGTGATGCTTGCCCACCTCCCAGTTCTTGATCGAACGAATGAGCGATGCCCTCTCCGGTATGCGAACGTCGATCTGGCCGGCGACCTCCGCCGGTTTCCTGGCCAGACCCTTCTGTGACCAGCCGAGTGGGCGTCGCTCACGCTTGAGCCGTACGGCCCAGATCGGAGGGTCTTCCATCGCAGGCACCTCGGGGGTCGGGGGCACTTCCCCCAGTTTCCCCCATTACCATCTGGCGTCGATCTCTTACTAATCGTTGTGATGGATCTGTCACGCAGAAAGGCGGACCCGTCCGGCGATGGCAACGACCGGCCGGATCCTTGATCAGAATGGTGGTCCTGACCCAATGAGTAGCTGTCGACGACTCTGCGGCGATGCACATAGCCGCAATTCAGACGGCCCGGAGGATTGGAAAACGGCCGACCTTTTTGGGGCGGCAAACTGCGGATCATTCATTTCATCGGCGGGGAGTGGCCGACTGTGGCCAGTCGGGAACTTGCCGTAAGTGGCCTATTTACATCGATTCGCCGACCAGTCACCATATGACCGTGGCCACACCCCGTCTCGTTGATCAGCGGCTGGCGCTGAAAAGGTCACCGAGGCTGTCGACCAATGCGATTTGGCACCCGATCGCACCAACACATGAGGAGAGGGTGTCCAGGCTGGAGAAATCATAGGAATTCTGCACGGCCGGCTATCCCAAATTGGTTATGGCATAACGCCACACCAGAAGGAATGACACCGTGAGAATGATGCGAAGATTACAGGCCGCCGCGTGCGTGGTGGCGGCCGGTGCGATGCTGGTGGCCGGGGTGGGGACGGCGTCCGCCGCACCCGGAGTCACCCCGGCGGACGTGACGCTGAACCTGGCCCCCGGCGGATCGACGACGATCGCCAAGACCGTGTCCACTCCGGCGGTCCCGCCCAAGCCGGATATCGCGTTCCTGATCGACACAACAGGGAGCATGGGCGGGGTCATCTCGAACGTGCAGACCAATGCGAACACCATCTTGTCCGACGTCGCCTCGGCGCAGCCGGACGCGCAGTTCGCGGTCGCCGAGTACAGGGACGTGTCGGCGGACTCGACGTCCTTCCGGGTGGCTCAGAACCTCACCGCCAACCAGACCGACGTCACCAACGGCCTCAACTCACTGGTCGCGATGGGCGGCGGCGACTACCCCGAGGACGGCATCAACGGTCTGTTCCAGGTCGCGTCCGGGGAGGTCGACTTCCGGCCGAACAGTTCCCGGATCGTGTTGCTGATCGGGGACGCCCCCAGCCATGACCCCAGCAACGGCCATACGCTGGCCGATGCGATCAGTGCCCTGCAGGCGGCCCACATCACTGTGCTCGCGCTCGACCTGTCCGGGCTGGACTCGACCGGGCAGGCGACCGCGATCACCGACGCCACGGGCGGACGGCTGTTCTCCGGCCTCAACCCCTCGGAGGTCAGCGACACCATCCTGGCGGCCCTGCACAACCTCCCGGTCACGGTCACCCACCGGCTGCGTGACTGCGATCCGAACCTGTCGGTGTCCCTGACCCCGGGCAGTCGGACGGTGACCAGCGGCGATGACGCCACCTTCACGGAGACCGTCTCCGTCGGGGCCGGAGCCGTACCGGGAAGCACCGTTACCTGCAAGGCGGACTTCCTGATCAACGGCGTCCTGTCACCGGGCTTCACTGAAACGATCACCGAACACGTCCCGAAGGCGACCCCGTCGATCGTCACGACGCCATCGGGCCCGGTGCCCGCTGGCGGGGACGTCTCTGATACGGCGACCCTGTCCGGCGGGTCCCACCCCACGGGCACCGTCACGTTCAAGCTGTACGGCCCTGGCGACACGGACTGCGCGACGCCCATCGCGACTCGTACCGGGACGGTGTCGGGCAGCGGCGCCGCCGAGTCGGGCAAGGTGACCATCGGCGCGGCCGGCACCTACCGGTGGGCCGCCACCTACAGCGGCGACGCCGGCAACAACTCCGTCACCTCGCCGTGCAGCGCCGAACAAGTCACCGTCACGCCGCAGCGGCTGACCGGACGGGCCTACGGCCTGACCGCCGGCGCCGCCCTGGCCGGCATCCAACTGGTCAAGATCGCACCCACCCCCGACACCGGCGACATCTCCACCACCTCGACCAGCACCACCTCGGTGCCCTGCACCGCCACCCTCAGCGGACTGATCAGCGCGCACGCCCTGTGCGCCAAGGTCGCCACCACCGAATTCCCCGGCGAATCCGTGGCAACCGCCTCCATCGACGACACCACCATCGGGATCACCGGCATCCCGGTGATCAGCGTCAAGACCATCAATTCCAGCTCCACCACCACCTGTGCCGGATCCAGCGGAACCACCACGATCGCCTTCCTCAAGGTCGGCAACACGGTGGTCATCGCAGAACCCACCAACATCCAACCCAACACCACGGTCAACGTCGGCGTCGTCAAGCTCGTCCTCAACGAACAGACCCCCTTCACCACCCCCGACAAGGGCCTGACCGTCAACGCCGTCCACGTCACCGTCGACGCCCTCGGCCTGGCCAAGACCAACGTGGTCCTGGCCTCCTCCGAAAGCGATATCGGCAACTGCCCATAACCCAACCCACCTGAACCGATCAACCCCGAGGCCGGGCGGAACACCATAGCTCCGCCCGGCCTCGGCCAGGATGGGCCAGGCCATCGCCCGGCAGGAGACCATCGCCCGGCAGGAGACCATCGCCGAGCAAGCAGGCGGACCCAGAGCAGGAGAACGCCACCGGGCAATGCGTGAGCACGCCGAGGTCTTCAGGATCCGGACGGCGTTCGCGCTGTTCGCGGTGGTGGTGATGCTCCCGTTTCCCGTTTCTGCGGACCGTCACACCGGCAGAACTCACCAGATCAGCGGGGAATGTGACCTAGATCACAAAAATTCGCGCGAATGCCGTAAACCTCGCATGGAACACGGGCGTCTTCTCTAATAGACGCGATTGTTCTGCTTTGAGAGGGCTGGGGGGTGCTCTTGGAGCGGAACGATCCCGTCTTTGTTCTCTGTCACGCCTGCTCGGGCTAGCCCGAGCAGGCGCACCAGAGACCGAAGCCGACTCTCGGTGACGCGCTGCGGCTGATCGACGGTGAGGTTGTTCGTCAGAGTGGGCATATGACGTCCGGCAGCCCCCGTGGCAGGCCGCGGCGCTCGTCCTCGCTGAGGTCACGTCCGAGAACGCCGCACAGGTGGGATTTCCACAGCCCGGGATCGAGCCGGAACAGATCCGCACGCTCTCCGGCCGCACGTCCTCCAGTCGCGTGATCTCCGTTTATATGCTCTCCGGGCGCGTAGCTCCTCAGCAGGACCTTGCCATCGTCAGTCGATGCCCAGAATTTCTGCTTGCCGGAGAATTCGTAGGAGGTCACGTCGACATCACCGTCGGCCACTCTCATGAAGCGCACAGAGTGCCCATTGGCCAGGAAGAATCCAGGGTTCCCCGAGCCGTCGTCTTCCAAGATGCCCGCCTTCCACGTAGTTGATTCCAGGGGTCCGAGGGAACCCAATATCCTCCGCGTCCGCCGGCGGTCCGCTACCGACCACAACTCGATCACGCCCCCTCGGGTCAGCACCATGGCGTAGCGGCCGCTGTGCTCGACCACCACGTTGAGCGCATCGGCCCCCAGGTGGATCCGCAGGTTCGGATTGTCCGTGAGGGTCGTCAGATGAATGGCACGCAGGGTGTGGTCGTCCACGTCCATGAGCTGCACATATCCTGGCTGGTAATGCCGCTGGACATAGAACTCCGTGGGGTCGGCCCCGTCGCTGAAAAGATCGTGAATGTCGAGTGGATCGGCCAGGCGACGGCCGTCACGGGCGTTCCAGCGTTCGATCACGCCACCGGAGACCGTCACCAGTTCCTCGTCGGTGAGAAAGAAGGAGCGCACCCGTTCTCGTTGCCCGTTCTTGTCGAGCGGGGGCATGCGGGTGGTGAACTCGGCCACCTTACGCAGGCGCGGAAGCTCGTAGACCGTGATCTTGTTGTGGTCGGCCACATCAGCCACCAGTGTCTCGGCACGGTTGACGGTCAGCAGCAGATCCGGGTCCGGGGGTGTGGCGGCGATGCGAACCTCGGCGAGCGTTCTTTTCCGGCCTTCGGTCTCCATGACCGCCAGCCGGTCAGCGGCCTCGTCATCGTCTTTTCCGATGCGGGCCAGCATGGTGCGACCTCGGCCGAGCAGCACCGGCGGGCTGTACACCCCCAATCCACTGTCGGGGAACATCTGCCAGCCGGTCACGCTGGCTCGGTCACGGTAGACCACGATGGGGGCGCTCGGCGTACCGAGGAGAGGGCCGGCCACGCCGCTGTAGCTGAGAACAGGCCCAATGAACTGTCGCGGGGGAGTGCCCGGCCGGGTGCCGAGGAGCACCCACCGGCCGATTCCCTCATCGATCGCGACGAGTTCGCCTGTCTGGTCGACGATGGGGCGTTGACACGGGCGATAGTCCTTCAGGGAGGTGTAGCGTGTCAGCTCCCGCCCGTCGGACACGCGGATGACCCGGTAGACGGCCTTCTCCGCATGGGGAGGTTTCCGGCAGACGGCCAGGACACGCCCGTCAGCCGATACCTCGGCTTCCGCTGAATAATCCTGCGCCGACACGCTGCGGCGATCTTCCAGTTCCCGCACGGCGCCGGAGCGGAGGTCGAGGGAGACCAGGGAGCTCCCGCCGGACTGCCGCGCGGCCACGAGCGTGTTCTCATCCGAGCCGAACCACACCTGCCGCAGGCCGGGGAAGCGCCCCGGCAGTTCCTGAAGTCGCTGTGTCGCCAGGTCCCACACCCGCAGCCGTCCATCGAACGTCACCATGGCGATCCGGTCGGCATTCGGCGAGAAGGCGACCATGCTGTATCTGCCGCCCAGTTCTCCCACGGTGTGTTTCTGGGGGGCGCCGCGCAGCAGATGCGCCGGCCCCACGACGATGTCGTGCGCCGTGTAGCGCACATCGTGCCAGACCATCGAGTCGGTCCCGTCCACCGCGTAGGCGATGCGCCGGCCGTCCCTGCCGATCAGTGGGAGGACCGCGTTGCCGTCAATGCCGAGATGCTTGCGCAGGACCCTGCCGCCGGCTTGGCGGACGAACAGTGTCGCGCGACCTCCCGTGGAGGAGGCCAGCATCACCGTGCCGTCGGCGCTCATCGCGGCGTCCAGAAGCGGCCCCTGAAAACCCGTCAGCATCCAGACGGCGTCCTTGAACTGGTCGAACCGCTGCAACAGCGCGTTTCTGGCCTCCTGCGTCGGCGCGATCTTGTACGCGGCGATGGCCGCCAGGGCTGCCAGCCCCGGGTCTTCCTCGGCCATTTCCGCCGCCGAGCTCGCCAGCACACGTGACTTGTTCTCATCCGCCCGCTCCGCACTGACCAGCATCTGGTTGACGAGAAAGGTGGCCAGGGCCACGATCAGTGCGGACACCATGGCCAGCGCGGTCCGCACCGCACGGGCGCGCCGTCGCAGCATCCGGCTCCGCCGACGAGCCAGGGCCAGGAACTCACGTTGCTCTTCGGCCAGCTCGCCCTCACGTCCGCCCAGCCATCGGTCGATGGCCTGCAGTTCTTCCCCGTCCGGCAGCAGGCTCGCGGACTGTTCACCATGCCGCCAGCGCCGCAGGTCATGTACCAGCTCCGCCTGTCCGGCCAGGAACTTTCCGTCCGCCTCCACCTGGTGCCGCAGCGCGGGCCAGGCCGTGATCAGCGCCTCATGGGCCAGCTCCGCGCTCTCCGGTTCGCCCGCGCCGCCGTACAGCACCAGCAGCCGCCGCTCGGCGAAAGCTTCCGTGAGCTCCCACTGCGTCTCGTCCACCTCATCGCGGGTGACCCTGCGACGCAGCGTGATCTGGCTGCCGGGCAGCATCCGCACCAGTTTGGTGAGCAGCCGCCGCGCTGCCTCCTCCTTCTCCGGTTTGCCGTGAACCCGGTTCTTCCAGACCTCCTCGGCGTGCAGTCGCAGCGCGCCGGACACGCCCCGCATCTTCTCGTAGGCGGCGTTTCGCAGGTAGCCGCCGTCCTGCTGCTCCCACAACTGTTGGAGGACGAAACCCAGCAGCGGGAGGATTCCCGGCTCACCGCCCGCATCGCGCAGGATGCGCCGGGCCAGCCCCGGTTCGTACGCCACGGCAAGCAGCTCGACGGGCTTTGTGATCACCTCTTCCAGCTGCTCGGAGGACATGGGGGCGAGCGGCGACGTCGTTCCGCCGAGCAACGCGGGCCCCAGCCGAGGATGTTTCAGAACCGCGTCCATCAGATCGGAGCGCAACGTGACCAGGATCCGTACTCCGCCGATCGGACGGCGCCGCGGGAACAGCAGGTCGGCGAGTTCGTCGATCTCGGTCTGGGTGTGGTTCAGGAGCGCTTCGGCCTGATCGAGGACGAGGAGGAGATCGCCGGACACCGTACCCCGGACGCGGTGGAGCGTGTCCGCGAGCCCCTTACCCGCAAGCCAGTCCTCGACCTGGTCGGCGCCGTCCGCACGTGCGGGCCCGTACCGCCCGGCCCGGATGGCCTCATACAGCTCGGTGGCCAGCGCGGACCGCACAGAGGAGATCTCCCCGGCGTTGAACGCCAGCACCTCATATCCGTCCGCCCGCATCCGAGGCACCACACCGGCCAGAGCCAGCGAGGACTTGCCACAACCCGAGGGTCCGTACACCGTCACGGTGCGCGCCCCGTACAACGCTGTGACGACATTGCCGATGTCCTCCTCCCGGCCGAAGAAGAGGTCGGCGTCGCCTTCCTCGTAGGGCTTCAGGCCACGGAAAGGAGAGGGCGGGCGGATGACGGGGCCGAGTCCGGGAATCTCCCGCACGATGGTCCTCGTGCGCAGCGCGTAGGCCTGCTGGGCGTCGCCCGCCGGCTGCGCGGCCACCAGCAGGCCGACCGCCGCGCTCAGCGCGTTGTGCCAGACGGGACTGCCGCTGAAACCGGGCTTTACGTGGGCGGCCTGTCCGTTGGCTCTCGACAGCTGCATCCAGCCCTCACCTGTCGCACCACTGACCCTGCCCTCGAACCAGATCCCGCCCGGCGCGTCATGGGGGAAACCCACCGCACGCACCTCACCGCCCTGCACGCTGTCGGGGTCGGCCACGGGGAGCGGGCGGGTGCCGGGGACGGGCTCCGACAGCCGGAGGACGGCGATGTCGCCGGTCCGCTCGGCCCTGATCGGCACCCAGTTCTCGACCAGGGCCGGCCACATCGGGCGTCCGTCAGCGCCCGCCGGGGGCTCGCACAGCGGAAACTCCACCATGACCGGTGTTCCCTCGGCCACGGGCTCCTGCCGGGGCGTTTCCAGCGCGTCCGACACCACGTGGGCGCAGGTCAGCACCAGATCCGGGGCGACGAGAAAGCCCGCGCCCCCCAGCGCGCCGTGCTGCCCCCTGACCTGGACGATCGCCGCGGCCATGGCTTCGTCCGCGCTGCCCGACCAGGTCCGTGCCGTCTCCGACATCAGGTCCCCTCCACACCTCAGGCCGGACCGAATCAACCCCCCGCTGGTCAATCGCCGGTCGTGTCGGGCCTCTCGCCGCGTTTCCACGTCAAGCTCACCGAGAAGTTGGCCGCGGTCGCCGTGCTCGCGATGACGACGTCCGCTTCGGCCGACAGCGAGACTCCGAACTCCAGCACGATCTCGTCCGGCGCGTTGACGAGCCCCTGAAACCGCGTGACGAAGCTTTCCGCCACGGGGCGGACGGTCTCCAGCATCCGCCCGAGCGACTGTTCGGCCCGCGCTATGGTGCGGCCGCCTCTGCCCACCCGGACGAGTGTTTCGTCCACTTCGCGGATCTGGACCCGGACGATCTCGTCGCTGCCGTCGCCTACCGGCACTTCCACCGTATGCACAAGACGATCACTCACAGCATCCTCCAGATGTCATAGCTCGCGGGTAACGGGTAAGGAGCGATGCCGTCAGACGCCGGAATCATAAACACGGTCAAGGCGGTGAGTCACGTAGTTCGCCAAAACGCAACCAACCCCATGAGGCACACCGATGGCCGCATCGCGGCAGCCGAGAAAGCACTCCAACGACCGGCCGGGCACCCGCAGGGTGCCCGGCCGGATCGATGAGACGGCTGGGAACGGGTCTACCCGCGGTACCCCGCGAAGATCTTGCTGAACTCGTACGGCTGCTGCTGGATGTTGGTGCACTTGAACAGCGGGCCGGTGCAGGCGTTGCGGTCCCGGACCAGCTCCCAGAAGCTGAGCATGCCCAGGTGCTTGCTCTGCGCGAAGGCCACCAACTGGCGGGCGTCGGCCTGGTCGAAGATCCGCTGGTCGTCGTTGGCGCCGATCATCGGGGTGACCCCGACCATGCGCCACAGCTGCGCGTCGCTGTAACCGGGGTAGAGCGACTTGACCTGGTTGAAGGTGGACTGGGCGGCCTGTACGGCGAAGTCGCCGTAGTCACCGTTGCGGTAGTAGTCCATCGCCATGACGTTGACCATGTCGAGGGCCACGCCGGCGTCGCGCGCGGACTTCACGATGTAGACGCCGTCGGCGGTGAGACCCTCGGGCAGCACCGGGAGCGTGAGCGACACCCGCAGACCGGGGTTCGCCTTCTGCAACTGGGCGAGCGCCTGCGAGCGGCGGTCCACCGACGCCCTGTCGGCCGCGGCCGCACCCTCGATGTCGAGGTCGATGTACTTGAGGTCGTACGCCGTGACGACGGCCTGGTACTCGGCCACCAGGCTGGACAGGCTGCCGCACCCCTGGGCCAGCTCTACGCCGGACGCGCCGCCGAAGGAGACCTTCACGTCGCCGCCGGCCGCGCGGATCGCGTCCACCTGGTCCTTGGCCCAGCCGGTACGCGGGTCGTAGGCGCCGAACCAGGAAGCCTTGCACGCGGCGCCGGTGACGAAGGCCATGGTGAAGCTGGAGACGTTCCCGCCGGCCGCCATCTCCGTCAGCGACGGCGTGGGCCAGGCGCCCATGTCGACGTACGGGGCGACCGGCATGCCGGCCGGCTGCGGCGGCGCCGTCGGAGTGGCGGACGGGGAGGGGCTCGGCGACCGTGTCGGGGTCGCGGACGGGGACGGGGACGGGCTTGGAGACCGTGTCGGGGTCGCGGAGGGGGAGGGGCTCGGCGACGGCGAGGGGGTCGATCCTCCCCCGCAGGGCGCACCGTTGAGCTTGCAGTTCAGCGGCTTGAACCCGCCGGGCGCGCCCATCAGGCCGAAGCCGGCCGAGGCGCCGGCGGCCAGCGGCCCGGCCCAGGAGGGCTTGGTGAAGGTGTAGTGACTGCCGCTCCTGGTCATCGTGGCGTCCCAGGCGGAGCTGATCGTGATGCCGGCGGGCGCGTCGAACTCGACGGTCCAGCTCGGCAGCGCGGCGGACCCGGCCGTGATCGTGTACTTGCCCTGGAAGCCGGAGCCCCAGTCGGAGTCGGTCGAGTAGGCGGCGGTCGCCGAGGTGGCGGCGGAGGCGGTCCCGAGGGCGAGCGGCGCAAGTAACGCGGCGCCCGCGAGCAGGGACCCCAGAAGCATCTTTCGCAACAGTAGCTCCAGGTAGGGGGTGTCCCGAAACTCATAGGAAAGTTTCCTATCAATTCTCTCCGGAGCTTACGTATTTCGACCGCCGGTGGTCAACGTGCGGGGCGCTCGACCACGGTAGCCGGGGCCTGACGGTGCGCCGTGGAAATGTCACCCGTGGCGGCTAGGGTCGCTCTCGCAGGATGGTGATCAAAGGAAGTCGGAGGTTTCGATGAGCGAGCCCAAGACCCATACCCTCGAGGTGCCCGGCGGCATTCTCCACTACGACGTGCGGGAGGCCGAGGCGACCACCGCGCCGACACTGCTGATGATCGGATCGCCGATGGACGCCAGCGGGTTCACCGCCCTGGCCGGGCACTTCCGGGATCGTACGGTCGTGACCTACGACCCGCGCGGGATCGGGCGGAGCGAGCGGACCGACGGCGCCGCCGAGTCGACGCCCGAGCTGCACGCCGACGACCTGCATCGACTGATCACCGCGCTCGGCGGCGGGCCGGTGGACATCTTCGCCAGCAGCGGGGGCGCCGTCAACGGGCTGGCGCTGGTGGCCCGGCATCCGGAGCAGGTGCGCACGCTCGTGGCGCACGAGCCCCCGGCCGCCCAGGCCCTGCCCGACCGGGAGCAGGCGCTCGCCGCGGTGGTCGACATCCGCCGGACTTATGAGCGGGACGGTTTGGGGCCGGCGATGGTGAAATTCATCGCCGTCACCGGCCTGCGGGGCGAGATCCCGGCCGATTTCGCCGATCGGCCCGTGCAGAGCCCGGCCGATTTCGGGCTGCCGACGGAAGACGACGGTTCCCGTGACGATCCGATGTTCGCGCAGAACCTTATGACCTGTACGCACTATGAGCACGACTTCGACGCACTGCGCGCCGCGCCGACCCGCATCGTCATCGGCGTCGGAGCCGAGTCGGAGGGGGAGATGGCCCACCGGGCGGGCGTGGCGGTCGCCGAACGGCTCGGCACGAAGCCCGTGACCTTTCCCAGCCACCACGGCGGTTTTCTCGACGGCGAGTTCGGCATGAAGGGCGACCCGGACGCCTTCGCCGTTACGCTGCGCCAGCTCCTGATCGAGTAGGGCCCAGGCCGCAAGGCCCGTGCGTAACCATGCGGTGCCGCCGATTGGCGATGGTCCGCGTGATCGCGTCACCATTCATGTTCTGTGACATGATCGCGCCCCATGAGATGGCGAGTGATGATGGCAGGCGTGCTCGGGGTTGCGGTCACACCGGTGCCCGCCGCCCAGGCGGCACCGGTTAGCGCGGCGGCTCCGGTTGACGTGGTGGCAACTGTGCAGCGCCTCAAGGCACAGGGCAGCTCGGTGAAGGTTTTCCAGCACACATCGGTGGATTGGCCGCACGACCCGCGAGGTGAGGACATGCCGCGCGGCTATTGCAGGGGTGGTGGGACCGGTGACCCCTGGATGACGGGTACGGCCCGGCTGGGCCGGGGCGGGGTGGTGGCCGCCGATATGAAGCGGTCGATGCGGTTCGGCAAGTGCACGCTGCAATTCCTGAGAGAGGACGCCGCCGCCGGCGACCGGCGGGCGGGTGACCTCGTCAAGCTCGATTCGGCGATCCACCGGGTGCGCAGCGTCGGGGGCGTGCTCTACGGTGCCGGTCCGGCCTACGGCGGCGAGTCGTGGGTGAAGATCGGCAAGCACTCCGGCGGCGCGGCACTGTACGGCGACCAGATCATCGACGTCTTCGACCTCGGGACGCTCAAGGCCCTGGTCGCCTCCGCAACGCACAACAAGCCGGGATCGGCGGTCCACGACGCAGACGATCGGGCGATCAAAAAGACGTGGTCCTACCGCGGCACGACGACGTTCGGCAAGCTGTTCGAGATGTCCAAGCCGTTCCGGACCATGCTCGGCGGGCGGCTCGACCCCCGGTTCAGGGGGATCACCGTCTTATGGGGGATCGCCACCGACCTGACCGGAAAGCCGATCGTGGTGCAGGCGGACTGGCGGCCCCGCGAGGGCCACCCGGCGGATGCCGTGAGCATCGCCACCCGGTTCAGCTGGGATGTGAAGGCCTCCATCACGGCGCCGCGTACCAACAGGACTGGACGGGATCCCTACGGGGACGACGTCATCGACCTGTACCGTTCCTGAGATCGTTGGCCGAGGGGCCACGGGGAGGGCGAAGCGCCGGGTGACGGCCCGGAACGTCCCCTTACCATCGCCGTCCCGTCGTGACTACGGTGGGCACGTTCCATTGCGAAATAATGGCGTGTCCGCCACGGGCATCGGATGTCCCGACCGAGGCGGTTCCGCGCCAGCGTGGGCGCGGAGAAGAAGCGGGTGCGCGCGCTCATCACCGCCACCCGCGGCGAGGGGGACGGTCGCCGAGCGTTACCGGCTGACGAGGTTGATCGCGAGCGGCGGTATGGGCGTCGTCTGGGAGGGCTCCGACCTGCGGCTGAACCGTACCGTCGCGATCAAGCTGACCAAGCAGGACGAGCTGGCGGGATCCCGGCGGGAGGCGTTCGCCGCACGCGATCTGATGACGGAGATCGACCGCAGCCGTCGCGAGGACCCGCCCGCCCTGGAGCGGCCGGACGCCCCCGCGGAGTTGGAGGAGATGACGTTCCGGCTGCTCGCCAAGTCACCGGACCAGCGGCCCGCCAGTGCCTTCTCGGTCTTCGAGACCCTGATCGCGGTGGTACGGAAGGTCCCGCCGCTGCCCGGCCTGGTCGACGCCGATCTGTCCGCCGACCCCGTGCACATGTACGCCCGGGTTCTTTCCGCGAGCCGGTAAGTCGGTAAGTCGGTAAGCCCGGCAGCTGAATCTCACACCACGCGCACAGACATTCACGCCAAGGTCGGCTTGACTGCTCTCCTATCATGCGAGTTGAGGAAGGGACGCCTGGCATTGCGACCATCCCGGCCGCGCGGGACTTCGGCCGGCGAGATGTCTTCGTGGGCGGGACGAGAACGCGGCGAGGTGCCGTCGGGGCCGCGCGACCTCTGGGAGGCGGACATGCCCGCCCAACCGCTGCCGCTCGCCACGCATGAGCTGTTCCACACCGGTGACCTCGATGAAGCCCGCGCGCTGGTGGGAGATGCCTTCGCTCCCCACGAGCTGTGCCTTGGCAGGCATCAGACTCGGTTCGACGCCCGGATGAACGGGGCGGCCTTCGATCGGACCGGCCTGTACGCCGTCGACTACGGAGGGGAGGCACTGGTCACGGCACCCGCGTGGGAGAGCTGTTTCCTTGTGACGCTCCCGCTGACCGGAGCCGTTGAGGTGTCCCGTGGCCGGGAGCAGGTCATGACCACACCCGAGTTCGGCTCCGTGCTGACGCCGACGGAGCGTCTGTCGATGCGTTGGATGACCGGGGCGCCGCATCTCGTCGCGTTGTTCGACCGCTGGGCGCTCGAAGCCCACCTCGGCGGCATGCTGGGGCGTGAGCTGCACAGGCCGATCCGGTTCTCGCTGGGCATGGATCTGACCCGGCCCCTCGCCCGGTCCTGGCTGTCGATCATCGACCTGCTGCGGCGGGAGGCGGAAACCGATGGCGACCTGCTGAGCCGGCCGCTCGCCCTCGGACACCTGGAGGGGCTGCTCATGACGCAGTTGCTTCTGACCCAGCCCAGCAACTACACCCCGGCCCTGTCCGTGGAGCCGCCATGCGCGGCGCCGGTGGCCGTGAAGCGGGCCATGGAACTGATCGAGGCGCAGGCGGCCGAACCCCTCACCGTGACGGACATCGCCGAGACCGCCGGAGTGGGCGTACGGGCCCTGCAGGCAGGGTTCCGACGGCATGTGGAGAGCACGCCCACGGCCTACCTGCGGGACGTACGGCTGGAACGCGCGCGAGCCGAGTTGACCGGCCATGGCCCGGGCACCGCGACCATCGCCGATGTCGCCCGCCGCTGGGGGTTCGTCCACCTCGGCCAGTTCTCCCGCGCCTACCGGGAGCGTTTCGGAGAGGCCCCCTCGGAAACGCTGCGCCGCTGACCTCAGCCCGCATGCCGGCGTCCGCCTCCCGCTGAGCGGCGCCGGCCGGGTCCCGATGCCGCGACCACCGATAGGGTTCGGGTCGTGAACGCCACGGGAACCCAGATGAGCGGCGATCGGCTGCTCAACGTAGACCTCTTCGCCGGTCCGCTCCTGGATGACGAGCCGTCCGACGCGGAGCCGCGGACCGTCACCACTCCGATGACCGCGTTCAAGGACATCGAGGTCGGAGTCTGGGACATCGCCCGGGGGACCGCGACGGACACGGAGGTCGACGAGATCTTCCTGATCCTGGCGGGCGCCGGCCGGGTCACCTTCGAGGACGGTTCGTCCATCGACCTCCGCCCGGGAGTTCTCGTACAGCTCATGGCCGGAGACCGGACGACCTGGGTCATCGACGAACCCCTCCGCAAGCTCTACCTCGCCTGACGCCTGACGCCTGACGGAGTGCAGAGAATGGCCGTGATCTTGCGAATGCTACACGATCATGGCGGTCACCAGGGAAAACATCTTTCGTGATCTTGCAAAAACTCGCATGCATAGCCGCTGACCTGGGCGGATGGTGTTCGTGATCTTACACTACCCAGATACAAGATCATGAATGGTGTTTGTGCAGCTAGATGGGGTGGACTGCGAGTTTCTGCAAGATCATGAAAGGGGATTGCGTAGGTGGCGAGGGGTCTCTGCGAGAATTCGCAAGATCACGGCAATGGGTGGGGGGGTGGGTGGGGGAGCCAGGTCACCGACCAGTAGGCCACGCCGAAGGGGGCGTCGCCGTACAACGTGTGCGCCGTCCATGATGTGCCCTGTGTCTGTGACGTGCTCTCGGTGGCCGCCGCCATGACCTGCCAGACGGCCCGCCCCCGGATCAGCAGGTCGTCGCACAGGCCCGGGTCCAGGGCGGCCAGGGCGGGAAGATCGGCGGAGGCCAGCGCGTCGCCGATCGAGGCGTCGGCCTCCAGCGCGCGGGGGTCGACGTACCCGGGGGCCTTCTCCCCGCGACGGGCGCTGCCGTCGCCGACGACGACCAGCCCGATCCGGCCGGGCCGCGCCGCGATCTCATGGCCCAGCTCGCCACAGCTCCGGGGCGACGCGTGCTCGTCGACGCCCTGCAAGGTGAGGGGCACGGGGTGTCCGGCGAGAAGCGATCGGCCGACGGCCAGCGGCACCGGCAGCGATCCAGGCGCCGGCCGCCGTCCCGGGGCGGGGGCCAGCCGCCCGGCCGGCGTCGGCGCGTCCGCCGGGTACGACCCGGTCCGCGGCGCCCCGCCCACCACGACGATCTCGTCGGCGCCCCCGCCGACGAGGGTCTGGCCGACGACGGTCTTCACGGCGGCGAGGGCGGCCGTGCGCAGTTCCTCGACCTCGGCGACGGGTCCGCCGGTGAGGCCGGGCAGCAGCAGCGGAGTCTGCGGGACGCAGCAGGCGGCGACGATCATGCCAGGCTCCGAACGGTCCGCACGGGTTCCCGTACGCCCCGGGTCACCGCGACCATGTCCAGCACCTGCCGGGTCGGGGCGACGTTGTGGGCGCGGAAGACCCGCGCCCCCTGCCACGCGCACACCGCGCTGACCGCCAGGGTGCCGAACACCCGCTCGTCCACCGGCAGGCCCAGGGACTCGCCGACGAAGTCCTTGTTGGACAGTGACACCAGCACGGGCCAGCCGGTGGCCACCATCTCGTCCAGCCGGCGCGTCACCTCCAGGGAGTGCCAGGTGTTCTTGCCGAAGTCGTGGCCGGGATCGATCAGGATGCGTTCGGGGTCCACTCCGACGTCGACCGCGCGCCGGGCGAGTGCGGTGGTGCGGGCGATCACGTCGGCCATCACGTCGTCGTACTCGACGCGGTGCGGGCGGGTCCGCGGCGGCAGCCCTCCGGCGTGCGTGCAGACCAGGCCCACGCCGAACTCCGCGGCGACTTCGGCCAGCCCCGGGTCGGTGCCGCCCCAGGCGTCGTTGAGCAGGTCGGCGCCGGCCCGGCAGGCCTCGCGGCCCACCTCGCGTCGCCAGGTGTCGACGCTGATGATCATGTCGGGATGACGCTCGCGGATCTCGGCGACGAACGAGGCCGTGCGGTCGATCTCCTCCCGCACGTCGACCTCGGTTCCCGGGGCCGCCTTGACGCCGCCGATGTCGACGATGTCTGCGCCCTCGGCCACGACCTCGTCGACCCGGCGCAGCGCCTCCTCGCGTGCGAAGGTCGCGCCCCTGTCGTAGAAGGAGTCGGGGGTGCGGTTGACGATCGCCATGATCAGCAGGTCCTCGCCCACGTCACGTCGACCCAGCCTCAGCATGGACCCAGCCCCAGCATGCCGTGATCGCCCCTTCTGTTCACCGCCCGAAGGCCGCGTAAACCATATCAAGGCTCCTGTCGCCGGAATAGGCGATCTTGAGAAGGCGGATCTTCAGCGCAGGGCGCGGGAGGCGTACTGCGGGATCGTCGCCATCGCGGGCCGCTCCGCGACCGAGATCTCCCGCTCCACCGGCCGGTGACCGGCCGGCCCGCGCTCGAACTGGGTGAGCCGCAGCGAGGGCGCGCCCATTGGGATGATCTTGTTCTGGCGTTCCAGCCGGGACCAGGCCGTGTGCATGATCTGCCCGGCCATGCGGCCGAGAGCCTCGGTCGTCTGGTGCGAGTGCATCCGGCGTCCCAGGTCCACCTGGGCGAGCGCGTCGAGCCCGACGAGGTCGAGCAGGTCGATGAGCAGGGCCAGCTCCACGCCGTACCCGGTGACGAACGGCACCCGCTCCAGCACCTCACGCCGGCCCGCGTACTCGCCCGCCAGCGGCTGCACGAACCCGGCGAGCAGCGGCCAGTGCAGGTTGAGCAGCGGCCGCGCGACCAGTTCGGTCACCCGCCCGCCGGTGCGGGCCTCCTGTTCGTCCGGCCCGATGAACGGCCGGTCGTAGCAGCCCTTCACGTACGCCACCGAGGGGTCGGCCAGCAGCGGCCCCAGCAGCCCGGTCACGAACGAGGTCCGGAACTCCCGCAGATCGGCGTCGACGAAGACCAGGAGGTCGCCCGACGTCACGGCGAGCGACTTCCACAGCGCCTCGCCCTTTCCGTCGTAGGCCGGGCCGTCCAGCTCGGGGAGGATCTCGTCCTGCGCGATGACCTTGGCGCCGGCGCGTACGGCCTCGTCCGCCGTGTCGTCGGTGGATCGGGAGTCGATCACGATGAGCTCGTCCACGAGCGGGACGGCCTCGACGAGGTCGCGGCGGATGGCCGTCACGATCTCCCCGACGGTCCCGGCCTCGTCGCGGGCCGGGAGGACCACGCTGACCGTGGTGCTTCCCTTGGCTGCCATCAAGCTGCCCACCGGCCAGTCGGCCGCCGCCGACATATGGCCGGCCAGCCATGCCTCCACCTCAGGTAGCACGCAGCTCTCCCCATGTATCCGCGAAATCCGCCGACATCACCCTATGCACAGGGTAGGCCGTCGCCGCGCCGCCGAGCCGGCGAGGTGATCAGACGGATGAGCCGCGAGTTCCGGTGTTTCGTTCATGTATTGGTACGGCAACGGCTAAATGCGACGGAGTATCACGAAACTGTATATAGCATGAAATTTCGCGTTGTCAGGACGCCGGTCGGCGGCACGGAACGCAAGAGGTGGACATGGCTGGGGGCGCCGGAATGGCCGAGCGCGGCAGGACCGTGAGAGCCATGGGCAAGGACACCGACCTGGATCTACGGCAGTTGCTGGCCGGCCTGACGGCCGTACGCGACGGGGAGTTCCGCACCCGGCTGCCCGAAGGCGGCGGCGAGGACGGCCTGCTGAGCGAGATCGCGACGGTCTTCAACGGCATGGTGGATCAGCTGTCGCTGTTCACCTCCGAGGTGACGCGGGTGGCCCGTGAGGTGGGCACCGAGGGCGGGCTGGGCGGCCAGGCCGAGGTGCCGGGAGTGTCCGGCAGCTGGAAGGACCTGACCGACTCGGTGAACGCCATGGCCGGTAACCTCACCGACCAGGTCCGCGGCATCGCCGACGTGACCACCGCGGTGGCCAAGGGCGATCTGACCAAGAAGATCGACGTGGACGCGCGCGGGGAGATCCTGGAGCTGAAGACCACCGTCAACACGATGGTCGACCAGTTGTCCTCCTTCGCCGACGAGGTGACGCGGGTGGCCCGTGAGGTGGGCACCGAGGGCCGGTTGGGCGGCCAGGCCGACGTGAAGGGCGTGTCAGGCACCTGGCGTGACCTCACCGGCTCGGTGAACTTCATGGCGGGCAACCTCACCGACCAGGTCCGCGGCATCTCGCAGGTGGCCACCGCCGTGGCGCGCGGCGACCTGTCGCAGAAGATCACCGTGCCGGCGCGCGGAGAGATCCTGGAACTGAAGAACACCATCAACACGATGGTCGACCAGCTGTCCTCCTTCGCCGACGAGGTGACGCGGGTGGCGCGTGAGGTGGGCACCGAGGGCCGGTTGGGCGGCCAGGCCGACGTCAAGGGCGTCTCGGGCACCTGGCGGAGCCTCACCGAGTCGGTGAACGTGATGGCCTTCAACCTCACCGCTCAGGTGCGCGACATCGCCCGGGTCTCCACGGCGGTCGCCACGGGCGACCTGACCCAGAAGATCCGGGTGGACGCGCGCGGGGAGATCCTGGAGCTGAAGGAGACCATCAACACGATGGTCGACCAGTTGTCGGCGTTCGCCGACGAGGTGACGCGGGTGGCCCGCGAGGTGGGCACCGAGGGCAACCTGGGCGGTCAGGCGACGGTCCGTGGTGTGTCGGGCACCTGGAAGGACCTCACCGACAACGTCAACGTGATGGCCTCCAACCTGACCGACCAGGTGCGCGGCATCGCCCAGGTCTCCACCGCGGTGGCCACGGGCGACCTGACCAAGAAGATCGACGTCGTCGCCCGCGGGGAGATCCTGAAGCTGAAGACGACCATCAACACGATGGTCGACCAGCTGTCGGCGTTCGCCGCCGAGGTGACCAGGGTCGCCCGTGAGGTGGGCAGCGAGGGCCGGCTGGGCGGCCAGGCCGAGGTCGAGGGCGTGTCGGGCACCTGGAAGCGGCTGACCGAGAACGTCAACGAACTGGCCGGCAACCTCACCCGCCAGGTGCGGGCGATCGCCGAGGTCACCGGCGCGGTGACCACCGGAGACCTCACCCGCTCCATCACCGTCGACGCCGAGGGCGAGCTCGCCGACCTCAAGGACAACATCAACTCCATGGTGGAGTCCCTGCGGGAGACCACCCGTGCCGACCAGGAGCAGGACTGGCTCAAGACCAGCCTCGCCCGGATCTCCGGGCTCATGCAGGGGCACCGAGATCTGGCCGTCGTCGCCGAACTGGTGATGAACGAGCTGGCCCCGCTGGTCGGCGCGCAGTACGGAACGTTCCTGCTCGCCGAGGAGACCCCGGGCGGCGACGAGCTGCGCGTGGTCGGCACCTACGGCCACCGGGAGACCTCCCGCCGGTACGCCCTGGGGGAGTCGCTGGTGGGACAGGCCGCGCTGGCCAGGCACACCGTCGTTGTGGACGACGTCCCCGCCGGGTACGTCACGATCACCTCCAGCCTGGGCCAGGCCGGGCCGGTCAACCTGATCGTGCTGCCGATCGTGGTGGAGGACCAGGTGCTGGGCGTCATCGAGCTGGCCAGCCTGGGCCGCTTCACCGAGGTGCACCGTGACTTCCTCGAGCAGTTGGTGGAGACCATCGGCGTCAACGTCAACACGATCGTGGCCAACGCCCGTACCGACGCGCTGCTGGCCGAGTCCCAGCGCCTCGCCGGCGAGCTGCAGGCACGCCAGGAGGAGTTGCAGAGCTCCAACGCCGAGCTGGAGGACAAGGCCGAGTTGCTGGCCCGGCAGAACCGCGACATCGAGACCAAGAACAGCGAGATCGAGCAGGCGCGACAGGAACTGGAGGACCGCGCCCAGCAGCTCTCCCTGGCCTCCAAGTACAAGAGCGAGTTCCTGGCCAACATGAGCCATGAGCTGCGCACTCCGCTCAACTCGCTGCTCATCCTGGCCCAGATGCTCGCCCAGAACCCGTCGCGCAACCTGACGCCCAAGCAGGTGGAGTACGCCAACGTCATCCACTCGGCCGGCACCGACCTGCTGCAGCTCATCAACGACATCCTCGACCTGTCCAAGATCGAGGCCGGCAAGATGGACGTCTCACCCGAGCCAGTGGTCCTGCGGGGGCTGCTGGACTACGTGGACGCGACCTTCCGGCCGCTGACCGCGGCGAAGGGCCTGCGATTCGACGTCGTCGTCGCCCCCGGCGTGCCGCCCGAACTGCTGACCGACGAGCAGCGGCTGCGGCAGGTGCTGCGCAACCTGCTGTCCAACGCGGTGAAGTTCACCGGGGAGGGATCCGTCGGACTGCGCATCGAGCGCGCCACCGGACAGGTGCACCTGGCGGGCGCGGTCGGTCAGGAGATCATCGCCTTCCACGTCACCGACACCGGCATCGGGATCGCCCCGGAGAGCCTCCCGCACATCTTCGACGCGTTCCAGCAGGCCGACGGCACCACCAGCCGCAAGTACGGTGGCACCGGCCTGGGCCTGTCCATCTGCCGGGAGATCGCCGGCCTGCTCGGCGGGGAGATCACCGCCGCCAGCACTTTGGGCGAGGGCAGCACCTTCACCCTTTACCTGCCGGTGGCCCACCTGACCACGCCGCTCGGATCTCCGCTGCTCGGAACGCCGTCGCCCGGAACGCCGCCGCTCGGGCCGGCCGCCGCGCCGGCGCCGCCGTACGCTCCGGCACCCGAGAGGCACGCACCCGAGGTTCCGGTGCCTGAGCGGCCCGCGATCGAGGGGCCTTCGGCCGGGGAGCCGGCCGTTGAGCGGGCCGACGGGCAGGCCCGCCGTCTGCTCGTGCTGGAGCCACGGCCGAACGGCCTGCTGTCCATGCTGGCCCAGAGCGCCGCGGCGGATCTCGCCGACACCTGCGGGCCGGTCCAGGTGACCACGGCGAAAGATCCGGCCGATGCGCTGAGCGCGCTGCGGCGCGACCGCCACCACTGCGTCGTGCTCGATCTGGGGCTGCCGCACGACGCGGCCGCGGTGTTCCTCAGGCGGCTGGACGAGGAGCCGGCGCTGCGCACGCTGCCGGTGCTCGCCCACCACTCGCGCAGGCTGTCACGGCCGCAGGAGGACCTGCTGCGGGGCCGGGCCCGTACCCAGTCGCTGGAGCGGCTGCCCAGCCTGGACGAACTGCGCGAACGCATCACCCTGCATCTGTCGGCCGCGAGGCCCGGCGACGTTCCGCCGCTCGTCCAGCCCGGCACCTATTACGGCGCCGCGGTGACACAGGAGCGGGACACCAAACTCGCCGGCCGCAAGGTGCTGATCGTCGACGACGACGTGCGCAACGTCTTCGCGCTCACCACGATCCTGGAACTGCACGGCATGCAGGTGCTCTACGCCGAGAACGGCCGCAAGGGCATCGAGGTGCTGACGCGTAACGACGACATCGATCTGGTGCTGATGGACATCATGATGCCGGAGATGGACGGGTATGAGGCCACCGCCGCCATCCGGGCGATGCCGCGCTTCGACGATCTGCCGGTCATCGCGGTCACCGCGAAAGCCATGCGCGGCGACCGGGAGAAGACCCTGTCGGCCGGCGCCAGCGACTACGTGACCAAGCCGGTCGACGCCGGGGAACTGGTCGAGTGCATACAGCGCTGGCTGGGACTGCAGACCGAATAGCTCAGTTTCGGCGAGCCCGTGGTGAATGACCGTCATTTGGGGGTGATCGTGAGCGTGATCCGGCCGGAGGGTTTGGTCCTGACGGTCAGGATGCGCCTGGCCGGGTCCCAGGTGGCCTCGCCTTCGGAGGCTCCCGCGGGCTGAAGAAGATCACCGCAGGGTCTTGCCGAAATCCTCTTCCTGCCGCTCCGGCACGATCTGGATGGTTTGGCCTTTCCCGCTGGGCGAGAGCACGGTCACCTGTTCCGGGGACCGTGTGGAGATGACGAGCTCGTCCCTGCCGTCCCCGTCGAGATCGAGCAGGGCCACCGTCCTGCCGAACCCGGAGACGGAAGCGTCGGCGGACATGCCGGCGGATGTCGTGTCGAACACCTGGGAACCCTTCGCTGACAGGCCGTCCGGCCCGCCGTACAGGACGAAGACCGCGGCCAAGCCGCTGAATTCGTCTCTCCGTGCGACCACGGCGACGTCGGCGTAGCCGTCACCGTTGACGTCGCCCACCGCGATGGCACTGCCGAAGCCCTCCGTTCCCTCGGGCGCCCGGGGCAGCCCGGGAGACGTCATCGACCACGAGGTACGGGGGTCGATCAGACCGTTGGCCGATCCCCGCCGGACGGAGATCGCGCCCAGTTCGCGTTCACGTTCGTCGTACCAGTCGTACTCGTCGAAGGCGCTTTCGTTGACCAGATCGCCGTAGCCGTCACCGTCGAGGTCGCCGATCGCCAGGTGACGCACATCCCATCCGGGGAACGTCTCGCCCAACGGGCCCGTGAGCCCCTGGGGCGAGCCTCGGTACACCGCACCGCTGCCCTCATCGGCCGGGTCGTCCTCGGCGTAGAAGACGGCCAGGTCGGAATAGCCGTCCCCGGTGATGTCGCCGGCTGTGAGATCCGCTATGACGTCCACGTCCCGCAGGACGGCCTTCCAGCCCGCCTTTCCCGTCCGGATGTCGCGGCTGCCGGTGGTCACCCATACTGTGCCGGTGGTCTCCCATGTCGACTCGGCGGTGTCCCATGCGTAGTGGGTGGTGACGGCCAGATCGTCGAATCCGTCCCCGTCGAAGTCGCCAACGGCCAGACGGTCACCGAATCCTCTGGCCTTCCGCGGCTGCTCGAGCTCTACGAGCCCGCCGGAGAGCCCTTGCGCCGAACCGAAGACGATCACGACCGAGCTGGCCCGCTCGTCGTCCCCCGGGGCGGCGATCACGAGGTCGGCGTAGCCGTCGTGGTCTAAGTCGCCGGAGGCGAGCGCCTTGCCGAAGCCCTCCTCCTTGGCGGCCCGGCTCTCCCTGCTGATGATCTGCCGGGGTCCGGCGGTCACGCCGCTGGCCGAGCCGTACGCCACCTCGACGCGACCGGCCTGCGGCACGCCGTTCACCGTGGCCTGCGGTACGCCGATGACCAGATCCGCGTACCCGTCGCCGTTGAAGTCGTGGGCCTTCGTCCTTTCGCGCGCGCGTTCGCGGGCGGCCACCGCGCTCGCGGTCGCGGGGGCCGCGGTCGCGGCGGTAGCGGGGGCGTCGGCGGTCCGGTGCTCCGCGGTACAGGCCACCGCCGCCGTCGTGAGCAGGAGGTATGCCGTAAAGATTCCCAGAAGGGGTAGTCGCATCGGATTACGATAGATGATTGGAATTGTCGTCGCCTGCCGCTTCGTCAAGGTGGATCGGGCTGGTTGTCGCCGCGGTCGGGCGGACCGATATTGTCACGTTCCATCCAGATTGGACGGCTGTGAATGACCGTCATGGTGAGGTTCACCTGACGGGGCCGACCGGGGTGGTGGGAGCGGCTCGGACTCGTCGACTCTGACAAATGGAAACGTGCCTGAGTCAGGCATGGGGAAAGCTCTTGACAGGGGGGTTCGTGTGACCTCACGCTGTTGCGCATAGCGCTTCGCGTTTCTCTTTACACAACTGGGGATGGTTGATGATTCCTGCCTGCCCGCTTCGCTCGCTGCCCCGGGGCGAGGCGTTCCGGCTCGATGCCGAGCCGCCGATCGCGGTGTTCCACACCGAGGACGGGGAGATCTACGCGATCGACGACACCTGCACCCACCAGGACGCGTCACTCGCCGACGGGTGGCTGGAGGGCTGTGAGGTGGAGTGCCCCCTGCACGCCTCGAAATTCGACCTCAGGACCGGACAGGTGGACGCGCCCCCGGCGAAGCTCCCCGTGCGGACCCACCGGGTCGTGATCGAGGACGACACCATCTTCGTCGTCCCCTCGGACGCCCCCGCGAACCTGCCGCCCGGGGTCGCCGCACGTTGTCAGGGTGCCGCGTGAGAACCGTCGCGGTGGTGGGCGCCTCGCTGGCCGGCCTGTCCGCCGCGCGGGCGCTGCGCGATCAGGGGTACGACGGACGCCTGGTGCTGATCGGTGACGAGCCGCATCGCCCCTATGACCGCCCTCCGCTGTCGAAGGAGTTCCTCGCGGGCCGGATGAGCGAGGCCGACCTCGCGCTGGAGACCGAGACCGAGGACCTGGACGCCACCTGGGTCCTCGGGGCGGCGGCCGAAGCCCTCGACCCCGGCGAACGCGCCGTACGGCTCGGCGACGGAAGGTCGGTACCCGCCGACGCGGTGGTGATCGCCACGGGGGCGACCGCCCGAACCCTCCCCGGGACCGAGCGTCTTTCCGGGGTCCACACGCTGCGCACCCTGGACGACGCCAGGGCGCTGCGCGCGGACCTCGCCGGGGCCGGGCGGCTCGTCGTCATCGGCGCCGGCTTCATCGGGGCCGAGATCGCCTCCACCGCGCGGACCCTCGGGCTGCACGTCACCCTGGTCGAGCCGGCGTCCGCCCCGCTGGCCGCCGCCATCGGCGCCGAGATGGGCGCCGTGGTGGCCGGGCTCCAGGCCGGGCAGGGCGTCGAGGTGCTGTGCGGCACCGGCGTCCGGGAGGTGACCGGCACCGCCCGGGCCGCCGGTGCGCCCAGGGTCGACGGGGTGATCCTGACCGACGGACGGCGCGTCCCCGCCGACGTGGTCGTCGTCGGGATCGGCGCGCGCCCCAACATCGGCTGGCTGGCCGGATCGGGCGTCGGTGTCGGGGACGGCGTGCTGTGCGATGCGACCGGAGCCACCGACCTGCCCGGGGTGATCGCCGTCGGCGACTGCGCCGCCTGGTTCGACCCCGCCGCCGGGTCCCACCGCCGTGTCGAGCACTGGACCGGGGCCGTACGGCGCCCGGCCGTCGCCGTACGCGCGCTGCTGGCGGGCGCCTCCGCCGCGTCCGGGAACGACATCCGGCCGCCGGAGCCGCCGTACTTCTGGTCCGAACAGTGCGGGGTGCGGATCCAGTTCGCCGGGCACGCCCGACCGGGCGACGAGATCACCGTCGAGGACGGTAGCCTCGCCGACCGGAGCTTCGTGGCGGTCTACCGGCGCGGGGACCGTCCGGTCGCGGTGCTCGGGATCGACCTGCCGCGGCCGTTCACCCGCTGGCGTAAGCGGCTCGCGGCCGACGCGCTGCGGAGCCCGGCGCCCGCGGCCTGATGAGAGGCTGAGGAAGCAGGCCCGGACACGGCCCGCCCGACAACACCCGTCGATCCAGAAGTCGATCGAGAAATCGCGAAGGAGACAACCATGGCGCATGAGGTTCGCGGCGTCGTCGCGCTCGCCAAGGGGCAGCCGGTCAGCCTGGAGACCATCATCGTGCCCGACCCCGGCCCAGGCGAGGCCCTCGTCAAGATCCAGGCCTGCGGGGTGTGCCATACCGACCTGCACTACCGGGAGGGCGGCATCTCCGACGACTTCCCGTTCTTCCTGGGCCATGAGGCGGCCGGCGTCGTGGAGGCCGTCGGCGAAGGCGTGACCGACGTCGCCCCCGGCGACTTCGTCGTGCTCAACTGGCGGGCCGTCTGCGGGGCGTGCCGGGCCTGCCTGCGGGGCCGCCCGCAGTACTGCTTCGCCACCCACAACGCCAAGCAGAAGATGACCCTCGCCGACGGGACCGCGCTGTCGCCGGCGCTCGGCATCGGCGCGTTCGCCGAGAAGACGCTGGTGGCGGCCGGCCAGTGCACCAAGGTCGACCCGGGTGCCTCTCCGGCGGCCGTCGGCCTGCTCGGCTGCGGCGTCATGGCGGGCCTCGGCGCGGCCATGAACACCGGCGGCGTGACGCGCGGCGACTCGGTCGCCGTCATCGGCTGCGGCGGCGTCGGCGACGCCGCGATCGCGGGGGCGGGCCTCGCCGGCGCGACCACGATCATCGCGGTGGACGTCGACGACCGGAAGCTGGAGTGGGCCCGCCGCTTCGGCGCCACGCACACCGTGAACTCCCGCGAGACCGACGCGGTCGAGGCGATCCGGGATCTGACCGGCGGCTTCGGCGCCGATGTCGTCATCGACGCGGTGGGCCGGCCCGAGACGTACCGGCAGGCGTTCTACGCTCGCGATCTGGCCGGGACCGTCGTCCTGGTCGGCGTGCCCACCCCGGAGATGACGCTGGAGCTGCCCCTGCTCGACGTGTTCGGCCGCGGCGGCGCGCTCAAGTCCAGCTGGTACGGCGACTGCCTGCCCAGCCGCGACTTCCCCATGCTCGTCTCGCTCTACCAGCAGGGACGGCTCGACCTGGACGCCTTCGTCTCCGAGACGATCACGCTCGACGACGTCGAGAGCGCCTTCGACAAGATGCACCGCGGTGAGGTGCTCCGCTCGGTGGTGATCCTGTGACTCGGATCGAGAAGGTCGTCACCTCCGGGACGTTCAGCCTCGACGGCGGGACCTGGGAGGTCGACAACAACGTCTGGCTGCTCGGCGACGACGACGAGGTCCTGGTCGTCGACGCCGCCCACGACGCGGACGCCATCGCGGCGGCGGTGGGGGACCGGCGGGTGACCGCGATCGTCTGCACCCACGCCCACAACGACCACGTGAACGCTGCGCCCGCCCTCGCCGCGCGGACCGGCGCGCCGATCCTGCTCCACCCCGCCGACGAGGTGCTGTGGAACCTCGCCCACCCCGGGGCTCATGCGGAGGCCGAGCCGGACGGCCCACTCGCCGGCGGGGAGGTCCTGCGGGTCGCGGGCGTGGACGTGCGGGTGCTGCACACACCCGGTCACGCGCCCGGCGCGGTCTGCCTGCACGTCCCCGAGATGGCGGTGGTGTTCACCGGCGACACCCTCTTCCAGGGCGGGCCGGGCGCGACGGGCCGCTCCTACAGCGACTTCCCGACCATCGTCTCCTCCATCCGCGACGTGCTGCTGCCGCTGCCGCCGGAGACGGTGGTGCACACCGGGCACGGCTCCGACACCACCATCGGCGCCGAGGCCCCTCACCTCGACGAGTGGCTCCGCCGCGGCCACTGAGCCGTACCTCTCATCGCGCACGACCACCAGGAGCGAAACAGTGAGCACCACGAGCCTGCCTCCCAGCCTGATGTCCACTCTGCCCGGCGCTTACTACACGGACCCGGACGTCTTCGCCCTGGAGCAGCGCCGCATCTTCGAGTCGATGTGGTTCTGCGCCGTGCGCGCCGCCGACCTGCCCAAACCCGGGGCGTTCAAGACGGTGCAGGTCGGCGCGGAGAGCATCCTGGTCACGCGGGCGCGGGACGACTCGATCCGCGCCTTCCACAACGTCTGCCGACACCGGGGGGCGAGGATCCGCACCGAGGAGTCGGGGGAGGTCAAGCGTTCCTTCCAGTGCCCCTACCACGCCTGGACGTACGACCTGGAGGGCAGGCTGATCGCCGCGCCCAACCTCACCAAGATGCCCGACATCGACCGGGTGGCGTACGGCCTGGTGAACGTGGCCGTGCGGGAGTGGCTGGGATATGTGTGGGTCTGCCTCGCCGACGAGCCGCCCTCGTTCGAGGAGGACGTCATGGGGGCGGTGCGCACCCGGCTCGGCGACGTCGCCGACATCGACAACTATGACGTCGCGGGCCTCAAGGTGGGCAGGCGTATCGTCTATGACGTAAAGGCCAACTGGAAGCTGATCGTCGAGAACTTCATGGAGTGCTACCACTGCGCGACCATCCATCCGGAGCTCACCGAGGTGCTTCCGGAGTTCGCCGACGGTTACGCGGCGCAATATTACGTGGGTCACGGCGCGCTGTTCGGGGAGGAGATCCAGGGCTTCACCGTGGACGGCTCCGCCGGCCTCGACCGCATCCCGACGGTCAGCCAGGAGCAGGACCGGCGCTACTACGCGATCACGATCAAGCCGCAGGTCTTCGTCAACCTCGTGCCCGACCACGTGATCTGGCACCGGATGTTCCCGCTCGCCGCGGACCGTACCGTGGTGGAGTGCGACTGGCTGTACCTCCCCGAGGTCGTGGACGGCGGCGCGGACATCGACAGGTCCGTGGAGCTGTTCCACCGGGTCAACACCCAGGACTTCGACGCGTGCGAGCGGTGCCAGCCCGCGATGAGCTCGCGCACGTACGCCGACGGTGGTGTGCTGGTGCCCAGCGAGCAGCACATCGGCCTGTTCCACGACTGGGTCCGCGGCCGGCTGGCGGACTGATCGACGATACGAAAGGGCGTTCATCAGATGACGCGTAAGGCACCCCGTGACGACGTCGGCGACGAACGCCTGGAGATCCACCCGCCCAAGGACTGGGCGGGCGGGGTTCCCGCGGTCGGCCACGCGCTCGGTACGGCGTACCGCCAGATGGGCGCGGGCCGTACGGCGCTGACCCTGCTGCGGGTCAACCAGAAGCACGGGTTCGACTGCCCGGGCTGCGCGTGGCCGGAGGGGGACCACCGCAGCCCCGCCGAGTTCTGCGAGAACGGCGCGAAGGCGGTCGCCGAGGAGGCGACCGTGCGGCGGATCACCCCGGAGTTCTTCGCCGCGCACCCGGTGAGCGAGCTGGCCGGGCGCAGCGACTACTGGCTGGGACAGCAGGGCAGGCTGACCGAGCCGATGCACAAGCCGGCCGGCGCCGACCACTACGAGCCGGTGTCGTGGGAACGCGCCTTCGCGATCATCGCCCGTGAGCTGAAGGCGCTGGCGGGCGCCGACGAGGCCGTCTTCTACACCTCCGGCCGCACCTCCAACGAGGCAGCCTTCGCCTACCAGCTCTTCGTCCGCCGCTTCGGTACCAACAACCTGCCGGACTGCTCGAACATGTGTCACGAGTCGAGCGGCTCGGCGCTGACCGAGACGCTGGGCATCGGCAAGGGCACGGTCCTGCTCGACGACCTCTACCGGGCCGATCTCATCTTCGTCGTGGGCCAGAACCCCGGCACCAACCACCCGCGCATGCTCACCGCGCTGGAGAAGGCCAAGCGGAACGGCGCCCGCATCGTGGCGGTCAACCCGCTGCCCGAGGCGGGGCTGCTGCGATTCAAGAACCCGCAGCGGGCCTCTGGCGTAGCGGGCGGCGGCACCACGCTGTCCGACCGGTTCCTGCAGATCCGGCTCGGTGGCGACTGCGCGCTCTTCCAGGCGCTGTCGCTGCTGCTGCTCGAAGCCGAGGACGCCGCCCCCGGCACGGTGATCGACCGCGGGTTCATCGAGGAGCACACGCACGGGTTCGACGAGTGGGCGGCCCACGTGCGGGCCCTGGACTGGGCCGAGGTGCTGGAGGCCACCGGGCTGACCCGGGCGGAGATCGAGGAGACGGCCCGGGACGTGCTGGCCGCCCGCTCGGTCGTGGTGTGCTGGGCGATGGGGCTCACCCAGCACAAGAAGTCGGTCCCCACGATCAGAGAGATCGTCGACTTCCTGCTGCTGCGCGGCAACGTCGGCCGGCCGGGCGCCGGGGTCTGCCCGGTGCGGGGCCACTCCAACGTGCAGGGCGACCGGACGATGGGCATCTACGAGAAGCCGTCGGCGGCGTTTCTGGACGCGCTGCGCGACGAGTTCGGCTTCGAGCCGCCGCGCCGCCACGGCCTGGACACGGTGGAGGCGATCCGGGCCATGCGCGACGGCGCGGCCAAGGTGTTTTTCGCGATGGGCGGCAACTTCGTGGCCGCCACCCCCGACACCGCCGCCACCGAGGCGGCCATGCGGCGATGCCGGCTCACCGTCCAGGTGTCGACCAAGCTGAACCGGTCGCACGCGGTGTGCGGCGAGGAGGCGCTGATCCTGCCCACGCTGGGCCGTACGGAACGGGACGTGCAGCGCGGTGGCGATCAGTTCGTGACCGTCGAGGACTCGATGGGCATGGTGCACGCCTCCCGGGGCCGGCTGCGGCCCGCCTCCGATGCCCTGCTGTCCGAGGTCGCGATCGTGTCCCGGCTGGCCCGCGAGGTCTTCGGCGACGACGGCGTCCCGTGGGCGGACTTCGAGGCCGACTACGACACGATCCGGGACCGGATCGCCCGGGTGGTGCCCGGCTTCGCGGACTTCAACGCCAAGGCCCGCCGCCCCGGCGGCTTCACCCTGCCCAACGCGCCGCGCGACGAGCGCCGCTTCCCGACCGCGACCGGCAGGGCGAACTTCACGGTCAACCCGCTGGAGGTGCTGCGCGTCCCAGCCGGCCGGCTGCTGCTGCAGACCGTCCGCAGCCACGACCAGTACAACACGACGATCTACGGCCTGGACGACCGCTACCGCGGTGTCCGGAACGGCCGCCGGGTGGTGTTCGTCCACGCGGACGATCTCGCCGAGCGGGGACTCGCCGACGGCGACATGGTCGACCTGGTCAGCGAGTGGCCCGACGGGGAGCGGGTCGCCGAGGGGTTCCGCGCGGTCGCCTATCCGACGGCACGCGGCTGCTGCGCGGCCTACTTCCCCGAGACGAACGTGCTCGTGCCACTGGACTCGGTCGCCGAGACCTCCAACACCCCCACCTCGAAGAGCGTCATCGTGCAGTTGCGACCGGCGCGGACCTAGAGCACCTGGAGCGCCTAGAGCACCCGAAGTCGCCGGCGGGCAGCCCGCCCTGCTTCAACGGGTGGTTGTCTGGCTGATGGCTTGTTCAAGGAGTGCCCTGGACGTCTGGAGCTCTTCGATGGCGGCTGTGATGCGGTCGTGTTCGTGCCGGAGTCGGGCCAGGCTGTCATCGCAGAGGGGGACGAGCCGCGCGCCATCCTGACGCACGCAGGGCAGCACAAGGGCGATGGTGGCGGTGGAGAGACCGGCGGCGAGCAAGCTGCGGATGCGGTGGACGGTGTTCACGTCCGCGTCGCGGTAGACGCGGTAGCCGCCGGTGGTTCGTTCAGGGCTGATCAGCCCCTGCTCCTCGTAGTAGCGCAGCAGCCGTTCGCTTACCCCTGCCCGGCGTGACATTTCCCCAATGCGCACGATTCCTCCAGGAGGCTTGACTCTCACACTGGTGTCAGACTCTACCGTTCCGGTGTGAACAAGAGCCCAACCAGCCTCTTCGCTCTGCGTGTGAGCGTTTGCGTGGTAGGGCCTCGGACTACCTCACCACCCTCTCGCCTCCGTCCCGTCCTGCCCGAAGAAAGGAATCTCTGTGTTCGCAGTGCAGATCGACCGCCACGGTGGTCCTGAGCTCCTCACCGTGCGCGACGTGGCGCCTCCCACCCCAAAGCTTGGCGAGGTACTGGTACGGACAGTGGCCAGTACCCTCAACCCGGTGGACTGGAAGACCCGTGTGTGGGATGTCGGCCCCGCCTTTCCGATGACGCTCGGCTGGGACATTGCCGGCATCGTCATCGCCTCCAGGACACCGGACTTCGCCATTGGGGACCGGGTGGTCGCGATGTCCGCTCAGGTGGCGACCGGGCTCGGCACTTGGGCTGAGCTCGTCGCGCTGCCCGCCCGGTTGGTCAGCCATGCGCCCGTATCCGTCCCGCTGACCGAGGCCGCAGCGCTGCCGCTCGCCGGCGTCACCGCCTTCCAAGCGCTGGCTCGGCTGAACCTGGCCCAAGGAGAGCGCCTCCTGGTCACCGGTGCGGTTGGAGCCGTCGGACGCACCGCCGTGGCACTGGCCGCGCACGGCGGCGCGGTTGCGGACGGCCTCGTCTCCCGCGAGGAGCATCTGCAGCCTGCCCGCAGCCTCGGTCTCCAGCACGCGTCGGCGTCGATTGCGGACCTCAAGGGAGAGAGCTACGACGCCATCTTCGACACTGCAGGCGTCGACGTCTCCCATGCCCTTGCCTCCGGTGGCCGCTATGTCTCGGTGGCCGATGAACCGCTGCCCTCCATACCCGGCGCGCAGAAGAGCTACGTCCAGGAGAACCGGGAACACCTGGCTGAACTCGTCCGCCTGGTGGATGCCGACGTGCTGCGCCCGCACATTGCCCACTACTTCTCCGTGCACCAGGTGCGCGCCGCGCATGAACTGTTCGAGAAGGGCGGTCTGACGGGGAAGGTGGGGCTCTGCTTCTGAGTCGTCCGCCGGGTCCCTGGAGGGATCCGGGGCCCCAGGGCTGGCGAGCAAGCGGGGTCGGCATCCGCTGTGGTCACCTATGGTGCATGTTCTGGTGCTGTCGTACGGCACGCGCCGGATCCCGCGGGAGGGGCTCTCTCCAGTCGGCGGAATCGCTGTGCTGGCCGGTACCTTCCTCGTCTCCCTCGCCCTGGGTGCGCCGCTCCACTTCGCGGTCGAGATGCCCATGGTGAAGCGATTCAGCGTTCCCGGAGGCGGATCCCGTCTCACGTCTCGCCAGCTTCCGATCGGGTCTCGGCCTGATGCCATGGCTCGGTCCCCGGTGGCTCCCCAGATCGCCGGTGACCGGCTTCGAACGCGTCTTTCAGTAATGCTCGCTGCCCTGTATCGGTAGGCATATTGCAGCTGCATGTTTGACGATGTTGACAGGAGGTGATCAGGGACAGATATGGTGGCTGTGAGGTTCTTCCGGCAGATGGTCGGCTTTCTCGTCTTTCATGGGGAGTGGAGGGGGAGTCGCGGTAGTGCATCGTCCGGGGGTGACTTCGGAAGAAGTGCCGGTCGACCAGCCGGATCGACCGAAGATTTCTGTGCGGTCTCCCAGAAGCCTCTGGCTGGGCCGCGACGGCGAGGGGGCGGCGGTGAATGCGAATCACCGACCTGCGGAAGGCATTTCGCAGGCCATGAGTGCGAGCGTGACATATGAACGGATCGAATCCTGTGCCTGGACCAATGACCGACCAGTGTCCACGAGCGTCCCGACTGACGGCGCGCCGTTCGATCTCGGCGCAGTGCTGGCCCAAGGCCAGCTGCTCGCCGGCGCACCGGACAGTATGGGCCCATGCTTCGTCTCCGCCTATGAGCGCCTGACCGCTTCGCTGGCGGAGGAATCGCACCTCACTCCCCTGGGGACCGAGATGGCGCACCGCCGCCTCATCACTTCGATGGCCAACCAGCTGGCGGTGCGTCAGCTGGTTGAGAGCGGGGCGCTGGGATCGCAGTTCTACGGTGACAACGCGGTCTTCGTCACTGGGCTGCCTTTCTCCGGTGTGTCCCGGTTGCAACGGCTGTTGAACGAGCACCCCTTGTTCAACATACCGTCGATATGGGAGCAGATTAGGCCTGTTTCGAATGGTGTTGTAATAAACGTCAAGGAGGAGCTGGATCGGGTGGTTGACCTATTTCCTGGGCATTCGGGCCTCGGCTTCGGTGACCACCTTCTGCTGACCTACGCCTTCCATAGTCCGGGAGCGGCGCTGGAATACCGGGTCCCCGACTACAGCAAATGGCTGTGGTCACATGACTCCACCACTGCCTACGCTTTCCACCGTTTCGCCTTGGCGGTGATTCTCGAACGGATCGGTGGTGGAACCCCGGTCCTGGCCAGCCCGTTCCACGCCTGGCACTTGGACGGGCTGATCGCGGGCTATCCGACTGCCCGCGTCATCCGACTGCACGGTGACCCGATGCGTTCCTTGGCTGCGCTCTCGGCGCTGACTGTGGCACGCCGACGTGCTTGGTCGGAGGTGGTGCGGCCGCGCGACGTGATGTTCGAGTGGGCCAGCCAGTTGGGGGCTGTCCTCCTCGCTGAGGGGTGGCGTGCCGCATTCCCTGAAGGCGTGCAGGTCCTGGACCTCGACTACGCGGACTTGATGGAGACCCCGTTGCTGGTGGTCAGGCGAGTCTGCCGCTTCCTGGAGGTCCCGCTACCTGCCGGGATCGAGCGGCGGATACTGCAGGCCTGCGAGGATGCGGGGGCTGGCTCGCCACCGGCCTGGATCAGCGATTTCGGCGTCTCCATCGCTGATCTCCCGGAGGTTTTCCGCGAGGGTGTCGAGGTGGAGCGGCGTGGCCGGGCGCAGGTCCATGACTGAATCAGGATGTATCTTCGGTAAAGTTCTCGATTCAATGCTTGCGTCTGCACATAGACGTCGTACTGTTGTCATAGGGTTTACGGTCGCGCATAAAGGCGCGCGGCCGCCCGCTGGACTCGGAGGGCGAAAGCATGGAGGAGGTGTCCCGGCGGCAGGACGAAGATGTGCGCCTGTGGTTCCGGATTTCCCGGCTCTCCAATCACGTGTCGCAGATTCTGGAGCGTCGGCTCGTGCGTCAACTCGGTGTCAGTCTCACCGACTTCGTCGCCATCATGACTTTGGAGCAATCAGGGCTTGGCAGCATGCGGATGCAGGAGTTGTCCGAGGCGGTTGGGGTGGGCCAGTCGACGCTGAGCCGGGTCGCTCTGCGGCTCGAACACAGTGGACTCGTGACCCGCCGCACCAGCGAACATGATCGGCGCGGCACCCAGATCGAGCTCACCGACCAGGGCCGGGCAGTGGTCGCCGAAGGCAGCGCGGTCCTGGCGGACAGTCTTAACACCGCCTTCGAGCTTGCCGCACATCTGCCGGGTGTGGCGCCGCTGCTCGCGCTCATCCGGCCCACCGACGGCCTGCCGACCGAGAGTAATCCGTCGGCTTGACGAGCACAGGGTGCCGAAACCACCCCGCATGAATCGAAAGGAGCGGTGCCAGGCGCAGGCTGTTGGATTCGGAGGATGACGGTCTCGAAGCCACCCGGCCGCGAGAACGCTGGCAACGAGCTGTGGCGGGAACTGTACGGCCTAACGGCCTAAGTGACCCTCATCGTCGACCGTCGGCTGCTGCGCTCGTACGGCCTGACTCTCGCCGACTACAGCACCCTCCGTATGCTGTGGCAGGCCGATCCTGGGAAGGTGCACGTCCAGGACGCCATGGACCGGCAGTTGCCGGGAAGCGAGTTGCTGCAGCGCCTTCATCGTGCCGATGACCTGCCCCACCTCCCCGGCACCGCCGTCGAAGGCGCGGTGGAAGACGGGGACGGCACCATCGCCGGTCACCGCGATGCCGGCCTGGATCTGCTTCAGGTCCGGGCGGCGGTCCTTGGGATGGCCGAACTTCGGCGCCGGGAACCCTTCTTCAGCCTGCTCGTAATCCCCCTGCAGGGAGATGGAGTGAGGTCGGCCCGGAGCGCAGCCCCGAGCATCTTCTCCACGCTCGGAGCACCCCACTGCGCTCGCTGTCTCACGACCCCAGGAACTATCGGTTCCGGGCGGCTGCGATCAACCAGCCGCGCCGGGGATGCCCCAATCACCCCGATGTGCGGAAAACGGGCCTAGCCGGACGGACGCTCCGTTACGCCGGCACAGCCGGGCAGGCCGCCGCTGAGGATCAGGGCGGCCGCCGGACGATCTTCCTCATCGTAGTCGTCTGCCAGCATTATCCGGGCAGATCAGAACGCAGAATCCGGTGTCAGCCATCCGCCGACACCTCAAGTACGGCGCAGGTCCAACTGAAGCCCGCGCCAACACCGACCAGCAGCACGCGCTCGCCCCTCGCCAGACGCCCGGTTTCCAACAACCGGGACAGCCCCGCGAACTGGTCACCGGCACCGAGGTGCCCGGTGTCGAGCCCGTACTCCAGGAGGGTCTTGCCGGGATCGAGACCGAGCGGGCCCAGGCACTGCTTGTCTACCAGGTCCGCGCCGAAGAACGGGACGACGACCGCTGTCATGTGTTCCATGGTGTTCGCGGCGTTCGCCAGGCAGCGTCGCACAGCAGTGAGCATCCCGGCTGCGTTGAGTGCGATGACCTCGGCAAGGGGCATGCCGGCCATGAAGGCCTTCTTCCGGGCCTGCAGATCGATCGGCTCGTCAGGAGCCGGCGGCGCGTGCAGGTCTTCGCCGCGGTGAAGTCCCTCCAACCTCGGTTCCGAGTGGGTGGCAGTCGCCACCAGGCGCAGCAGGCCCCTGTCACGGCACAGGATCATCGCCGTGCCAGCATCGCCGAATACCAGGCCTTGGTCTGCGGACCATCGGGGGAAGCGCGGCTCGGCGAACCGGTCGCCGGTGGTCAGGAGTGCAGCGGAGAGTTCGGGCATGGCGGTGAGCTGCGCAGCGGCGACCTCGACCGAACACATGCCGCCGTTGGACATCTGCCGGATCTCGAAGGCCAGCGCGTCGCCATGCCCCAGAACCCCCTGCTGAATGTAGGCGGCGGCGTTCCAGAAGTGCACGCCCTGGTCAAAGCAGTTCGCGTGGATGAGCAACCCGATCTCGCGTGCGGGCCGGTTCGCACGTTTCAGCGCGAGGCGGCCCGCACGGACCGCCAAGTCAGGGGCGTTCATGGTGCTGACCGCAGCGGCCCGCTGCCTGCTGCGGACCGCTTCCTCGGGGCGATAGCTCCCTTCGCTCACCGCCCGGCCGGCTGTCACGGGGTCGCCGAGCACCGCGCAGACCGACTCAACATAGATATCCGTCCAACGCATGGGGAACGCTCCCTGAGTGCGGGTCAGCCTGCGGACAGGACATCCAACGTCCCTGCCCGGTCACCTGACCAGTCCGGCGTTTCTTCGATCTCGATCACAGCGGTCGTCCAGCTGAAACCGATGCCGACGCCGACCAGCAGCACCTGATCACGCGGCTGCAGCTGGCCTGATTCGAGGAGGTATGTCAGTCCGGCGAACTGGTCGCCGGCGCCGATGTGACTGGTGTGGCGGCCCCACTCCCAGACGGTCTTGTCGATGTTGATACCGAACGGTGTAAGGAACTCCCAGCCAAGCAGCTCGCGACCGACGTTCGGCACGACCACCCGGGAGACCCGAGAGATTGTGCTGCCGGCGGCGGAGAAGGTGCGCTCAACGTTGGCCAGCAGGCCCTCGGTGAGCCGGTCGACGACGAACTGGTGGCCGACCCGCTTCATATAGCGGCGTTTACGCTCGCGCAGGTCGAGGGGTCCGCCATTGGCATGCGGCGCCAGGGAGAACTCGCTCTCCGTGTTCCGGTAGGCCTCCTCCAACTCCGGGTCGGCAGATGAGTGGCTCGCAAGCAGGTGTCCGAAGCCCCGGCCACGGGACAGCACCAGGCCGGTGGCCCCGTCCGCGAACACCTGGCCACTGTCGCTGAACCAGCGATCGAAGCCAGGAAGCGCGTAGCGGTCACCGGTGGTGATGAGGGCTGTAGTGGCGTCCGGACGGGCGGCGAGCCAGGACGCCGCGAGTTCCAGCCCAGCCATCCCTCCATTGGAAGCGTGATCGATGCTGATGGCCGGAGCGGTGCCGCCGACTGTGTACCGCTGGACGTAGGACGCCGGCGTCCAGAAGTCCTCGCCCTGGTGGTACATGCTGCTGTGCAGCACCAGGGCGACGTCCTCCGCATTGACCCCGCTGCGTTCCAGCGCCTGTCGACCGGCTGCGACGGCCATGTCGACGGCACCCGGGCCGTCCGACTCCAACGCAGATATCAGCTGGTTCTTTTCGTGCTCGTCCGCAGGGTAGCGGCCGTCTGCGACTGCCTGCTTGGCGCTCGCCGCAGGGGGAAGGTAGGTCCCCATGCCTGCGATGCGGATGTCGTTCCAGCGCATGTCCAGGTCTTCCTTCGGTCGATGGCCCGGGCGCCGGGCCGATGCTGTCAGGGGTCAGCGCTGATCCCAGCTGTGGCTGGGGCCGTAGCGGCGAGCGTCAGTGTGCTGTTCGTACGGCATGCCGTCAGGCATGTTCAGCACCTCCAGCTGGAGCCCCCAAGGGGCACGGAAGTACAGCCAGCGGTCACCGTGGATCGGTCCGCCATCCGTGATCAACTGGGGCTCGCCGAGGACTTCGACGCCGGGCAGTGAGCGCAGGTAGGCCACGGCGATGTCGACGTCGTCGACGTAGAACGCAAGGTGGTGCCCGCCCACGTCGCTGTTGCGCGGCAGCTCGGTGCGTTGTTCCGTCACCGAATACTGGAAGAGCTCGACATTGGTCACAGGACCGAGGCGCACCATGGCGGCGTCAACCGCGATGTCTTGAGGCACCGACAGCTGGCGCTCGCAGTACTCGGCGTCGGCGGCGAGCTGTACCCGGTAGAGCAGCCTGCCGCCGAGATGGCCGGTGAAGAAGTCGAGCGCCTGGTCCAGATCGGGGACCGTGAAGCAGACGTGGTCCACTCCGAGGGCGGTTGGGATGCCACGTTCGGGTGCGGTGGAGGGCCGGTACAACCGGGCTTCGGTCTGTGACTCGTACGGCAGTTCGGTGGCCACCTGCTGAAGCTCCATCTGGAGACCCCATGGAGCCCGGAAGTAGATCCACCGGTTACCGGCGATCGGTCCGTCCGTGATGGTTTGCACTTCGCCCTGGACCACCACACCGGGCTGCTTGCGCAGGTACTCGACGGCCTCGTCGATGTCCTCGACGCCGATCGCCAGGTGGTGTCCGCCTGCGTCGTGGTTTCCGGGAGGATCGAGGCGCTGATCGGGAGCGGCGTACTCGAAGAGTTCGATGTTGGTATCGGACAGTCGAAGCATGACGATCTCGGCGCTTGCGCGGGGATCAACACCCAACTGCCGTGCCATCCAGTCGCCGTCGTCACGTACTGGGCCGAGCCGGTAGAGCCATTCCGCACCCAGGACCTCTTCGAAGAAACGCACCGCTTGGTCGAGATCCGGCACGGTGAACGCGTAATGGTCGACGTTACGCGCTCCCGGGATCCCGGCTGTGCGGGGTGCGATCGAGGAGGTCCGCCCGGTGTCGGGTGCGTCGGAAGTAGCGGAGGTCATGGTTCCTCCCGGGTTAGGGGTGTCATGCGGTCAGATCTGGCCTGCGAAGGCAGCGTTGGCTTCCGCTGCCATGAGGGCGAGCCCACCGTCGATGACGACGGAGGCGCCCGTGATGTACTGCGCCTGTGGCGAGGCGAGATGAGCGATCAGGGCGGCGACCTCTTGCGGACGGCCCGGCCGCCCGGTGGGGATGGCCGGGCGAGAAATGGCTGTGGCGTCCACTCCGTCCGGCACGCCGTTCATCGGAGTGGCGGTCTCGCCCGGAGCCACCGAGTTGACGGTGATGCCGTGTGAGGCAAGCTCCATGGCCATGACCTTGGTGAGCATGCCGAGGCCGCTCTTCGCGACACAGTAGGCGCTACCTCCCGTGATCGGTATGTGCTCGTGCACACTGGTCACGTTGATGATGCGACCGCCCCGGCCCTGGGCGATCATCAGCCGGGCGGCGGCTTGAGCCAGCAGGAACGGGCTGGTCAGGTTGATCGCCAGGACGTGCTCCCAGTGTGCGTGGTTCTCGTCGACTGCGGCGGAGCGACGGTTAATGCCGGCGTTGTTCACGAGCACGTCGATTCCGCCCGCGGCAGCTGCGGCACGCAGCAGCGAGGCCGCGGCGGCAGTCGGATCCGCCAAGTCGAGGGCGAGGACATCGGCAGCGGTGGCGTGATTCGCGGAGAGCTCGGCGGCGAGTTCCTTGGCGGCCGCCTCGTTGCGGCCGTATCCCAGGATCAGGCGGTGCCCGAGGGCGGCCAGAGCCCGTGCCGTGTCCGCGCCTATTCCGGAGCTGGCGCCGGTGATGAGGCTGATGGGTGGGGTCACGAGGAGTCCTCAGATCGGTTCGTCTGGGTGCCGGTCAGGCGCTTCGGAGGTCGAGTGCGACTTTGGGTGCTGTCCTGTCGCTGGCCAGCAGGAGGTCAAATGCCGCGGACACGTCCTCCATTGGGAAGGAACGAGCCACCATGCCGTCGGCGGTGAGCACCCCGTGCCGGAAGAGGTCGAGGACGCGGTCGTAGAGGTCGAGTCCGTGGCGGATGCCGTGGACGGTGATGCCACGCAGCACCAAGTCGCTCAGCGGGACTCCGTCCGCGTCCCGCGTCGGCACGCCGATCGCGGCTATCGAACCGCCCACGCCGACGACGCGCAACGCCTCGTGGAACGCCTCGATGGCGCCGGATGCCTCGACGACGAAGTCGTAGTGGTCAGCCTTCGCCTGGCCCGGGCGGAAGACCCGGTCGGCTCCGAATCGGCGCGCGGCCTCCAGCCCGGAGTCGTCCACGCCGATCACGTCCACCGTTCCGGCGAGCGCGGCCGCGAGCTGGACGGCAAGCAGTCCGATCGTACCGGTGCCTAGTACCAGGACGCGGTCGCCGGGTAGACAACGGGCCCGTTCGAAGGCGGCAAGCACTGTCACGGCCGGCTCAGTCAGCAATGCCGCCATGTCCGGGACGCCGTCGGGGACGATGGTCAGGGACCGGGCCGACATGCGGATGTACTCCGCAGCCGCGCCTTGCTGCCCGTAGAGTCCGACCTCGCGCAGGCGACCGCACTCGTTGCGGCGTCCTCGCCGGCAGGCGCGGCAGCTGCCGCATGGGATCATGGTTTGACCTACCACGCGGTCACCGACCGCGAGGCGGGGGCTCTGCGGGGTGCGGTCGGTGCCCTCGAAGAGCGCTGTAACGACGCCAGTCCACTCATGGCCGAAAACGTGCGGATACAGCGCGCGACCGTCCCGCACGTAGCTGGCGGTGCCGTGCAGCAGCTCGACGTCGGTACCGCAGAGCCCGACGAGCACGGGGGCGACCAGCACCTCCTCCGCTGCAGGTTCCGGTATCGGCAGCACCAGCACGCCGGTGCGGTGCGGGGACAGGATCGCCGCCGCCCGCATGGTGCCGGACGGCCAGGTCTGCTCGGCCGTCGCCGGCGCGGCGGCAGACGGGGCGCGGGTGGTGTAGTCGCCCATTCACCCCGCCTTTCTGTCAGCCGACCCGGGAACCCGGATGCTGCGCTCGCCGGGAGAAAGCTCGGGGATCCGGGGGGGAAGCACAGAGCGTGCCCTGGCCGACAGTGTCCGCAGGATCAGGAGCTCCAGGCCAGGGGGCCCGGCGGTGATGGTGGCAGTGGTACCGGCCGGCAGGAGCGCAGCCTGGCCGGGAGTCAGGGGGAGGCTGCCGTCTTCGGTGCGCAGCATGCCCTTGCCGGAGACGGCGTAGAGGATCTGCTCGATCCCGGGTGACGCGTGAAGGCTGTCGGCACCGGGCGGCAGGACCAGTTGCTCGAAGGACTCGCATTCGCTGTACAACATGCCTCGTCGGGCGAGACAGCGCCACGAGACCGGTTGGGCGTCCGCAGGCAGGGCATGGGTGGGCGTTCCCGGAGGGCTGACGATCAACGGTCCCCCATCCGGGCCGCCGGGACGGCGAGTTCGGCATGGAACAGCCGCATGCCCTCCGCGTCGGCGCCCAGTCGGGTGGAGGTTCCGTGTGGCAGGGTGAGGGCGACGCCGGGCCGCAGCGGGACATGTCCGGTCTGGACGACGGCCCAACCCGTACCGGACAGGACGAAGACGGTGTGCTCTGAGGTGGCTGCGTCCAGTTCCCAGGTGGAGTCTCCCCGCAGATCGACAGTTTCGAGGATCTCCAGCGGACCGGTCAGAAACGCCGTCGCATCGACGCGTCCCTGGTTCAGGTCGTAGACCTTGGCGTTCACATGGTCCTCCGTGGGTCGTGGTACCGCAGGCGGGGTGCTGCCAGTGTCACCGCGCAGGGCAGCGGAAGTGTGCGGGGAGCGGACCTCGATGACGAGCCAGTCCAGGTTGGTCGAGCCGGTGTTGACCAGTCCGTGCACGGTGTCCAGACCGGTCAGGATGAGTGAACCGGCGTGGACCGGTACGGGACTGCCATCCAGCGCCATGAGGCCTTCTCCGCGGATGACGAAGTAAGATTCCTCCGTACGGGTGTGCCGGTGCTCCCCACTGACCCCGCCCGGTGGGACACTCGCCCATTCGACGGCCTCGCACTCGGCAGCCAGGTCGCGTGCGCCGGCCAGACACTTCCACCAGGTAAGGCCGACCGCGCCGTGCACTCCGTGGATATCGGCGGGAGCCGTGGTGTCGGAGACGAGGACGGCGGGCTGACGGCCGGTCACCGCTTGCCGCCCACCAGCGCCAGTTCGGCCAACTCCTTGACCGAAGCTTCCAGTTCCTCTTCTTCGACGTCGTTGACGAAGATCGCGTCGCCGATTCCGACGGGCAGCGGCAGCCGCTGCTGTCCGTCACGGTGCCGCACCGCGTCACGTAGGGCCTCGCCCAATACCGGAGTAGCGAGTAGCGGGTCCCAGCAGGGCAAGCCGAGGGCGCTCATCAGGGCAAGGATGCGGTCACGATCGGCCCTGGTGACCAGTCCGCGCCGGGCAGCCAGGACGGTGGTGAGAGCCATGTCCACGCACACAGCCTCGCCGTGCAGGAGGGACGGCAGGGCCCGCATCTCGACCGTGGGACTGAAGGTGTGGCCGTAGTCGACGACCCGTTCGAGCTTGGCCTCCCAGAGGTTGGGCTGGAGCTCCTCCAGCATCCCGTGGATGGCCCGGCGGAGAACCTCGGTGGCCGCCAGTTCACCGGTGGAGGACAACCCCTGGCACTTCTCCTCCAGAAGCAGGTCACCGTGCCGCTCGAGCAGTGTGAAGAGTGCGGCGTCCTTGATCAGCGCGATCTTGAGGATCTCGGCCAGGCCGTTGCTGATGTGGCGGTGCTCCAACGTGCTGAGGAAGGACCGGTCCAGCAGGGTGAGTTCGGCTGGGAAGTAGGTGCCCAATCGGTTCTTGTGGCCGTTGAAGTTGATCCCGGTCTTCACACCGACACCGGCGTCGACCAAGCCGATGAGGGTGGTGGGCACCCGGATGAATGGTGTGCCACGGCGGTAAAGGCTGGTCACCAGGCCGACGATGTCCATCAGGACACCGCCGCCGATGACGATCACCGGCTCGTTGCGTCGATCGATACCGAACTCATCGATTTCTCGAACGATATGCGCGGCGGTCTGGAACTCCTTCACTGTTTCCTCGGCAGGCACTGAGTGAAGGTGGTAGTCGACCTCGTGATGGTCGAAATAGGCGCGGATACGGTTACCGTGCAGAGCATTGACCTTTGCGTCCACGACCAGGAAGCGGCGTAACGGGCCAGTGGTGCGCTCGCCGGCTTCCAGTAGGTCGCGCCGTTTGGGGTTGAAGAGATCGTCGGTGATCCTGATCTCGTAGCTGACTGGCTTCGTCGCTCTGATCACCCAAGACTCGACCTGCTGGCTGTAGGTGAACAGGCCGTTGCCGACGGGGCCACCGCTGGCGGTGCGGGTGGAGTCGGTGGGGAGATGACGGAGTGGCGTGGTCATGAACGCACCTCTTCTTATGAGGGGCCGGTGGACGTGCGGCACGAGGGCGGCACGCGAATCCACAATCCAACCAAGTTCAATCATCTGTCAAGTACTTTTATTTGCATGATTAAGCATGTATCTTGGTTGTCTGTACTACTCCCACACCCACGTCACATCGAAGGACAGAACATGCCGGTCCCTCTCATAGCACTCATGCTGTGCGTCTTCGGAGTTGGAACCTCCGAGTTCGTGATCGCTGGAATCCTGCCCGGTCTGGCCGGTGATCTGGGTGTGGACATCCCCACCGCAGGTCTGCTCGTCACTGCCTATGCCCTCGGCGTCGTCATCGGCGGCCCGGTCGTCACGATCGCCACTGGCCGCATCTCCCGCAAGACGCTGCTGCTCGCCCTGATGGCCGTCTTTATCGCGGGCAACATCCTCGCCGCCCTCTCGCCGAACTTTGGCATCCTGATGATCACGCGGGTCTTGGCGGCGCTCACTCACAGCACCTTCGTCGCCGTGGGCATTGTGCTCGCGGTCGGCATGGCTGCCCCCGGCAAGGAGGCGTCAGCCGTGGCGAAGGTCTCCCTCGGTCTCAACCTGGCCACCGTGCTGGGTGTCCCGCTCGGTACCCTGATCGGCGAACGCTACGACTGGCGCGCCACCTTCTGGGCAGTCGCCGCAATCACACTGCTCGCCACGATCCTTGTCGCCGCTGTCGTCTCCGGCGCCGACGCCCCCGGCGGCACCGCTGGCTCGGAGCTCAAGGTGCTGGGCAACCGCCAAGTTCAACTCGCCATCGCCATGACCGTGCTGGGCAGCGCGGGCTTCGGTACTGTCTTCACCTATATCTCGCCGCTGCTCACCGACGTCACAGGCTTCTCCGTTGATGCCGTCGCTGTGCTGCTGGTCCTTTTCGGGGTCGGCTCCGCGCTCGGCAGCCTCCTGGGTGGAAAGCTCGCGGATCGGGCCCTGATGCCCGCCATCACCGGGCTCCTGCTTGCCTTGACGCTGGTCTTGGTCCTGATCGGGATCGCTGCCCCGTTCCAGGTGGTCACCGCAGTACTGGTCTTCGTCTTCGGCGTGATGTCCTTCGCCATCATCCCCGGCCTTCAGACCCGTATCTTCAACGCAGCCGTCGGGGCGCCCACGCTCGCGCTCGCCGTCAACATCTCGGCTTTCCAACTCGCCAACGCGGCCGGTTCCTGGCTGGGCGGCCGGGTGGTCGACTCCTCGTTCGGTCTGCGCTGGACGGCTGCGGCCGGAGCCCTTGTCACCGTGCTCGGCCTTGCTCTTGGCGTCATCGAACTCCTCCGCGACCGGCGCAGGTCAAGTGATTCCGAGCAGCCCTCCGGCGCCGCCGTCCTCAACGCGGACGCAGCCGTCTCCCAGTGAGCCAGGGGCCGCCTGAGACAGGCCAGGCCGCAGGCCGCCGCAGGTCGCCCCTTAAACCCTCCCGTCAAGAGGCCACCCCAGATGACGTCGACAACAGGTGAAATCGGGCGGACGTCCCGACTGGACTCCATCGTCGGCCTGCGGTTTCTCGCGGCCTTCGCCGTCTTCCTCTTCCACCTCTCTATCCTGAGACTCTTCGCGGACACCACACTGACCGACGGCTTCTTCCACACCTTCAGCAAGGCCGGATGGGTCGGCGTCTCCTTCTTCTTCACCTTGAGCGGGTTCATCCTGACCTGGTCCGCCCGCACCGAGGACACCGCGCTGAGGTTCTGGCGCCGCCGCTTCGTCAAGGTCTACCCCAATCATTTGGTGACCTACGTGCTGGCTCTGCTGCTCATCGCCGGCTCGACTGGCGCGGGCGCCTCGGTCGTCAATCTCTTCCTGCTTCAGTCCTGGATCCCCGACGAGAGCGTCTATTTCAGCGTCAACAATCCGAGCTGGTCGCTTGCCTGTGAGATCTTCTTCTATATCCTCTTTCCGTTCCTTCACCGGGGACTGCGCCGGATCCGTCCGGAGCGCCTGTGGTGGTGGGCCGGGAGCGTCACCACGATCATCCTGGCGCTCCCCGCCGTGGCCCTCGCGCTACTGCCGTCCACCCCGGTCATGATGGTTCCCGACAAACCCGCCCCGGCCTACGCCTTCTGGTTCCTCTACATCCTGCCGTGCACCCGAGTGCTCGACTTCTTTCTCGGCATGCTCCTCGCGCGGATCCTCCTGACCGGCCTGTGGATCGGCATCGGCCTGGCACCACTGCTGGCCCTGCTCGTCGGTTGCTACGCGATCTCGCTGTGGCTGCCCGCCGTGTACGCGCTGGTCGCCGCGACCGTTGTCCCACTGGGTCTCGTCATCGTCGCCACAGCCGCGCTCGACGTCCGGGGCCGCCGGACCTTCCTGCACCACCGGTCAATGCGGTGGCTGGGCGAGGTGTCCTTCGCCTTCTACCTCGTCCAGTGGCCTGTCTTAATCTATGGCCATCGGTTACTTGGAGAGCAGCGCACTCACTCCACGCCTGCCGCGCTGGGCATCATGATCGCTATGTTCGTCATCAGCATGGTGCTTGCCTGGTCGCTGTACACGTTCGTCGAACGCCCGCTAGTGAAACGCTGGTCGGTGTCCCGACGGCGCCGTGGAAAGAAGTCGACTGAGCCCGCAGCTGACGGCACCGTTCAGCAAGCCTCACCGGTACACGCTGCCGGGAGCCGACAGCAGCGATCTGCCCCATCTCCTGCTCCCACCGTGACCGAGCCGGAGAGACAGCATGCCCGACATTCGCCAGCCCGCCCCGCGCCTGGGGGTGCAGACCGCCAACTCGGGTAGTAAGGCGCTGGAGTTGGGAATTACCGCCATGGCCGTACACGCTGAACAAGCCGGCGCGGACGGCATTTGGGTGAGCGACCACCTGCTCACGGTCGCCTCCGGCCGCGGACACGCCGCTGCCGCTGCCGCAGGTGGCACCTACGTTGTCAGCAGCGTCACTCGATGAAACTCTCCGGGTACCCGTCAGCCGCCGAGGCGGTGGCTGATCTCGTGGGCGCCGGCGACGAGAACGGGGACCAACTCGTGCATGCGCTCCTCGCTGAAGCGGTAGGCCGGACCGGAGGCGCTCACCGCGGCGACGACCTCCCCCTGGAAGGATCGGATGGGGGCGGCCATCGCGTTCAGGCCGATCTCGAGTTCCTCCATCGCGATGGCGTACCCGCGCTCCCGCACCGCGGTCAGTTCGCGCTCCAGGGCCTCGCCGGAGGTGACGGTGTTCGGAGTGAAGGACTCCAGGCCGGCCGTTCCCAGCAGTTCGGCCCGCCGCGCCGCGTCGAGGTGGGCCAGCAGCACCTTCCCGCTCGACGTCGCGTGCACCGGGGTGAGCCGGCCCACCCAGTTGTGCGCGGCCACGGCGGAGGTGCCGCGCACCTGATCCAGGTTGACGGCGTAGTGCGAACGCAGGACGGCGATGTTGACCGTCTCCTCGATCTCCTCGGCGAGCCGTCGGCAGATCGGCATGCTCTGCTGGGTGACGTCCATCCGGCCGGCGACGCTGCCGGCGAGGCGTACGACGGCGAAGCCGAGGCGGTACTTGCCGCGTTCCTCCGTCTGCTCGACCAGGCCGCGCGCCTCCAGCGCGCCCAGCAGCCGGAACGCCGTCGACTTGTGGACGTCGATCTCTGTGGCGAGCTCGGTGACACCCGCCTCCCCACGCCGGCTGAGGATCTCCATGATGCTGATGGCGCGGTCGACCGACTGCACGCCACCCCCGTTGACGTCGCTTCTGCCTGACGCGGCCTCGTTGCTCACCGTAAGACAGTAGGACGGTGGCGCAAGGCCGGTCCACTTGATCCAGTCAACCCGCCGAGAATCTCTGTTGCGGGTAGTGCAACGAAATGCGTCATTCGATACGATTTTCGGCCAAGCATCACGAGCGAGACGAGGGCAGATTGAGCGCACAGCAGTACGACTTCGTCATCGTCGGTGGTGGTTCGGCGGGAAGCGCTCTCGCCAACCGGCTGTCGGCGGACCCCTCCACCAGGGTGCTGGTGCTGGAGGCCGGCCGGTCCGACTTCCGCTGGGACGTCTTCATCCACATGCCGGCCGCGCTGACGTTCCCCATCGGCAGCCGGTTCTACGACTGGCAGTACGAATCGGAGCCGGAGCCGCACATGAACGGCCGCCGGATCTACCACGCCCGCGGCAAGGTCCTCGGCGGTTCCAGCAGCATCAACGGCATGATCTTCCAGCGCGGCAACCCCATGGACTACGAGCGCTGGGCCGCCGATCCCGGGATGAAGGACTGGGACTATGCGCACTGCCTGCCGTACTTCCGGCGCATGGAGAACTGCCTGGCCGCCGACGGCGACGACGTCTGGCGAGGTCACGACGGTCCGCTCGCACTCGAACGTGGCCCGGCCTCCAGCCCGCTCTTTGCGGCGTTCTTCCAGGCGGTGCGGCAGGCGGGCTATCCGCTGACCGACGACGTCAACGGCTATCGTCAGGAGGGCTTCGCCCCGTTCGACCGCAACGTCCGCCGTGGTCGGCGGCTGTCGGCCGCCCGCGCCTACCTGCATCCGGTGATGAACCGGCCCAACCTCAGGGTCGTGACCCGCGCGTTCGTGACGAGGGTCGTGTTCGACGGCGAACGGGCCGTCGGCGTCGAGTTCTCCCACCGCGGCGGTGCGACACGCCGGGTGCGGGCCGGTGAGGTCATCCTGTGCGGTGGCGCCATCAACACGCCCCAGCTCCTCCAGCTGTCCGGCCTGGGCGACGCCGCCGAGCTGGAGGCCCTCGGCGTCGACGTGGTGCACCACCTGCCGGGAGTGGGGGAGAACCTCCAGGACCACCTCGAGGTCTACATCCAGTACGGCTCCAAGCAGCCGGTGTCCATGCAGCCCTACCTCAAGTGGCGGCACCGCCCGTGGATCGGGGCGCAGTGGCTGTTCCTGCGCGGCGGTCCCGCGGCGACCAACCACTTCGAGGCCGGCGGTTTCGCACGGAGCAACGACGACGTCGACTACCCGAACCTGATGTTCCACTTCCTGCCGATCGCGGTGCGGTACGACGGCTCGTCCCCGTCGGGCGGCCACGGTTACCAGGTGCACGTCGGGCCGATGTACTCCGACGCGCGGGGCACGGTGAAGATCAAGAGCCGGGACCCCCGGGTGCATCCGGCACTGCGCTTCAACTACCTGTCCACCGAGCAGGACCGGCGGGAGTGGGTGGAGGCCGTCCGCGTCTCCCGCGACATCCTGACCCAGCCCGCCTTCGACGAGTTCAACGCCGGCGAGCTGTCCCCGGGGCTGTCCGTGCGGACCGACCAGGAGATCCTCGACTGGGTGGCCAGGGACGGTGAGACCGCGCTGCATCCCTCCTGTACGGCGAAGATGGGCGTGGACGACATGTCGGTCGTCGACCCGGACAGCATGCGGGTGCACGGCGTCGAGGGGCTGCGGGTCGTCGACGCGTCGGTCATGCCGTACGTGACCAACGGCAACATCTACGCGCCGGTGATGATGGTGGCGGAGAAGGCGGCCGACCTGATCCTCGGCCAGACCCCGCTGCCGCCCATCGAGGCGGAGTTCTACCGGCACCGCAAGTGATCAGCGCGAATGATCACCGCGAATGAGTAGCGGAACGGGAGAGAGCGCGGTCCAGTCGGTGGACCGTGCGCTCACCATTCTCAAGCTACTCGCCCGCGACGGCGAGCTGGGGATCAGCGAGCTCGCCGTCGAGCTGGGCGTCCACCGCTCCACCGCCTTCCGTCTGGTGGCGACGCTGGAGAGCCACGACCTGGTCGAGCAGGACAGCGAGCGCGGCAGGTACCGCCTCGGCGTGGGCGTGGTACGGCTCGCCGGGGCGACCAGCGCCCGGCTGGATCTGGTCAGGGAGAGCCGCTTCGTCACGCCCCGGCTGGCCGCGGACGTCGGTGAGACCGTCAACGTGGCCGTCCTCGTCGGGCGCGAGGCGCTGTACGTCGACCAGACGGCCGGGCCGTCGGCGCTCCAGTCGCACAACTGGGTGGGGCAGCTGATCCCCCTGCACGCCACGTCCAACGGCAAGGTGCTGCTCGCGCACGCCCCCGGCGGGCTGGCCGAGGAGGTGGCGGCCGGGCCGCTGAGCGCCTTCACCGCCGGCACCATCACCGATCGCGTACGGCTCCTCGCCGCACTCGAGGAGGTCCGCGAGCGCGGCTACGCCATCGCCGTCGACGAACTGGAGGACGGCCTCACCGCGGTCGCGGCGCCCGTCAGAGGCGCGGACGGCACGGTGATCGCCTCGGTGAGCGCCTCCGGGCCGACGTTCCGGCTGGCCGAAACGGGCCTGGTCGGCGTGGCTGAGCAGGTCATCGCCGCAGCTCAGGAGCTATCTCAACGTATGGGATGCTACTCCAACATGTCCGTAAAAAAGCAGACATCGACTTGACTAATGCCGATAAGAGGTCAATTCTGTTTCTCCATAAGCAAACAGGTGCGTAATGCGCAACTAGCGTCGACAGCGTCGACGACGCTGAGCGTGCCTGCTTTCTGATGGCGACCGGAAGGCACACTGCCCGTGGCAGACCTCTTCATCGGTGGTGCCTGGACAGATGCTGTCGAGGGCGGCCGCCGTACGATCCACTGCCCCGCTGACGGGTCCACCGTCGCGACGGTCTCAGAGGGCACCCGGGCGGACGCCGAGGCCGCGGTCGCGGCGGCGCGCCGGGCTTTCGACGAGGGCACCTGGCCGCTGACCCCGGCCGGCGAACGCGGGTCGCTGCTGCTCCGGGTCGCCGACCTGCTGGCCAGGGACAAGAAGGAGTTCGCCAGGGCCGAGTCGCTCGACACGGGCAAGCGGCTCGTCGAGAGCGAGTACGACATCGACGACGTCATCGCCTGCTTCCGCTACTTCGGCGGGATCGCCGGCACCGCCGCGGGACGGGTCGTCGAAACCGGCCGCGACGACGCCGTCAGTCAGGTCGTCTACGAGCCGATCGGCGTGTGCGGTCTCATCACCCCCTGGAACTACCCGCTGCTGCAGACCTCGTGGAAGGTCGCCCCCGCGCTCGCGGCGGGCAACACGTTCGTGCTCAAGCCGAGCGAGCTCACCCCGAGCACCGCGATCCTGCTGATGCGGACGCTGGAGGAGGCGGGGCTGCCCGCCGGGGTCGCCAACCTGGTGCTCGGCCCCGGCCCGGAGGCCGGGGCGCCACTCGCCGAGCATCCCGCCGTGGACATGGTGTCGTTCACCGGCGGCCTGGCGACCGGGCGGCGCGTCATGGCCGCCGCGGCGGCCACGGTGAAGCGGGTCGCGCTCGAACTCGGCGGCAAGAACCCCAACATCGTCTTCGCCGACGCCGACGTCGAGACCGCGGTCGACTTCGCGCTCACCGCGGTCTTCCTGCACTCCGGCCAGGTCTGCTCGGCCGGCGCGCGGCTGCTCGTCGAGGACTCCCTGCACGACGCCTTCGTCGACGAGGTGGTGCGGCGGGCCGAGCTGATCCGGCTCGGCGGCCCGTTCGACCCCGAGGCCCAGACCGGGCCGCTGATCTCCGCCGCGCACCTGGCCAAGGTCGAGGAGTACGTCGCCGCCGGCCTCGCCGAAGGCGCGGTGCTGCGCTGCGGCGGCGGCCGGCCGGACGAGCCGGGCCTGGCCGGCGGCTTCTACTACCGGCCGACCGTGCTGGACGAGTGCCGCCGCGACATGCGGGTGGTCCGGGAGGAGTCCTTCGGGCCGGTCCTGACCGTCGAGCGCTTCAGCGGCGAGGACGAGGCGGTCGCGCTGGGCAACGACACCGACTACGGCCTGGCCGGCGCGGTGTGGACCACCGACGCGGGCAGGGCCCGGCGGGTCGCCGCCAGGCTCAGGCACGGCACGGTCTGGATCAACGACTACCACCCGTACGTCCCGCGGGCGGAGTGGGGCGGATTCAAGCAGTCGGGCATCGGCCGCGAGCTCGGGCCCACCGGCCTCGACGAGTACCGAGAGATCAAGCACATCTGGCAGAACATCCGCCCCCGGCCCCAGCGGTGGTTCCCGGATTCCCCTCACTAGACGAAAGGTGGCCATGGCCGTACCGTCACTGACCGAGAAGTCCACCCCGCCGGCCGCCGCGGCCGGCGCCGACGACCACCCGATCCTCGACGTTCGCGGCCTGTGGAAGATCTTCGGCCCGCGTGCCGACCGCGTCGTCGGCACGCCACTGGCCGAGCTGTCCCGCGCGGAGCTCAAGCATCGGACGGGATGCGTGGCCGCGGTCCGCGACGTCTCCTTCTCGGTACGGCGCGGCGAGGTGTTCGTCGTCATGGGCCTGTCCGGCTCGGGCAAGTCGACGCTGGTGCGCTGCCTCACCCGGCTGGTCGAGCCGACCGTCGGCGAGGTGCGACTCGACGGCGAGGACGTGCTCGCCTGCGGGGAGCGCAGGCTCCGCGAGCTGCGCCGGCACCGCTTCGGCATGGTGTTCCAGCACTTCGGCCTGCTGCCGCATCGGCGGGTCCTGGACAACGTCGCCTACGGCCTGGAGATCCGCGGCACGAAGAAGGACGGTCGCTACGAGCGGGCCCGGGAGGTCCTGGAGCTGGTGGGGCTCGCCGGCTTCGAGGGGTCCTACCCCGACCAGCTGTCCGGCGGCATGCAGCAGCGGGTCGGCCTGGCCCGGGCGCTCGCCGTCGACCCCGAGGTGCTCTTCTTCGACGAGCCGTTCTCCGCGCTCGATCCGCTGATCCGCCGCGAGATGCAGAACGAGGTCATCCGCCTGCACCGCGAGGTCGGCAAGACGATGATCTTCATCACGCACGACCTGAGCGAGGCGCTCAAGCTGGGCGACCGCATCCTCATCATGCGGGACGGAGCGCTCGTCCAGATGGGCACCCCGGACCAGGTGGTCGGCGCGCCGGCCGACGACTACGTGCGCGACTTCGTCAGCGACGTGCCCAGATCCGACGTGCTGACGCTGTCCTGGATCATGCGCGACGCCCGTCCCGGCGAGCCGCTCGACGGGCCGGAACTCGCCCCGGACACCGTGATCCGCGACGCGGCCAGGACCGTCCTGTCCGCCGGCCGCCCGGTCAAGGTCGTCTCCGGCCGATCCCTTCTCGGCGTGGTCACCACCGCGGAGATCCTCGAGGTGATCGCCGGCCCGGACCCGGGCAATCCGGATGGCCCGGGTGGGGAGTCCAGATGACGGCAGTGCCCACCACGCCCACCACGCCCACCACCACCGCTGCGACCGCGGGCGCCGCGGCGCCTGGCGGTGCCGGCCGCGCCGGCGGCCGGCGGCGCCTGCGCGGGCGCTACCTGGCCGTGCTCATCCTCGCCGCCTGGGTGCTGCTGTCGGTCGTGCTGAAGGGCCGCGACACGCTCGCGCTCGGCGGCGCCGAGCTGACGCCGCTGCACACCGGGCTCAACGAAGGTATGGACGCGATCGACGCCGGTCGCAACAGCAACCCGCTGTTCCTGTACTTCATCAACTACATCCGGCTGTTCCTCGACGAGTCGGTCACCTTCGTACAGGCACTGATCAGCCAGCCGTCGTTCGGGCGGCCGGTCCCGGTCGTCGGCTGGCTCGGCGTGACCGGCGTCGCCACCGCCGTCGCGCTGCTGTACGGCAACCGCAAGGTGGCCGCGCTCACCGCCGCCGGGTTCACGGCGTTCGGGCTGCTCGGCCTGTGGGAGGAGAGCATGGACACGCTCGCCCTCACGCTGACCGCCGTCGTGCTGTCCCTCGCCGTCGGCATCCCCCTCGGGATCTGGGCCGGCCTCAGCGACCGGGTCAACCGGCTCGTCACCCCGGTGCTGGACGTCATGCAGACGATGCCGACCTTCGTCTACCTGGCCCCGCTCACGCTGTTCTTCCTGATCGGACCGGCCAGCGCCACCGTCGCGACGATGGTCTACGCGACCCCGCCGGTGATCCGCATCACCGCGCACGGCATCCGGGAGATCCCGGTCAACACGCTGGAGGCGAGCACCTCGCTCGGCTCGACCCCCGCGCAGGCGCTGCGCAAGGTACGGCTCCCGCTGGCGAAGCGGACGATCATCGTCGGGGCCAACCAGACCATCATGGCCGCCCTGTCCATGGCCACGATCGCCGCCCTGATCGACGCCCCGGGCCTGGGCAAGACCGTGCTGAAGGCGCTGCAGACCCTCGATGTGGGCACCGCGTTCAACGCCGGGCTGGCCATCGTGATCATGGCGATCGTGCTCGACCGCGTCACCTCCGCCGCGGGCCGGCGAGTCGAGGCCGAGCGCCGGACGGGCAGGGCGAAAGGCCCGCGCGCCCGGCGGATCGAGGCGGGCCTGGTCCTCGCCGCGGCCGCGGTGCTGGTCTACCTCTCCCACGTCTACGTCTGGGCCGCGAAGTTTCCCGGCGAGGCCCGCCTGGGCTCGTACGTGAAGCAGGGCGCGGGGGCGGCGAGCGAGTGGGTGCAGGACACGCTCGTCACGTACACGGACGCGTTGAAGAACCTCGTCACCTACGGGCTGCTCAACCCGTTCCAGTCGCTGCTGGCCGGCTCGCCCTGGTGGCTGGTCGCCCTGGTCGTGGTCGCCCTCGCGCTGCTGCTGGCGGGCCGCCGGGCCGCGATCATCGCGGGCGTGTCGCTCGTGCTGCTGGTGCTGCTCGGCCTGTGGCACGACAGCATGGTGACGCTGGCCACCACGCTGGTGGCCACCCTGATCGTGATGGTCCTCGGCATCGTGGCCGGGGTGTGGATGGGGCGCAGCGGCCGGGTGGACCAGGTGCTGCGCCCGGTCCTGGACGCGGGCCAGACCATGCCGGCGTTCGTCTACCTCGTCCCGATCCTGGGGCTGTTCGGCGCGACCCGGTTCACCGCCATCATCGCCGCCGTGGCGTTCGCCGCGCCGGTGTCGATCAAGCTGGTGGCCGAGGCCGTACGAGGGGTGTCGCCGACGGCGGTGGAGGCGGCGACCGCGGGCGGGTCCAGCACCTGGCAGCTCATCTCCAAGGTCCAGCTTCCCATGGCCCGGGCCGGCATCACTCTCGCGGCCAGCCAGGGCCTGATCTACGTGCTGTCGATGGTCGTCATCGGCGGTCTCGTCGGAGCCGGCGCGCTGGGATACGACGTGGTGGCGGGGTTCTCGCAGTACCCGCTGCGGGGCAAGGGCCTGGCGGCCGGGCTGGCGATCGTCGTGCTCGGCATCATGCTCGACCGGATCATGCGAGCCGCCGCACAACGCGCGGCCGCACGTCCGGCATCTCAATGAATGAAATCAACGGGTCTGGAGGACCTAATGGCAGTTTCCAGGATGGCCGGGCTGCGCGTGAGCGCGCTCGTGGCCGGCGCCGGTCTCCTGCTCTCCGCGTGCGGGGGAGCGAAGGTCGGCGAGACCACCGACGCCCAGGCATCGGGCGGCGGGCAGTCCGGATGCGGCACGTTCAACCTGGCGGTCAACCCGTGGGTCGGCTATGAGGCGAACGCCGCGGTGATCGCCCACGTGGCCGAGAAGGAACTGGGATGCAAGGTCGTCAAGAAGGACCTCAAGGAGGAGGTGGCCTGGCAGGGGTTCGGCACCGGTGAGGTGGACGCGATCGTCGAGAACTGGGGCCACGAGGACCTGAAGAAGAAGTACATCGAGGAGCAGCAGGTCGCCGTCGAGCTGGGGGAGACCGGCAACAAGGGCGTCATCGGCTGGTTCGTGCCGCCGTGGATGGCCGAGAAGTACCCCGACATCACCGACTGGAAGAACCTCAACAAGTACGCCGACCTGTTCAAGACGTCGGAGTCGGGCGGCAAGGGCCAGTTGCTGGACGGCGACCCCTCGTTCGTGACCAACGACGAGGCACTGGTGAAGAACCTGAAGCTGGACTTCAAGGTGGTCTACGCCGGCAGCGAGGCCGCCCTGATCACGGCGTTCCGCCAGGCGGAGAAGCAGAAGACCCCGCTCATCGGGTACTTCTACGACCCGCAGTGGTTCATGTCCGAGGTGAAGCTGGTGAAGGTCGACCTGCCCGAGTGGACCGAGGGCTGTGACGCCGACGCCGCCAAGGTGAACTGCGACTACCCGGTCTACGACCTCGACAAGATCGCGAGCAAGAAGTTCGCCGACTCGGGCAGCCCGGCCTATGAGCTGGTCAAGAACTTCACCTGGACCAACGACGACCAGAACACCGTGTCCAAGTACATCTCCGAGGACAAGATGACGGCCGAGCAAGCGGCCGAGAAGTGGGTGAACGACAACCCCGACAAGGTCAAGGCCTGGCTGCCCGCGGCGGCCGGCTGATCTCGAGCCGTACTCCCTCCACGGCTCGATGTGCCCGGGGCCGGTCGCGTCGCCGACCGGCCCCGGGCATCGCCGTCCTATGCAAGATCGCCTACCTCACGCGGCCCGCTGCTGGAGGCCACCCCTCTGAATCGCGAGCAGAGCCTCGATCATGCCTCGGCAGGTCATCCGGGTTTCTCGACGTAGGAAACGGTCAGCGATCTGGTCCTTCGGCCCTCTGAGCAGGTTCGGCCGCCGCTAGCGTGCACTTTCGCGCCGTGCACCACCATCGAGATCTAGTCTGCTGTCTAAATTGATCATGATCTCGGGGTCGCCTCTATGCCGCCTCGCTTCCCTGCCGCTCACTTCTCAAAGATCACGGCCTGCCGTCGTCGTAACGGAGCCGAGCTGTCCCGTTACTGAAAACGATCTTTACTTGTAATGCTGTCTTATCTCATGATCACTCCGGTTTTGTTCGCATATGTTCGAAAGGCTGTGAGTGAACCCACGACGATCAGCGTCCGGCTTATCCGTCCGGATGCGCCAACGTGCTGCCCTGATCACGGCCCTGATGCTGCCGCTCTCGCTCGTGAGCGCGCCCGCGATCGCCCAGGGCCCCACACCACCCCCGACCCCGGCCACCGCCGCATCGGCAACACAGCCGGACGCCACCTCGGATCCGGCCCTCAAGACCGCCTGGGAGAAAGCGGCCACGTCCGGCAAGCCCGTGGAGGTGCCCGCCCGGTCCACCGAGAGGATGAAGGTCTGGGCGAACCCCGACGGCAAGCATCTGCGAGCCGAGCTGCACACCCGGCCTGTCCAACTGAAGAACCCGGCCAGCGGCGCATGGGAACCCATCGACACCCGCATCGTGACCCGCGACGGCAAGCTGCAGGCCGCGCGGGTCAAATCGCCGCTGACCTTCGGCGGGCGCGGGACCAAGCACCTGGTATCGGCGAAGGGAGAACAGGGCACGAGCGGCCTGGGGGTGACCCGGGCGCTGCCGGAACCGAAGATCTCCGGCAACACGGTCACCTACCCCGACGCCGTAGCGCCGGGGGCGGATCTCGTGGTGATCGCCCAGGCCGACGGCTTCGTCTCCCAGGTGATCTTCCGGCAGCGGCCCACCGGCCCGGTGACCGTACGCCTGCCGCTCACCCTGCCCAAGGGCACCAAATTCGGTAAGACACCCCAGGGGCTGCCGCAACTGAAGGACGCCGAAGGCAAAGCGGCGGCGGCTCCGATCGTGCTCACGGCGATGGACGCCAAGGTGGAAGCCGGCCCCGATCAGGGCAGGACCTCCTCCGTCCAGGCGCACGTGGAGACCTCCGGCACGACATCGGAGCTGGTGTTCACCCCGGACGCCACGTTCCTGACCGACCCGGCGGTGACCTACCCGGTGACCATCGCCGCCGCCTCCGAATGGTTCGGCGGCGGACGACCCGACGACGCCTGGGTCAACAAGAACGACCCCTCCAGCAACCACGCCGCGGACGGATGGCTACGCGCGGGCACCACCTCCACCAGCCGGGACATCGCCCGGGTGTACCTGTGGTACGACCTTGACGCCCCGGAACTGGAGGGCGCCACCGTCGTCGATGCCGACCTGATCATCTGGAACTACAAGTCCGGCGGCCCCAACGGGGCCCTGTGCGGAAAAACCCTGGGGTCAGGCATCGTCGCCCAGCGGGTCACCTCCTACTGGGACACCGGGACTCTGGACTGGAACCACCAGCCGACTAGAGCCAGCGGCACCGAAGGGCTCAACGAGGCCGGTTACAACTACGACGCCACCGGCGGCACCTGGTGCGCCAAGGACGAAGCCCTGTGGCATCAGGTCAAAACCATGGCCCGCGCCTGGATCGAACAGGACGTGCCCAACGAAGGGATGGTGCTGCGAGCCGCCAGCGAAACCGCGGCGATCAACTGGCGCCAGTACTACTCCAGCGAATACAGCGGTGGTGCACCGTACCCGGGTTACCGCCACCCTCCCACACTGATGATCGAGTACGAGCCGGCCCAGCGGGTGCGGGCTTTCTGGTTCCGTGATGACGACGGGACCGAGCCCACGCTGCAAGAAGTGCTTGCCCATGTGAACGATGCCAGTCCCATCCCGGGCCCAGACCCAGATCCCGTGACGGCGGAGCAGGCGTTTGAGGAGGGCGAAGCTGAAACCGATACAACCGTGGCAGCAAGTATCGCGGACGCCGCGCCTCCCTCATGGGCGACACAAGAAGAGATAGATGAAGCGGTAGCAGATGTAGCCCCTCCAGAGGATGGACCAGATGGCTGCCTTCTAGCTCGCTGGAAGTTCGACGAAGGGGAAGGAGTTGAGGCGGAGGATTCGTCGGGTTACGGGTGGATTGCGACATTACGAGACGGCGCCAGTTGGACTACAGGTCATTCTGGTCAAGCGCTTTCGACAACCGGTAATTCCGATGGCGCCCAATCTGACGAACCGGTGATTAAGACCGACAGCAGCTACACGATCACTGCTTGGGTTCGTCTCAAAGACTCTTCCAACGCATATCAAATAATTCGACAGAAGGGCCTCAACCAGTCAGCGTTCTACTTCGGAACAGACTCTAGTAACCGGCCAACTTTCAAGGCATTCCCCGCGGACGCCACTGATGCCGTGCCTGTCGGAGTAACCTCCGAGACAACGGCTCCTGTGGAGGAATGGTTCCACCTTGCCGGTGTTTACAACCAAGATGCGGCTCAGCTCTCTCTGTACATGAACGGCCAACTGCTTGGCGCCACCTCAGTTCCGCCAGCCTGGTCAGCCCAAGGTCCGTTCAGCATGGGAGCGAAACTCAACGGCGATCTGGATGATGTGCGCCTTTACGAGAAGGCCCTCACCAACAGTGATATCACCGCAGTACAAAACGATGAACCCGTCCATGCCTGCGCAATAGAGGACCCGAGCCCGAGCCCGAGCCCGAGCCCGAGCCCGAGCCCCAGCCCCAGCCCGAGCCCCAGCCCGAGCCCCAGCCCGAGCCCCAGCCCCAGCCCGAGCCCCAGCCCGAGCCCCAGCCCCAGCCCCAGCCCCAGCCCCAGCCCCAGCCCCAGCCCGAGTGTGACTCCATGCACCGCTCCCACCTGGAAGACGGGTAGTTTTTACGTCCAAGGCGATAAAGTCACTTGGAAGGGCCATCAATGGGTAGTCGCCGGTTTGTTTGCCGCCGGGGAACCTGGAAATGATACTGCATGGAGGGATAACGGGGCGTGTGGTGTTCCTGCCCCTTCACTGCCTCAAGCACAACAAGGTAAGAGCGACACACTGTCGACGTCCCCTTATGCGTCTGCCGCCGCTACCAAGAAAGAGGGGCCGAAGCGATGGGATCTGGATGACTGCCGCAAAGCGGATTTCGTTCCAGGCGGTTGGCTGATGAGTAGGTTCTCTCTCTGCTATAACCTGCAGACTTCCAAGAAGACGTGGGCTGAGGAGTGGGTCGTCAGCAGTCGGGGAGCCCGCAGGATTGGCCGAGTGACAATGACAATGGCCATCCTTGAAGACACTTATCAGAATGAGCGAACAGTCGACGAACTGGTCGATGTAAAAATTACAAAGGCGACGGGCACTCTAGCCAATACCTCTATCGTAGTCACGAACAGCACCAAGGGATGGCCCTTGCCCGTAGGGCACTGCGACCCCGATCTGAGCCCAGAGTACGGATATGGCCGACCGATACGAACTAAGTCCGTAACCGAGTGGAAACTATCACCAACGACGAAGTTCAGATATTATTCCCCTGCGGCGGGCGCAAACGGCGATGAGAAAATAAGCACATGTTCCATCAGGCCGCGCCTTGGCGTCGCATGGGATCCCCGAAGCGCCTCTTTTCTGTACACCGGCCAAGTAGAAAATGGCAAAGCTATAAAGGCCAACATCCGCTGCGACTCCGCAAGTTACATCAGATGGTACAAAGTTGGCGGGTGCGTCTTCTATCGAGCCACGCCGGTGCTCTGGATGAACGACGTAGACCCCGAGACGGGGAACGGCTGGCCCGAACAAGCCAAGCATGACTACGACGCCCTGTACCACCCCGAGATCACGTATCCATATCCAGACGACGGTGGCCAGAAGAACATGGCCGGCAAAATCAAGGGGAAGAAACTTCACTACGCAGCCGACGGAGAATCGAAGAAAAAGAATTATAGCAAATCCTACAGAACCTGCTTGAAGCAGAGGGGTGGCAAAGGATGGAACTCGGCCCACAACAAGGACCCCAACACTAAGGCGGTCCAGTGCGACGAGTTCCCTTTTGCATCTACAAAAGAGGGATCTACCAAGGCAGATCCGCACTACAACTACTCGGTAAGACTTATCAATGCCTATCAAAACTGGCTATTTGGTCTAAGGCTAGGCTACTGGTACTATAACAACCGGATGTTACGCCGGGATGGCTTCTGGCTGGGCTTCGAGCCTCAAGCCGATTAAAGTGCATGTCTCCCTCCGCGACGCGGAGGGAGACATGCACCATTTGCTTACGGGAGGACCCACTATGGGGGAATCGCACTCATCAACCCGCCTCACCGTATTTATTGAAAACGGCGAATTCGTCCTAATGGATGTAGAGGGGGATGCTGGTCTGCCTCCAGGCGCTCCAGACCCTAGAACACTGTCTGTAATGTCCACTACATGGCTGACTGCTGGAGTTAATGCCGCTGTCATCTCTAGCAACTTCGACGTGCATACAGCAGATGTCGTAGTCGAGGTGTGGAGCGGCGAACCCCCCGTCGATCCCATACCTCAGTCGGACCTATCAGAGGCAATCTTCACGTCAAGTTCCGGCACGATCACTTTCGATGAAATAACAGGTACCGATGAAGATTATCCAGAGATCAATCTGGGCCTTCCTGGGGACTACCGTATTCGTGTGATTCGGCGGTGCCTGCGGAGTGAGGATCCGACAACGCTCGTCGCCGAATTCGACGGACTGGAATCTTTATGTATTCAGCTTTGGCGATTATAGGGGTTGGAAGTCCAGGCAGGCCCTGGTAAGAAGCGAGAGAGCTGGAAGGAGCCCATCCTCTACGGGCGCAGTCGCAGCCGGTGGTGTATGAGTAGATCCTCCGAGAGGGGATTTTGTGATCGCTCACCTCGGCTACGGCAGAGGGCCGGAGGGTGCCGAAGTACCCGCCGACCACCTTCCACGTGTACTTTCAGCGCGGCACGTTCTCGACCGACTCCCGGCAGGTACCTGTCCACATGGTCGCCGGGATCGACCTGCGGCAGACGATGACCCAAATGGCCAACGGGGCTTCGCCCCAGCCGTCTGGGAGCTTGTCACTTCAACTGTGTAAAGATCGCTCGTTGTAGATGGAGAGTCTTGTTTACCTGATCCTCCATGGGTAAGCGGTATCGAGTTCAGTGAGGGCTTCGCGCCATCCCATGGTGCGTTGTCCCTCGATGAGGCGTACGGGCTGATCGGAGCGCTTGCCGGTCTTCTCTCTGCGTGCGGCGCGTTCGCGGGCGCGCTTGTCCTCGATGGTGATGATGGCCAGCCAGAGCAGTTTGACCACGGCGTCATCGCCGGGGAAGTGACCCCGCGCCTTGGTGACTTTGCGCAGATGGTAGTTCAACGACTCGATCCCGTTCGTGGTGTACAGCAGTTTGCGCACCGGCGGGCTGAAGGCGAAGAACGGTGTGAAGCGGTCCCAGGCGCTCTCGAAGACGCGGACGGCCTGGGGGTACTTACAACCCCACGGGCTGGCGGCGAACTCGGCCAGCGCGTCGAAGGCCGCGTCCGGCGTGGCCGCGGTGTAGATCTTCCTGAGATCCGCGGCCACGGGCGAGGCATCGCGGCGGGCCACCGGGCGCAGCGCGTTGCGGATCAGATGGACCACGCAGGTCTGCACGGTGGTGTTCGGGAACGCGGTGTGGATGGCCTCTTCGAATCCGGCCAGGCCGTCGCAGCATGCGATGAGGATGTCGCGCACGCCCCGGTTCTTCAGGTCGGTGATGACCGACGCCCAAAATCGGGCGCCTTCGCCGGCGGTGGCGCAGGTGGCGGATGTTGCGGACGGTCATGCCGTGGGCCCGCTCCAGCACCGCCTTGACCAGCTCGCCGAGCATCGAGTCCTCGCCGGTCAGGCGCAGCCCGCCGCGGCCGTCGCTCGAGCGCTCCAGCAGCGCGTCCAGGATGTCGTCGCCGAGCAGGTCGCGCAGCGGGATCTCACCCGCCGCACCGGGAGGGGGATTTTCCCCGCCGTGATGAGCAGCAGTGGTCGAAAGCCGTGGCGTGTCCCGATCCGGCCTGGTCGCCGCGAGAGCGGCCTTTCTGCGTGTTGCGGACATTGGTCGCACTCTCCCCCGAGATAGTGCATGAGTTCTAGCCGAGCAATCTACAGTGCGTGACCGCTTACACACTTGATGCGATACCCCCGTTGCGGCTGCCGATCCGGGTCCCCGGCAAGGTCGGCAAGGCCTACCGATCGGGGGCCAACCTCACCCTGGGCGCACCCACCGGCAGCGACACCTGGGAGCGGTTCCTGACCGACCGGACCACCGGCGCGTGAAGCGCGACCGGTCGAGCCGGAGCCGCCCCTGAGGTGGAAATCTGGGGAAACGTCGACCTTGACACTCGGCGGACTGCGCGTCACGCTTGTTGCGTTAAGCGCATGATGTTGCATTATGCGCAACATCTCGTCTGGAGGTGGGAATGACGGGCCCCCGCGTCGTCATCATCGGAGCCGGCGTCGTCGGGGCGGCACTCGCCGACGAGCTGTCCGCCCGTGGCTGGTCCGACATCACCGTCGTAGACCAGGGCCCGGTGCCCGCGACCGGGGGATCCTCGTCCCACGCCCCCGGGCTGGTCTTCCAGATCAACGGGTCGAAGACCATGTCCGAGCTCGCCCGGTACACGGTGGAGAAGTTCAGCGCGCTCGACCTGGACGGCGAGCCCTGCTTCCTCCAGGTCGGCGGGCTGGAGGTGGCGACCACCCCCGAGCGGCTCGCCGAGCTGCACCGCCGCCACGGCTGGGCCACGGCATGGGGGATCGAGACCCGGCTGCTGACCCCGGAGGAGTGCGCCGAGCGCCACCCGCTCGTCGACCCCGACGTCGTGCTGGGCGGCCTGCTCATCCCCACCGACGGCCTGGCCAGGGCCGTACACGCGGTCGAGGCGCAGCTGCGGGCGGCCCGCTCCCGGGGGGTGCGGGTCCTGGAACGGCACGAGGTGCTGGACGTCCGGACGGAGGACGGCCGTGTCACCGGGGTGGTGACCGACCAAGGTGAGATCGCCGCCGACATCGTGGTCTGCTGCGCCGGCATCTGGGGTCCGCGGATCGCCCGCATGGTCGGGCTGCCCCTCCCGCTCACCCCGCTCGCGCACCAACTCGCCTGGACCGGCCCGGTGCCGGCCCTGGCCGGGCGTACGGACGAGGCGACGCTGCCGATCCTGCGCCACCAGGACGCCGACCTCTACTACCGGCAGCGTTTCGGCGAGATCGGCATCGGCTACTACGGGCACCGGCCCATGCCGGTCGACGCCGACGACATCGCGTCCGTCGACGAGGCCGAGGTGATGCCGTCGGTGCTCACCTTCACCCCCGACGACTTCGCCGACGCCTGGACCGAGACGCGCCGGCTGCTGCCCGCCACCCGCGAGGCCGAGATCGCCGAGGGCATCAACGGGCTGTTCTCCTTCACGACCGACCACCTGCCTCTGCTGGGGGAGTCCCCGGACGTCAGGGGTTTCTGGGTCGCCGAGGCGGTGTGGGTGACCCACTCGGCCGGCGTCGGCCGGGCGATGGCCGAGTGGTTGGTCGACGGCCACTGCTCATCCTTCGACCTGCACGACTGCGACCTGGGCCGCTTCGAGCCCCACCAGCTCGCGCCCGACTACGTGCTGGCCCGCGACTGCCAGAACTACGTCGAGGTCTACGACATCCTCCACCCGCTCCAGCCGATGGAGGATCCCCGGCCGCTGCGCACCAGCCCGTTCTACCCGCGCCAGCGTGAGCTGGACGCCTTCTTCCTGGAGGCCGCCGGCTGGGAACGCCCGCAGTGGTACGGCGCCAACGCCCACCTGCTCGACGGCCGGGATGTCCCCGTGCCGAACGACTGGGCCGCGCGCTACTGGTCGCCGATCGTGGCCGCCGAGGCCCAGGTCTCCCGCGAGTCCGTGGCCCTCTACGACATGACCGCGCTGAAGCGGATCGAGGTCTCCGGACCCGGCGCGGTGGCCCTCCTCCAGCGCCTGACCACTGGTGACATGGACAAGTCCGTCGGCTCGGTGACGTACTGCCTGCTGCTCGACGTCGACGGAGGCATCCGCAGCGACATCACGGTGGCCCGGCTCGGCCGCGACCTGTTCCAGGTCGGCGCCAACGGCAACCTCGACCTCGACTGGCTGCGCCGCCACGCCGACGACACGGTCATGATCCGCGACGTCACGGCGGGCACCTGCTGCGTCGGCGTGTGGGGCCCGCTCGCCCGCGACCTCGTGCAGCCGCTCGCCGACGCGGACTTCTCCAACGAGGCCTTCCGCTACTTCCGGGCGAGGCGCGCCCACATCGGCAACGTCCCGGTCACCGCGCTGCGGCTGTCGTACATCGGCGAGCTCGGCTGGGAGCTCTACACCACGGCCGACATGGGCGCCAAGCTGTGGGACACGCTCTGGGCGGCCGGTCGGCCGTACGGGATCATCGCGGGCGGCCGGGGCGCGTTCACCAGCCTGCGCCTGGAGAAGGGGTACCGTGCCTTCGGCACCGACATGACCTTCGAGCATGATCCGTACGAGGCCGGGCTCGGCTTCGCCGTCAAGATGGACAAGGGCGACTTCATCGGCCGCGCCGCGCTGGAGGAGCGTGCCGCCTCCGTCCGCCGCAGGCTCGCCTGCCTGACCATCGACGACCCCGCCGACGTCGTGATGGGGAAGGAGCCGGTGTACGACGGCGCGACCCGCGTCGGCTACGTCACCAGCGCGGCGTACGGATACACGATCGGCAAGGGCATCGCCTACGCCTGGCTGCCCGCCGAGCTCGCGACCCCGGGCAGGTCACTGGACATCGGCTACTTCGATCGAAGGGTGGCCGCCGTCGTCGCCGAGGAGCCTCTGTACGATCCGGCGATGAAGCGCCTCCGTGCATAGGGGCTCCGTGCATGCGGGCCTCCGTGCGTCACATGCGACGAAAGGCTGGAAACGGTGAACGAACCGTTGATCGACACCCCGCTCGCCGAGGTCGACCCCGCGATCGCCGCCGCGATCGGCGACGAGCTGCGCCGTCAGCGCGGCACGCTGGAGATGATCGCCTCGGAGAACTTCGCCCCCGTCTCGGTCATGGCGGCGCAGGGCTCGGTGCTCACCAACAAGTACGCCGAGGGCTACCCGGGCAGGCGCTACTACGGCGGCTGCGAGCACGTCGACGTGGTCGAGGCGCTCGCGATCGACCGGGTCAAGGAGCTCTTCGGCGCGCAGGCCGCCAACGTGCAGCCGCACTCGGGCGCGCAGGCCAACGCCGCGGTGATGGCCGCGCTGCTGGAGCCGGGGGACACGATCCTCGGGCTCGACCTGGCCCACGGCGGCCACCTCACGCACGGCATGCGGATCAACTTCTCCGGCAGGCTGTACAACGTGGTCGCCTACCACGTCCGGCAGGAGGACAACCTCGTCGACATGGACGAGGTGGCCCGCCTGGCCCACGAGCACCGGCCCAAGATGATCATCGCGGGCTGGTCGGCCTACCCCCGTCACCTGGACTTCGCGGCCTTCCGGCGGATCGCCGACGAGGTCGGGGCGTACCTCATGGTCGACATGGCGCACTTCGCCGGCCTGGTCGCCGCCGGGCTGCACCCCTCGCCCGTGCCGCACGCCCACGTGGTGACCACCACCACGCACAAGACACTCGGCGGGCCGCGCGGCGGGGTGATCCTGTCGACCGAGGACCTGGCCAAGAAGATCAACTCTGCGGTGTTCCCCGGTCAGCAGGGCGGGCCGCTCGAACATGTGATCGCGGCCAAGGCCGTCTCCTTCAAGATCGCGGCGAGTGAGTGGTTCCGCGACCGTCAGCGGCGCACGCTGGAGGGCGCGCGGGTCCTCGCCGACCGGCTGCTCGTCGCCGACGTCGCCGAGGCGGGCGTACGCGTGCTGACCGGCGGGACCGACGTCCACCTCGTGCTGGTCGACCTGCGCGAGTCCGAGCTGGACGGCAGGCAGGCCGAGGACCGGCTGCACGAGGCCGGCATCACGGTCAACCGCAACGCCGTGCCGTTCGACCCGCGGCCGCCGATGGTCACCTCCGGTCTGCGGATCGGCACGCCGGCCCTGGCCACCCGCGGGTTCGCCCGGCCCGAGTTCGAGGAGGTCTCCGACGTGATCGCGCAGGTGCTGCGGCCGGGCGCCGACCTGGCGGCGCTGCGCGAGCGGGTCGGCGCCCTCGCCGCGAAGCATCCCCTCTACCCGGAACTGACCTGATGACAGAGAATCTCCCGGATCATCCGGACTGGCTGTGGGCCGCCGCCGAGCCGAAGCGCTCGTACGACGTAGTGATCGTCGGCGGCGGCGGCCACGGCCTCGCCACCGCCTACTATCTGGCGAAAAATCACGGCATCACGAACGTCGCGGTGCTGGAACGCGGCTGGCTCGCCGGCGGCAACATGGCGCGCAACACGACGATCATCCGGTCCAACTACCTGTGGGACGAGAGCGCGGGCATCTACGAGCACGCGCTCAAGCTCTGGGAGGGATTGGAGGACGATCTCGGCTACCCGCTGCTGTTCAGCCAGCGCGGCGTGCTCAACCTCGCCCACAGCCTGCAGGACGTGCGTGACAGCGTCCGGCGCGTCCACGCCAACCGCCTGAACGGCGTGGACGCCGAGTGGCTCGAACCGGAGCAGGTCAAGGAGGTCTGCCCCATCGTCGAGATCTCCCCGGACGTGCGCTATCCCGTGCTCGGCGCGACCTATCAGCCGCGGGCCGGCATCGCCAAGCACGATTACGTGGCGTGGGGGTTCGCCCGCGCCGCGGCGGCGTACGGCGTGGACCTGATCGAGAACTGCGAGGTCACCGGGCTGGACGTGCGCGACGGCCGGGTGACCGGGGTGCGGACCACCCGGGGCCCGATCGCGGCGGGCAAGGTCGCGCTGTGCGCGGCCGGCCACTCATCGGTGGTCGCCGCGATGGCCGGGGTGGCGCTGCCGCTGCAGAGCCACCCGCTGCAGGCGCTGGTGTCGGAGCTGCTGGAGCCGGTGCACCCGACCGTGGTCATGTCCAACGCGGTGCACGTCTACGTCAGCCAGGCCCACAAGGGGGAGCTGGTCATGGGGGCGGGCATCGACGCGGCCAACTCCTACCGCCGGCGGGGAGCGTTCCACATCATCGAACGCCAGATGGCCGCCGCGCTGGAACTGTTCCCGGTGTTCGCCCGCGCTCACGTGCTGCGGACGTGGGGCGGGGTCGTCGACGTCACCCCCGACGCCTCGCCGATCGTCGGGCTCACGCCGGTCGACGACCTGTACGTCAACTGCGGCTGGGGCACCGGCGGCTTCAAGGCCACCCCCGGGGTCGGCTGGTGCTACGCGCACACGGTCGCGCACGGCGAGCCGCATCCGCTCAACGCACCCTTCTCCCTCGACCGATTCACCACCGGGGCGCTCGTCGACGAGCACGGCGCCGCCGCGGTCGCCCACTGATTCCGCTTGCCGCGTCGCTACAGGAGCCCGTACGAATGCTGCTGATCCCCTGCCCCTGGTGCGGGCCGCGTGACGAGATCGAGTTCCACTACGGCGGTCAGGCGCACGTGGCCTATCCGGAGGACCCGGCCGCCCTCTCCGATGAGGAGTGGGCACGCTACCTGTTCTTCCGGGACAACCCCAAGGGCCGCCTCGCCGAGCGCTGGAGCCACTCGGCGGGCTGCCGCCGCTGGTTCAACGTCGTACGGGACACCGCGACCAACGAGATCCACGCCGTCTACCGGATCGGCGAGCCCCGGCCGGTGATCGCATGACATCGCGCCCGGGTGAGGTGGTGCGGTTCCGCTTCGACGGCCGCGACTACGAGGGCCGCAGGGGAGACACGCTGGCGGCCGCATTGTTGGCCAACGGCGTCCGGCGGGTGGCCACCAGCGTGAAGCTCGGCCGGCCCAGGGGGATCTTCTCGGCGGGCGGTGAGGAGCCGAACGCGCTCGTCCAGATCGAGACGCCCTTCCCCGAGCCGATGCTGCCCGCCACGACCGTCGAGATCTATGACGGCCTGGTCGCCACCGGCCTGCCCGGAAAGGGCCGGCTCGCCGACCGGCCGGACCCGGCGCGGTACGACACCGTGCACGCCCACTGCGACGTGCTCGTGGTCGGGGCGGGACCGGCCGGGCTGATGGCCGCCGCCGAGGCCGCCCGCGGCGGCGCCAGGGTGATCCTCGCCGACGAGCGGCCCGAGCCCGGCGGCAGCCTGCTCGGCACCGCCGAGACCGTCGACGGCCTGCCCGGCCGTCGCTGGGCCGCCGAGCGCGTCGCCGAGTTGGACGGCCTCGCCGATGCGCGGGTGCTGTGCCGCACCACCGTCTTCGGCCACTACGACGACAACTACCTGGTCGCGGTCGAGCGGCGGACGAACCATCTGGGCGCCGCCGCGCCCGCCGCGACGGCGCGTGAGCGGATCTGGCGGATCCGGGCCCGGCGGGTGGTGCACGCGACCGGAGCCCACGAGCGGTTCCCGGCCTTCGCCGGGAACGACCTGCCCGGTGTCATGCTCGCCGGAGCGGCCCGCACCTACGTCAACCAGTACGGCGTGCGGCCCGGGCGGCGCGCGGTCGTCTTCACCACCAACGACAGCGCCTATCCCGCCGCGCTCGATCTGGCCGCGGCCGGGATCGAGATCGCCGCGATCGTCGACGTGCGGCGGGCGCCGGGCGAGGAGTGGGTGCGCCGGTGCGCCGAGCGCGGCATCGACGTGCTCACCGGGCATGTGGTGACGGCCGCTCGGGGAGAGGGTGAGCTCTCCTCCGTCGTGATCGCCCCGGAGGAGGGTGGGCAGGCCCGGGACGTGCCCGCCGACCTGCTGCTCGTCTCCGGCGGCTGGACTCCGGTCGTCCACCTGTTCAGCCAGGCGGGCGGCACGCTGCGGTTCGACGAGGAGATCGGCGCGTTCGTGCCCGGTGACACTCAGGCTCGCGACATCCACCAGGCGGTGGAGGTCGCCGGGTCGGCCCGGGGCGTACCGACCCTGTCCGGCTGCCTGCGCGACGGCGCCGAGGCCGGTCGGCGGGCGATCGCCGCGGCGGGCTTCGCCGTACCGGACCAGGCTCCGCCGCCGGCGGTCGAGAACGAGCCCGCGGCGGCGCCCGCGCGGCACCTGTGGCTGGTGCCCGCCGCCGACGGTGACGGGGGCGACTACCGCGAGCACTTCGTCGACCTGCAGCGGGACGTGACCGTCGCCGACGTGCTGCGCGCGACCGGGGCCGGGCTGCGCTCGGTCGAGCACGTCAAGCGGTACACCACCGCCGGGACGGCCCACGACCAGGGCCGGACCTCCGGACTGCTGACCAGCGCGATCACCGCGCACGCCCTGGGCCTCGACGTGGCCGACCTCGGCGTGACGACCTTCCGCGCGCCCTACGCGCCGGTCTCCTTCGCGGCGCTGGCCGGGCGCGACCGGGGGCACCTGCACGACCCGGTGCGTGTCACCGCCATGCACGACTGGCACGTGGCCCGCGGCGCGCCGCTGGAGAACGTCGGGCAGTGGAAGCGGCCGTGGTACTACCCGTTGGACGGGGAGGACATGACGGCCGCGGTGCTGCGCGAGTGCCGGGCGGCCCGCGAGGACGTGGCGATGATGGACGCCTCGACGCTCGGCAAGATCGACGTGATCGGGCCGGACGCCGCCGAGTTCCTCGACCGGCTCTACACGAACATGATGAGCACGCTGCCCGTCGGCTCGATCCGGTACGGCGTGATGTGCCGCCCCGACGGCATGGTCTTCGACGACGGCACGGTCATCCGCCTGGCCGAGGACCATTTCCTCGCCACCACGACCACCGGCAACGCGGCGGCCGTGCTCGACTGGATGGAGGAGTGGCTGCAGACCGAGTGGCCCTCGCTGCGGGTGCACTGCACGTCGGTCACCGAGCAGTGGGCGACGGTGGCGCTCGTCGGGCCGCGCTCGCGCGAGGTCCTCGCCGGTCTCGCTCCGGGCCTCGACGTGGACAACGCGAGCTTCCCGTTCATGACCTGGCGGGACGCCGAGGTCGCCGGCATCCCCGCGCGGGTGTGCCGGATCAGCTTCTCCGGCGAGCTCGCCTACGAGATCAACGTGCGCTCCTGGTACGGCCTCGCGCTCTGGGAGGCGGTCAACGCCGCGGGCGTCACGCCGTACGGGACGGAGACCATGCACGTCCTGCGTGCGGAGAAGGGATATCCCATCATCGGGCAGGACACCGACGGCACCGTCACCCCGCAGGACCTCGGCATGGCCTGGGTGGTGTCGAAGAAGAAGGCCGACTTCATCGGCAAGCGTTCCTTCGGCCGGGCCGACACCGCGCGGCCGGATCGCAAGCAGTTCGTCGGGCTGCTGCCGGAGGACACCGGGTGGCTGCCGCCCGAGGGCGTTCACCTGGTGGAGCCGGGCGGCTCCCGGGCGCTCGGCCACGTCACCTCCAGCTACCGGAGCGCCGCCCTCGGACGGACCTTCGCGCTCGCGCTGATCAGCGGCGGGCGCGAGCGCGTCGGCGAGCGGCTGCATGCGGTGATGGGGGAGGAGATGATCCCGGTGACGGTCACCCATCATGTTCTGTACGACCCGGAAGGAGCACGCCGCGATGGCTGAGCCCAGGAGTGCTGAGCGCAGGAGTCCGCTGGCCGGGTTCGCGGCCGGGTTCGAGGCGGCGAGCGCGGGCGGGGCGCTGCGCCTGGCCGAGATCCCCTTCCTGACGCAGCTCAACCTCCGGGTGGATCCCAAGAGCCCCGCGGCCGAGCGGATCGGCCGCGCGCTCGGCACCGCACTGCCCGTTGAGCCGGGCAGTGCCGTACGGTCCGGGGACCTGACCGTGCTGTGGCTCGGCCCCGACGAGTGGCTCGTCCTCGGGCCGGACGACGGCGAGAGCGGGGCCGGCGGCGTGGGGCCGCATGATCGGTTGGTGGAGGCGGCGGGATCGGCGGACGGTCACGTCTCCGTCGTGGACGTCTCGGCACAGCGGACGACGCTGGTGCTCGCAGGCGCGCGGGCACGTGACGTGCTGGCCCACGGCTGCGCGCTCGACCTGCATCCCCGGGTCTTCGGCCCCGGCCGGTGCGCGCAGACGCTGCTGGCGCGTGCCCAGGTCGTGCTCGTCGCCCGGGAGACAGACGAGTTCTGGGTGCTGTGCCGCTCGTCCTTCGCCGGCTACGTCGCCGAATGGCTCCTCGACGCCGCCGCCGAACACGTCACCTGACACGAAGCCGGCGATCCATCGTCACGGCAAGCGGGTGATCACCGCCGAAGGCCGCCCGTCCCGGTCGCTTTCGGGGCCGGGACGGACGGAGAAACGGCAGATCAGCCGGTGATCGAGGTGATGAAGTCCGGGTTGGCGCTCAGCCACTCGTCCACGGCCTTCTCCTCCTCGCCCTCCTTGTGGGTGTTGAGGACCAGGTCCTCCAGGGAACCGAGCTGCTCGTCGGTCATGGTGAACTTCTTCAGCCAGCCGGCGACCTCGGGCAAGTCGGCGGCGAAGCCCTTGCGGCCGATCGCGTGGATCTCCTCGGCCGCACCGAGCAGGCCCTTGGGGTCTTCGAGGTCCCGGACCGGGAACTTGGCGTAGGCCCAGTGGGGGCGCCACAGGGTGACCGCGATCGGCTTCTCGGCCTCGACGGCCTTCTTCAGCTCGGCCAGCATGGCCGCGGTGGACGACTTCAGCAGCTTGTAGTCGCCGTCCAGGCCGTAGCCGGGCATGACCTCCTGCTCGGTGACCCGGGTCAGACCGGCGCCGGGCTCGATGCCCACGATCTTCCCGCCCAGGTCACCGGCCTTGGCCTTGAGGTCCTCGACGGTCTTGACGTCCGTCATGTAGTCCGGCACCGCCAGGGTGAGCTTGGCGTTGTCGTACCAGACCTGCAGGTCCTCCAGCTTGTCGCCGTACTGCTTCCAGTAGTCGGCGTGCGTGATGGGCTGCCAGGAGTCGAAGAACAGGTCGATGTCGCCCTTGGCCAGGCCGGCGTAGAGCGGGGCCACGTCGGGGTTGAGCAGCTTGACCTCGTAGCCCTTGGTCTCGAGGATCTTCTTCCACAGGTGGGTGACGACGATGTCCTCGTCCCAGGGGATCCACCCGATCGTGACGGCCTTCTTGGGGGTGTCGGCGCCCGCCGTGGCGGTGGTGGCCGACTCGTCGCCGGTGCCGCAGCCCACGGCGAGCACAGCGAGGGTGGTGACAGCAGCGATTATGGTCAGGAGGCGGCGAGGGCCTCTGACGGTGCGCACGGTTGAGATCCTTCCTTACAGGGGGTACTGCTCTTGCTTGCGGCGGTTCGTCTTGCCCGTGGCGCGTTCATGCGTACTGGGCGGTCCTTTCCGCGCGCGCGACGGCGGAGCGGGCGCCCAGCGCGGCGGTCACACGGTCGAGGTAGATGGCGAGGATCACCACGGCCAGGCCGCCCTCGAAGCCCTTGGCGATCTGCAGCCGGGTGATGCCCTCCAGCACGACTTCGCCGAGCCCGCCCGCGCCGACCATTCCGGAGATGACCACCATGGACAGGGCGAGCATGATGACCTGGTTGACCCCGGCCATGATGGACGGCAACGCGAGAGGAATCTGCACCCGGCTCAGGATCTGCGCGGGTGGCGTGCCGAATGCCTCGCCGGCCTCCACCATCTCGGGGTTCACCTGCCGGATGCCGAGTTCGGTGAGGCGTACCCCGGGCGGCATGGCGAAGATGATCGTGGCGACGATGCCGGGTACGACCCCGATGCTGAACAGCATCACGGCGGGGATCAGGTAGACGAAAGCCGGCATCGTCTGCATGAAGTCGAGCACCGGCCGGATCGCCTTGCTGAAGGCGTCGTTCCGGGCGGCCAGCACGCCGAGGGGGAATGCGGCCGCCCCGGCCACCAGACTGGCCACCAGGACCAGCGCCAGGCTGGTCATCGCGGCCTCCCACTGGCCCAAGGCGTCGATCAGCGCCACCATGGCCAGCGAGATCAGGCCGAACCGCCAGCCGCGCAGCCACCAGCCGAGGCAGGCCAGCAGGGCGATCGTGACGAGTGTGGGCGGGGCGAGGAGTGCCGATACCAGGGTCGAGACCGCGCCGTCGAGGACTGCCTCCACCAAGGTGAACACCGGCGCGAGGTTGGCGGTCAGCCAGTCCACGCCGCTCTCGAACACCTCACCCACCGGGATACGGGGCAGTTGGCCGTCAGCCAAGGGGCACCTTCCGCTCTTCGGTCTGGCTGGTCGCGAGTGCGTTGAGCAGGGTCTCCCGGGGGATCACGCCGAGCAGCCCGCCGGCGTCGTCCACGACGGCGAGGGGCGCCGGGCTCTGCGCGGCGGGGACGAGCAGCTCCGCGAGTGGGGCCCGGGCGGATACGGTGATCCCCTTGTCCAGGGTCAGTGCCTCGCCGGGCGGCAGCATGATGGCCTGCGCGGTGAGGACCGCACTTCGGTCGACGTCCTGAACGAACCGGGCGACATAGTCGTCGGCGGGGTCGGTGAGGATCTCCTGTGGGGTGCCGATCTGCACGATCCGGCCCTCCCGCATCATGGCGATGCGATCGCCGATGCGCATGGCCTCCGCCAGGTCGTGGGTGATGAACACGATGGTCTTGTCCAGACTCCGCTGAAGGCTCAGCAGCTGGTCCTGCATATCGCGGCGGATCAGCGGATCCAGGGCGCTGAAGGCCTCGTCCATCAGCAGGATGTCGGTCTCGGCGGCCAGCGCGCGGGCCAGGCCGACCCGCTGGCGCATCCCGCCGGACAGCTCGCCCGGCAGCCGGTCCGCCCAGTCCGTCAGGCCGACCAGGCCGAGAAACTCACGGGCCTTGGCCAGCCGCTCCGCCTTCGGGACTCCGCGCGCCTCCAGGGCGTAGGCCGCGTTCTCCACCACGCTGCGGTGGGGGAACAGGGCGAAGTTCTGGAAGACCATGCTCACCGCGCGCTGCCGGAGGTTTCGCAGCTTCTTCGCTCCCAGTGAGGTGATCTCTTCCCCGGAGACATGGACGCGGCCCGATGAGGGAGTGCACAGGCCGTTTAACATCCGGAGCAGAGTGGACTTTCCAGACCCGGAAAGCCCCATGATTACGAATATCTCTCCTGGTTGCACATCGAACGTGGCATCGAGCACGGCGGGTGTGGCTCCGGCGGCTCGGATGTCCTCGGCGGAAGCCCCTGTGGAGATCAGGCGAGCGACCTGCCCGGGTTTCCTCGAGAAAATCTTGTTGACTCCCTCGGCGCGTATTTCTGGCACGTGGTTGTTGCGCCTTGCGGCGTGTCCTCCCCTGAGTGAAATCGGTTCGGGCCGAGATTTCGAGGATAGTCAGAGGAGCTTCACATGCCAGGGGCCTCCAGGAGCCGGGGGTCACGAGACGGTGGCGGGGAGGCAAAGACCGCCGTGACCTGGAGGTGATAGGTGCGTCGGGCCAGAGCTCGCTCCAGTGTGTGACTCATATCACAGAAATTTATTCTACGTTGATTTTTCGCTGACTTTGTGCATGCGTCATGTCGTGGATCTGGAGGGGTCCGCCCGCGGGACCACACGCCCATGCTCTGCCCGGATTCGCCCGAGTCATCTCAGCTGGCGTATGGGGAATGAACTGGAGATGGGTTCGCCTGCTGGCTTTCAGAACGAGATCTACCTGAACGGGTTGGGCGACGTGCGACCGGAGTTGCCCGCCGACCTCACCGTGCTGGAGCGGCTCGCGGGGGAGCGGCTCGCCCCGGCCGCGTACGGCTATGTGGCGGGGGCGGCGGGCACCGAGTCGACGGCCCGCGCGAACCGGGAGGCGTTCGAGCGCAGGCGGCTCGTGCCGCGCATGCTGCGCGACGTCGCCGTACGGGACCTGTCGGTACGGCTTCTCGGGCAGACGCTGCCGGTCCCGTTGCTACTCGCGCCGATCGGCGTCCTGGCGATCATGCATCCCGACGGGGACCTCGCCGTGGCGCGTGCCGCCGCGGACCTGGGCGTGCCGCTCGTGGTGAGCACGGCGGCCTCCCACTCCATGGAGCAGGCCGCCGAGGCGAACGCCGGCGGCCTTCGGTGGTTCCAGCTCTACTGGTCGAGTGATCGGGACGTGGTGGTGAGCTTCCTGACGCGGGCGTCCGCCGCCGGATATACGACGCTCGTCGTCACGCTGGACACGCACACTCTCGGCTGGCGGCCACGCGACCTCGATCTGGCGTACCTGCCGTTCCTGCGCGGCATCGGCGTGACCAACTACTTCACCGACCCGGCGTTCCAGCGGGCCGTCGGCGGCCCGTTCGATGGCGACGGAGCCGACCGGGAGGCCGCCATCATGCGCTGGGCCGGCACGTTCGGCGATCCCTCGCTCACCTGGGACGACCTGGCTTTCCTGCGTGAGCACTGGGACGGGCCGATCATGCTCAAGGGCATCCAGCATCCGGACGACGCGCGGCGGGCCGTGGACGCGGGCATGGACGGCGTCGTCGTGTCCAACCACGGCGGCAGGCAGGTCGACGGCGCGATCGGCTCGCTCGACGCGCTGCCCGGGGTGGCCGCCGCCGTCGGAGACCAGATCACCGTGCTGTTCGACAGCGGCATACGTACGGGCTCCGACGTGATCAAGGCGCTTGCTCTGGGGGCGAAGGCCGTCATGCTGGGCCGTCCGTACGCCTACGGCCTCGGCCTGGCGGGAGAGGCCGGGGTGCGGCACGTGATCCGCTGCCTGCTGGCCGAACTGGAGATCGCCATGGCACTGGTCGGCGTCACCTGCCCGGCCGAGATCACCCCAGAGTTGCTCACTTCGACCTGAGCGCTACGGGAGAACGGACCGTACCGCCTCGGGCGAGCGGCCGACCACCGCCGTTCCGTCGTCGGCCGTGATGATCGGCCGTTGGATCAGGGAGGGGTGCGCGGCCAGGGTCTCGATCCACCGCGCACGATCCGCCTGCTCCCGCGGCCACGACGCCATGCCGAGATCGATCGCGGGTGGCTCGCCGAGGCGGGTGACGTCCCAGGGCTCCAGCTTGAGCCGGTCCAGCACGTCCTCGATCTCCTGGGTGCTTGGCGGCTCCTCCAGGTAGTACCGAACGATGTACTCCGCGCCCTCGGCGTCCAGGAGCGACAGCGCGGACCGGCACTTCGAGCAGGCCGGATTGATCCAGATCTCCATACGCCCATTGTCTCCGCAGCCGCCGCCCCCGAGGCCCAGGGGCGGAGACCAACACGGTCAACACGAACACCACAGCCGCCCTGAACACTCCCGTGATCTTGCAGATACTCGCAGGCAGGCCTCCTGACGTGCCCTTATGCATTACGTGATCTTGCGGTTGGTCGCGAAATGCAAGATCACGAACGATGTTTTCGCTGATGGGAGGGAGGGGTTGCGAGAAACTGCAAGATCATCAAATGTGAAGTGCCTGCTCTCGGCACCTACATGCGAGTATTCGCAAGATCACGGGGGGTGGGGGGTAGGGGTCGGTCCCGCTAAGTGAGGCGTGAGGGCGGGGTTAGCCTGGGGATATGGATGTCGCCGACGGGAAATATCACCTGGGGACGCAGTCTGGCCGGTTCCTCGTCAGGACGAGCCGGACGGGGCTGGGCGCCAAGGCCGGCCACGACCTCGTCATCGAGGTCACGCGCTGGGACGGGGAGGCCGTGGTCGACACCGGCGACCCGGCGGCCTCCTCGCTGACCGTGCAGGCCGAGGCAGGCTCGCTCGAGGTCCGGGAGGGCACCGGGGGCGTGAAACCGCTCACCGTCTCCGATCGCCGGGAGATCGAGAAGAACATCCGGGAGAAGGTCCTCCATACCGGGGAGCACCCGACGATCGCCTTCCGATCGACCCGCGTCGACGGTGCTCCGGAGTCGTTCCGGGTGGAAGGCGATCTCACGATGGTCGGGGTGACCCGTCCGGTGACCCTGGACTGCCGGTTCGCCGACGGCCGGGTGCAGGGGACGGCGACGGTCACCCAGAGCCGATGGGGGATCAAGCCCTATTCGGCGTTCTTCGGCGCGCTCAAGCTCAGTGACGACGTCGAGGTGCGGTTCGACGTCGGACTGGCCGCCGCGCCCTCGACGTCATGAGGACCGGGCCTCGGCGGTCTGGGCTTCGACCTGGGCCAGCATGACGTTCTCTCCTGTCGTCCAGCCGCCGTCGACGGCCAGTTCCGCGCCGGTCACGTACGACGAGTCGGCGGAGACGAGGAAGGAGATAGCCTCGCCGATCTCCTCCGGCACGCCGACGCGGCCGAGGGCGGCGAGAGGGAACAGGCCCTCTCCCAGCTGGGTGACCTCGGCGGTCATCGGCGTGTAGGTCATGCCGGGATGAATCGAGTTGACCCGGATGCGGTAGCGACCGAGCTCGACGGATGCGATCTTCGTGAGGCCGCGCACGCCCCATTTGGAGGCCCCGTAAGCGGACGTGAACGGCAGGGCGGTCAGGCCCGCCGCCGACGAGATGTTGACGATCGAGCCGCCGCCGGCCGCCTTCATCGGCTCGATGACGGCCTTGATCCCGAGGAAGACGCCGGTCAGGTTGATCTTGAGCACCTGTTCGAAGTATTCGAGGCTCTCGTTCTCGATCAGGCTGTTGCAGGCGACCCCGGCATTGTTGACCAGGCCGTCGATCCTGCCGTAGGCGCCTGTCACGGTCTCGACGACCGAGGCCCAGCCGGCCTCGCTGGTCACGTCGTGCTGGACGAACAGCCCGCCGAGAGCGTCGGCGGTCTTACGGCCGTCCTCCTCCAGCAGATCAGCGATCACCACCTTCGCGCCGTCTTGGGCCATGCGGGCGGCCGCCGCGGCTCCGATGCCGCGTGCGCCGCCGGTCACGATGACTACCTTGTCCTGCAGACCGGACATCTTGCTTCCCTGACTGTTCGATTGCCTATGATTGGAACCCGCCCGGCTGACGCCTCAGCGCGATGCCTCGAAACGACGCGTCAAGCCGACGCCCCCGCCGGTACGGAGCCCAGCACGGCCGGGGCGAGGCGGGCGCGCTGCCAGGCGGCGTCGCCGAACAGCTGGGCCGCGGAGTGGGCGCGCTTGAAATACAGGTGGGCGTCGTGCTCCCAGGTGAATCCGATGCCGCCGTGGAGCTGGATGGTCTCGGCCGCCACGGTCGAGAACGCCTCCGCGCAGTACGCCTGCGCGGTCGTGGCGCGTACGCCGGCGTCGGGCGCGTCCTCGGCGAGCGCGTGTGCGGCGTCGTAGCTGAGCGACCGGGCGGATTCCACCAGCACGTAGAGGTCCGCCAGCCGGTGCTTGATCGCCTGGAACGAGCCGATCGGCCTGCCGAACTGCTCCCGCGTCTTGACGTAGTCGAGCGTCATCTCCAGGCAGCGCTGCGCGCCGCCGAGCTGCTCGGCGCTGAGCGCGGTGGCGGCCACCGCGAGCAGCCGGTCCAGGACGCGGTCCCCGTCGGCGGACAGCAGCCGCGCGGGGGCGGCTTCGAAAGTCACCCGGGCCTGGGGGCGGGTCCGGTCGAGCGTGGTCAGCGGCTCCACCCGTACGCCCGCCGAGGACGGCTCGACAGCGTAGACGGCGAGATCGCCGTCCTCCGTCCGGGCGGGCACGATGAACAGATCGGCGCGGGCACCGTCGAGCACGTGCTCCTTCACCCCGGTGAGGGTGACACCGGTGGGTCCGCCGGCTTCGGCGCGGGTGCTGATCGCGGCCGGATCCCAGGGTCCGGAAGCTCCGTTCTCGGCCCAGGCCAGCGCACCGACGCGGCTGCCGTCGGCGAGGTCGGGCAGCGCCTCGACAGCCCCGCACGCGAGCAGCGCCTGGGTGGCCAGGACCGCCGAGCCCAGATAGGGCACGGCGGCGAGGGACCGGCCCAGCTCCTCGCACACCACGTGGGTCTCGGCCAGGGTGCAGCCCGCTCCGCCGTGCTCCTCCGGTACGGCGAGGCCGGCGGCGCCCACCTGCTCGGCGAGCAGCGTCCATGCGGCTTCGTCGTAGCCGGGCTCGGCGTCCGGCGCCGGCCGCGCCGGAGGGTTGCGCTCGAGCAGGGCGCGCACCGTACGGCGCAGTTCCTCCTGCTCGTCCATGCTGATCAAATCAGTCTCCTCGGTCGGGGGTTCGACTCGCTCGCGACGTGCGGCTACGACTACTCCATGTCGTCGGGGCCCCAGTGGGCCTCCATGCGGGAGATCTTGCCGTGCTCGTCGAAGGTCATGACGTCGATCACCCGGATGCGCTTGGCCGCGCCCTCCAAGGCGAGCTCGACGGTGAACGCCATCGCGGCGCGGTCGCCGTGCGAACCCCGGATCGGGGTGTCCAGGCTGAGCTTGGCACCGGTCTTGACGCCCCCCTCGTAGAACGCGCGGATCGCGTCCCGGCCCTCGTGCGGGGGCGTGCCGTAGGGGTCGACGATGACGGCGTCGTCGGCGAAGAGCGCGATGATCGCCTCGGCGTCACCGGCGTTCCAGGCGTCGATGTAACCCTGGAGCGCTTCCTTGGGAGTGGGCATGTCGGGTTCCTCCTTGGTCTTCACAGGGCCGGCCCGCTGCCGATGGGATGCACTCGCGGTGCGAGTACGGCTGCCCATCAGGCCGAGGTTAGGGCCGGACCACGCGGGGTGGATCGCACGTCCCGGTCATCGGGAGGACTCCCGGGGGGTGGGACACCCCGATAGTTTCTAACAATCGTTTGGTAGAGTAAACCCTGTGAATCAGGACGAGACGTTCAGGGCCGAGGGGTTCAGAGCCGAGGTGCGCGCCTGGCTGGAGGACAACCTCTCGGGTGAGTTCGCGCACGCCCGCGGGCTGGGCGGCCCCGGCCGTGAGCACGAGGCGTTCGACATCCGGCTCGCCTGGGAGCGGCACATGGCCGCCGCGGGCTGGACCTGCGTCGGCTGGCCCAAGGAGCATGGCGGGCGCGGCGCGAGCGTCGAGCAGCAGGTCATCTTCCACGAAGAGTACGCCCTCGCCGACGCGCCGGCGCGGGTGAACCATATCGGGGAGAACCTGCTCGGCCCGACGCTCATCGCGTTCGGCACCGACGAGCAGCGCGCACGTTTCCTGCCGCCGATCGTGGCGGTCGAGGAGCTGTGGTGCCAGGGCTACTCGGAGCCCAACGCCGGCTCCGACCTGGCCAACGTGCAGACCCGAGCCGAGCTCGACGGCGACCGATGGCGGATCACCGGGCAGAAGGTGTGGACCTCCCTCGCGCTCGAGTCCGACTGGAGCTTCGTGGTGTGCCGCACCGAGCCCGGGTCCGCCCGTCACCGCGGGCTGTCCTACCTGCTCGTGCCGATGCGGCAGGACGGGGTGGAGATCCGCCCGATCGTGCAGATGACCGGCACGAGCGAGTTCAACGAGGTCTTCTTCGACGACGCGGTCACCGACGCGGGCGACATCGTGGGCGCACCGGGCGACGGCTGGAAGATCGCCATGGCCACCCTCGGGTTCGAACGCGGCGTGGCCACCCTCGGCCAGCAGGTCGGCTTCCGCCGCGAGCTCGAGGGGGTCATCGATCTCGCCCGCCGGACCGGCGCGATCGACGACCCGCTGCTGCGCGACCGGCTGGTCCGGTCCTGGATCGGGCTGGAGGCCATGCGGTCGAACGCGGTCCGTTCCATGGCGGGCATCGCGGCGGGGGCCCCGGGCCCCGAGTCGTCGATCTCCAAGCTCGTCTGGGGCATCTGGCATCGGGAGCTGGGCGAGCTGGCGATGGACGTGCTCGGCGCGGCCGGCATGATCGCCGACGGCGGGCCGTACGACCTGAACGACTGGCAGCGGCTCTATCTGTTCACCCGCTCCGACACGATCTACGCGGGCTCCAACGAGATCCAGCGCAACATCATCTCCGAGCGGGTGCTGGGCCTGCCCCGCGAGGCCCGCTGACCCGGATCACGGCACATATCGGACCCGGAATCGAAGGGCCGGCCCCAGGCGGGGCCGGCCCTTCGTGCCATCCGCGCCCGGCGGGTTCCCAGGCGGCCGGTTCCCGCTCACCGGGAAACCCCTTATTTCGAATCGGGACATTTCGCCTAGCGTACTGACGACCGACCCGTGCGCTAGGGACACGACCTAGAGGCGTAGCAGCGAGGAGCGAACGAACATGACCGAGCAGGAGGTCCTCGAGGCCGTGCGCGGCCTCATTCCCGCGATCAGGGAGCGGGCCGCCGAGGCCGAGGAGGCCCGCCGGATCCCGGACTCCACCGTGAAGGAGCTGGCCGAGGCCGGGTTCTTCCGGCTGCTGCAGCCCAAGCGCTACGGCGGCGTCGAGGCCGACCCCGTGACGTTCTACACGGCGGTCAAGGAGATCGCCGCCGCCTGCGGATCCACCGGCTGGATCGCCTCGGTCCTCGGCGTGCACCCGTGGCAGCTGGGGCTGTTCCCGGTTCAGGCGCAGGAGGACGTCTGGGGGGAGACCCCGAACGCGCGGATCTCGTCCTCCTACGCGCCCACCGGAAAGATCACTCCTGTGGAGGGCGGCTTCCGGGTCAGCGGGCGCTGGAGCTTCTCCTCCGGCTGCGACCACGCCGACTGGGTGTTCCTCGGCGGCCTGATCACCGGGCCGGACGGCGCCCCGGTCGACATGCGGACCTTCCTGCTGCCGCGCTCGGACTACCGGATCGACGACGTGTGGAACGTCATCGGCCTGAGCGGCACCGGCAGCAACGACATCGTGGTCGAGGACGCCTTCGTGCCGGAGCACCGCACGCTGAGCTTCTCCCTCACCTCCGCGTGCGACTGCCCCGGCAACGAGGTCAACACCGCCGCGCTGTACCGGCTGCCGTTCGCCGCCGTGTTCAGCACCACGATCAGCACGCCGATCGTCGGCATGGCCCAGGGCGCGCTGGACGCGTACGTGAAGCACACCAAGCAGCGCATCAGCGTCTCGTACGGGAACAAGGTGGCGGAGGACCCGCACGCCCAGGTCCGCATCGCCACCGCGTCGAGTGAGATCGACGCCGCCTGGGCGCTGATGGAGCGCAACATCAGCGAGCTGCTGCGGCACGCCGAGGCCGGGCAGGAGCTCCCGTTCGAACTGCGGCTGCGCACCCGCCGTGACCAGGTCCTCGCCACCCAGCGGTGCATCAAGGCCGTCGACATGCTGTTCGAGAGCGCCGGCGGCCGCGCCCTCGCGCACGGCAACGCCATCCAGCGCGGCTGGCGGGACGCGCACGCGGGCCGGGTCCACGCCGTCAACGACCCGGAGCGCGCGCTGACCATGTACGGCAAGGGCCTTCTCGGCTTCCCGGTCGCCGACAACATGATCTGACGCCCTGTCCGAGATCCCCACCAGGAGTAACTGCCATGATTCACTCTCTCGGTTACCTGCGGTTCGAGACCGCGAAGCTCGACGAGTGGCGCGCCTTCGCCACCGAGGTGCTCGGCCTGGTCGCCACCACCGGTCCACGCGAGGACGCGCTGTACCTGCGGATGGACGAGCACGCCTCCCGGTTCACGTTCCTGCCCGGCGAGACCGACCGGCTGCTCGCGACCGGCTGGGAGGCGCCCAACCGGGCCGCCTTCCGCGAGGTCGTCGCGCGCCTCGAGGCCGCCGGCCACGAGGTCACGCCCGGCACGGCCGAGGAGGCCGTGGACCGCCGGGTCGAGGAGCTGGCCCACGTGGACGACCCGAACGGCAACCACCTGGAGATCTACTACAACCCGGTGCTGGACCACAGCCCCGTGATCACCACGCACGGCCAGAGGTTCATCACCGATGACCTGGGGCTCGGCCACGTGGTTGTCTCGGCGTCGGACATCGAGGCGTCCTTCACCTTCTACACCGAGGTCCTCGGCTTCCGGCACCGCGACTCGATGCGGTTCCCCGCGGCGACGTTCGGCGGACCCGAAGGCACGATGAACTGGGTGCGCTTCCTCGGCTGCAACCCCCGCCACCACAGCCTGGGGCTGTGCGAGGTTCCGATGCCCGCCGCGATCTTCCACTTCATGCTGGAGATGGAGGAGCTCGACGACGTGGGCCGCGGCCTGGACCGGTTCACCGCGCGGAAGATCCCGGTGCTGCAGTCGCTGGGCCGGCACACCAACGACAAGATGGTCTCCTTCTACGCCGCCACTCCCGGCGGGTTCCAGGTGGAGTACGGCACCGGCGCGATCCGGGTCGACGACGCCACCTGGTCGGTCAAGGAGATCACCGAGGACGCCTACTGGGGTCACGCCTACAACGCGTGATCGACGGCCCGGCTCAGCTCGGTGAGCAGTCCGTCGGTCTGGGCCTGCGGCCGTACGGCGATCCGCAGGTGGTCGGGGCCCAGACCGGGGAAGGTGTCGGCCCGGCGGACCGCGATCCCGGCCGCGCGCAGCCGCTCGCGGACCTTCAGCCCGCCGGGCAGGCGGACGAGCACGAACGAGGCCGACGACGGCGCGGCGACCTCGATCCCGAGGTCGGCGAGACCGGCCAGCAGATGGGCGCGCTGCTCGCCGAGCAGCACCGCCGCCCGCTCGGCCTCGGCCAGCGCGGCGGGTGAGCAGCAGGCGACCAGCGCGGCCAGCGCCGGACTGGACACCGACCACAGCGGCTGCGCCCGCGCCAGCGTGCGGACCATCGCCGGTTCCGCCAGCAGGTAGCCCACGCGCAGCCCGGCCAGCCCCCACGTCTTGGTCAGGCTGCGGAGCACGACGAGGCCGGGGAGGTCCCGTCGCCCCGCGAGGCTGCCACGCTCGCCCAGGACGGTGTCGATGAACGCCTCGTCCACGACGAGGGTCCGGCCCGGCCGGGCCAGCCGCACCAGATCGGCGGGATCGTGCAGCACACCCGTGGGGTTGGTCGGATTGCCGAGCACGACCAGGTCGGCGTCGGAGGGGATCAGGTTGGGCCGAAGGCCGTACGGCTCCGGCAGCACCACCCGCTCGACGTCGTGCCCGGCCGTGCGCAGCGCCGCCTCGGGCTCGGTGAACGACGGATGCACGCACACCGCGCGGCGTGGCCGCAGCGCCCGGGCGAGCAGCACGAACGCCTCGGCCGCGCCCGCGACGGGCAGGACCTCCTCGGCGGGCCGGCCGTGCCGGGCGGCCACCGCGGCGGTCGCGGTGGCCGGGTCCGGGTAGCGGCCGAGCGTGCCGAGTGCGTCCACGAGCACGGCGCGCAGCCACTCCGGCGGCGCGGCCAGGCGCACGTTGACGGCGAAGTCGAGCATTCCCGGCGCGGCCTCGGCGTCGCCGTGGTGCCGCAGGTCGTAGTCGTTCACGGGGTCGTTCACGGGGTCGTTCACGGGGTTGTTCACGGGGTCGTTCACGGGTGCAATCATGCGTGAGCGTGCACGTGGGCCGGGTCGTCGGGGTGGTGGTGCGGGTGATGGTTCGGGTCGTCGGGGTGGTGGTGCGGGTGCTGCGCGGCGCCGACGCGGTGTTCGTGGCCCGGCATCGCGATCCGGTAGACGCACGTGTCGCAGTTCATCCTGATGTCGCCGCTCCGGGCCTCCATGAACCGCTCGAGCACGAGGTCGGCGAGCCCGGCAACCGGCCCGATGACGCCGGCGCAGCGGACCTCGACCTCGGGGCGATCGGCGGCCCAGGCCCGCGCCTGCTCCGCCGTACGGGCGGGCAGCACGCCGTTGAACAGGAAGTACGGCAGGACGACGACGCGTCGCGCGCCGAGCAGGCGGGCCCGTTCCAGCGCGGCGGGCACGCCGGGGGCGGCGAGGCTGATGAATGCGGGCTCCACCCCGGCCAGGCCCCGGCCCTCCCACAGCAGCCGGGCCACCTTGGCGTGCTCGGCGTTGGCGTCCGGGTCGGTCGAGCCCCGGCCGACCAGGATCACCGTCGTGTCCGCCCGCTCGGCCACGTCCAGTACGGCGCCCAGCCGCTCGTCCAGCAGGTCGAGCAGGGTGGGGTGCGGCCCGAGCGGCCGACCGTACGCGTAGCCGAGCCGGGGATGGCGGGCGACCTCCCGATGGAGCGCGGCCGGGATGTCGCCCTTGGCGTGACCGGCCGCGGCCAGGACGAGCGGGACGACGCCGAGCCGGTCGTGCCCGTTGCCGACCAGTTCGGCGACCGCGTCCTTCAACGGCGGCGGCGACAGTTCGATGAACCCACCCGCGACGGGCACCGGCGCCCGCCGCGCCACGAGTTCGACGAGCTGGTGGAAATCGCGTACCCCGGCGGTGTCCCGGGTGCCGTGCCCCACCATCAGCAGGCCGTTCGGCGTGCTGTTGTTCAGACCGTTCCGCTGGCCGTTCAAGAATCCTCCGCGTAGAGCAGTGCGTTGACGGCGGCGGCGGCGACCGCCGAGCCGCCCTTCTCGCTGACGTTGCTGACGGCGGGCAGCCCCGACTCCCGGAGCGCCTGCTTGGACTCGACCGCGCCGACGAACCCGACCGGCAGCCCGACGACGAGTGCGGGCCGGGCGTCCAGGCGCAGCAGTTGCTCCAGCGCGGTCGGCGCGTTGCCGACGGCCCACACCGCGCCCGGCCCGACCTCGTCGTACGCCAGCCGGATGGCGGCCGCGCTGCGGGTCAGCCCACCGTGACCGGCGGCGTGCGCGGCGGCGTGCGGGGCGGCGTGCGGGGCGACATGGCGTACCCGGCAGATCGGGGTCACGGACGTGATGCCCGCCGCGACCATCTCCGCGTCGGTGACGACCGGGGCTCCGGCGCGCAGCGCGGCCGCGGCGGCGCGCAGATGCTCCTCGGCCGACACCACCAGATCGTCGAGGTAGCCGACGTCGGCGCTGGAGTGGATGACCCGCTCGACGACCGCCCGGGTCAGCGGCGGCAGATGCGCGGTGTCCACCCGCGAACGGAGGATTTCGTACGACAGCGCCTCGATGGGATGCACCACCCTCATCGCCGCACCTCCGTCGGCGTCGGCGTCCGCATCGGCGTCCATGTCGGTGTCCGCCCCTCGGTTCCCGTCTCGGTTATGGCGTCGACGGGGCAGACCTCGACGCACTCGCCGCACCCGCTGCACCGGTCAGCGAGCACGACCAGCGTCCCGTCGTCCGCTCCCGGCCGGATCGCGTGCTCGGGGCAGGTGAGCAGACAGGCGCCGCAGCCCTGACAGGCGGCGGTGACCGCGAACGGCGCGGCGGCGACCTCGTACGGCGGATGGGCGGATGTCAGCGTTGCCATGAGTACCCCCTTGGAGTGACGAAGCGGCCGGCGACGACGTGGCTGTGCGTCGAGCCGACGATCACGATGCTGCGCATGCCGACCGGTTCGACGTCGAAGCCGCCGAGCGTGGACAGTGTGACGGTCTGCCCGGGACGGGCGGCGTCGGTCACCACGCCGACGGGCGTGGCGGGGGAGCGCCGCTCGGCGAGGATGCCCAGTGCTCTGGAAAGGTGCCGGTCGCGCCCCCGCGAGCGGGGGTTGTAGAAAGCGACGACCAGGTCGGCGTCGGCGGCGGCGCGCACCCGCCGTTCGATCGCCTCCCACGGCGTGTGCAGGTCCGACAGGCTGATCGCGCAGTGGTCGTGGCCGAGTGGCGCGCCGAGCAGCGCGGCCCCGGCCAGCATGGCGGTCACCCCCGGCACCCCGGCCACGTCGAACGTGTCGTCCGCGAACTCCAGCGCCGGGGCGGCCATCGCGTACACACCGGCGTCGCCGCTGCCGACCAGCGCGACCGCGTGCCCCTCGCGGGCCAGCCGTACGGCCGTGCGCGCCCGCTCCTCCTCGGCGCCGAGCCCGCTCTCGATCACTTGGGTGCCGGGCCGCAGCAGGTCCCGGATCTGCGCGACGTACTGGTCCAGCCCCACGACGTGGCCGCTTCGGCGCAGTTCGGCGACCGCGCGCGGGGTGAGCAGGTCGCGGGCGCCGGGACCGAGGCCGACGATCGCCAGCCTGCCGCGGGGCCGCAGGCGGGCGACGGCCACCGTCGCCATCGCCGACTTGCGTTTCGGCGCGACCAGTTCGCCGCCCGCACCGGCCTCGGCGAGCGCCGCCGCCTCCGCGACGCTGGGGGTGCCGACCGCGTTCCGCACGACCTCGCTCGGGTTCGGCACGTGGATCCGGGCGAGCCGGTCGGCGGGATGGGTGATGAGCGGCACGCCGAGCGTGCGGGCCGCCTCGACGATGCCCGGTTCGCCGGCCTTCACGTCGACTGTGGCGAGCCGGGCGACCGAGCCCGGCGCGAGACCGGCGTCGCCGAGCGCGCGCGAGACGAGCGTGAGGATCTCCTCGGCCGGGGCGCCGCCGCTGGCGCCCACGCCGATCACGAGGCTCGGCGGGCGGACCACGACCGCCGGCCGCGTCCGCCCCGCGCCGATCCGATCGCTGACGACGACCCGGGGAGCGGGTGAAACGCTCTCCTCGACGGGGGTGGTCTCGATGGTGACCGGCAGGGGCGGCAGCGGCCAGGTGGCGTCGGCCGCCAGCGTGACCTCCTCTCCGTCGAGCATGGCGCGGGTCACGGCGGCCACGTCTCCCTCGACCGGCCAGCCGATTTCGTCGAGCGGCCCGGTGCCGGACGCGTCGGTCGCGGTGGTGATCACGGGTGTCGCGCCGAGCGCGTCGGCGACGCGGCGCGCGAGCCGGTTGGCGCCTCCGGCGTGCCCGCCCACGAGCGCGACCGCGAACCGGTTCGCCTCGTCGACGCAGACCACGCCGGGGTCGGTGTGCTTGTCGCCCAGCAGCGGGGCGAGCAGCCGTACCGTGGCGCCCACCGCCAGGAAGCAGACGATCTCATCGCATTCGCGCCACGCCTGGGCGAGGTCCGTCACCGCGTAGACGCGCACGTCCCGTTCCGCGGTGACCGCCGCCAGGCGCCCGGCGGCGGTACGGCCCGCCCTGGTGGCGGTGACCAGGCCCAATGTCGTCGTCGCGTCAGAAGTCGTCAACGATGCCCCCACACGAGGAAGACGGGATTGACGGCGGCCAGCCTGGTGGCGCCGCCGGGAAGGTCGGCGAACCTGCCCGCGTTGATCGCGACCCCGCCGACGTCGTACGACGCGGCGCGCAGCGCGTCACGCGCGGCCGCGACCCGGTCGAGCGCGGCCAGCGCGACCACCACCGACCGCGCCCCGCGCCCGGCCGCGGCGGCGACCGTCTCCGGGCCGCCGCCGCCCACGAAGACGGCGTCGGGGTCGGGCAGGGCGGCCAGGCACGCGGGGGCCGCCGCCCGGACGACGGAGATCTCCACGCCGTGCGCCGCCGCGTTGCGGCCCGCCCGCTCGCACTGGTCCGCGTCGTGGTCGGCGGCGATCACGGCCGCGCCGAACCGGGCGCACTCGACGGCGACCGAACCGCTGCCGCAGCCGACGTCCCAGACCAGGTCGCCGACGCCGGGGGCCAGATGGGCGAGGGCGAGCGCACGCACCTCCGCCTTGCTGATCATGCCGTCGCGGTGTTCGAACGACGTCTCGGGCAGTGCCCACCGGTACGGCACCCGCCGCCGGGGCCAGGACCATCCGCGTGCCGCGGTGACCTCGGTGGCCAGCACCAGCACGACGTTGGGGTCGGCCCACTCCCGGGTGGCCGCCTGCTCCGGCGTGCACTCGGTGACGCGCTCCTCGGGGGTCCCCAGCAGCTCGGCGACGACCATCCGCCGGGAAACGCCCGGGGACGCGGCGGCCAATCCGGCGCCGATCTCGGCGGGCCCGGCGCCGGGCGCCGTCAGCACGGCCACCTTGGGCAGGGCGCGGCAGGCGTTCACGGCCCGGCGCAACTCCCGCCCGTGCGCGCTGACCACGGCCGCGTCGTCCCAGCTCAGCCCGATCGACGCGAACGCCGCGGCCACCGACGACACCGCCGGCGCGACCTCGACGGCGAGGCCCCGCTCGCGCAGCAGGCGCACGATCCCGAAGAACCCGGGATCGCCGGAGGCCAGCACGACGGCCGGCCCGGCGTGTTCGCGCACGGCCGCGACGCCCGCGCCGACGTCGCCGAGCATGTGCCGGGCGGCATGCGGCGGGACCGGCACGGCGGCCAGGTGCCGGGCGGCGCCCACCACCAGCGTCGCTTCGGCGAGCCGCCGCGCCGCCCACGGGAGCGGCGGCCGCCCGTCGGCGTCGACGCCGATGACGGTCACCGGGGGCGCCCCCGTCATGGGGCGGCCACTTCGCTCGATGCGACGGCGGCCCGGCCGTCGGGGTCGACCATGACGACCGACGCGGTGATCACGCCGTCGGTGAACGCCTCGAGCACGCCTTTGACTCGGCGGCACAGCACCCGCCCGGCCGGTTCGAGCAGGCCAGCCGCCTCCCACAGCTCGTACGCGTGCCGGGCCGTGTTGGCGCCGGCCGCGGCTTCGACCAGCCCGGCGTCGCCGCCGACCTCCCGCGTGATGCCCGCGAGCAACCCGCGATCGATCTTCGACCGGGTGTAGTGCGTCATGAGAACGCCGGCCGCGAGCTTGGTCAGCTTGCCGGCCATGCCGACGAACAGGACCTCGCGCAGGCCCTCGTCGACGGCCCGGCGCAGCGCCGCCCCGGTGAAGTCGCCGACCTCGACGAAGCACACCTCGGGCAGGTCCGGCCGCAGCCGCATCGCGGCGTTCTCGGTGCGACCGCCGGTGGACAGCACGAGCGTCCGCTCGCCCTGTGCGGCCATCACGCTGATCGCCTGCACCACCGACGAGCGCCACGACTCGGTCGAGAAGGGGCGGACGACGCCGGTGGTGCCGAGGATCGAGATCCCGCCGAGGATTCCCAGCCGGGCGTTGGTGGTCTTGCGGGCCATCCGCTCGCCCTCGGGTACGCTGATGACCACGCGGACGCCGCGTTCGGCGAGGTCGACGACCTCCGCGACGGCCTGGGTGATCTGCGCGCGCGGCACCGGGTTGATGGCCGGGCCGCCGACCTCCAGTCCGAGGCCGGGCTTGGTGACCACGCCGACGCCGATGCCGCCGTCCAGCTCGATGCCCGTCCGGTCCCGCCAGGACACGGTCGCCGTCAGGTGCGCGCCGTCGGTGGCGTCGGGATCGTCGCCCGCGTCCTTGACGACGACGGCGATCGCCCGGTCGGCGCGGATCTCGTACGACTCGACCGGCAGTGTCACGCGGTCGCCCGTCGGCAGCGGCGTGTCCACGTCCGCCGGGGTCCGGCCCGAGGTGAGCGCGATGCTCGCGGCCTTGGCCGCCGCCGCGCCACAGGTGCCCGTGGTCCATCCGGTGCGCAGCGCCCGCTTGCGCACCCGCATCGTGCGCGGCAGGTCCGGCTCGCGCAGCTCCGGTAGCTCGCTCACCGCTCAACGCTCGCCTTCGCGCCGCGTGCCGCGCAGCGCCCGCCGGGCGGCGCGGTCGGGCCGGCGGTGCCCGTGGAAGTGCCCGGGATGGTAGAGGTGCGAGCGGGTGCCGGACGCGCCGAGGGCGGGCCCCACGAGCACCAGCGTCTGCTTCCACAGTCTGCTCGCCCGCATGGTCGACGCCAGTTCGTCGAGCCGGCAGCGCAGGACCAGTTCGTCCTCCCAGGTGACCCGGTGGCCCACGACGCACGGCGTCTCCGGCGGATAGCCGCCGGCCAGCAGCTCCTGCTGGAGCCGTACGGCACGGGCCGCCGACAGGAACAGCGCCATCGTCGTGCCGTGCGCGGCGAACCCCCGGACGGTCTCCCCGGGCGGCATCGGCGTCTTGCCGCCCTCCAGCCGGGTGAGCACCACCGACTGCGCGACCTCGGGAATCGTGAGCTCGCGCCGGACGGCGGCGGCGACCGCGGTGAAGCTGGACACCCCGGGCACGATCTCGGTCGCCAGGCCCAGCGCGGCGCACCGGTCGAGCTGCTCCTGGACCGCGCCCCACAGGGCGGGGTCGCCGGAGTGCACCCGGGCCACCCGCAGCCCGTCCCTGGCGGCCTCCTCGTACAACGCGACGACGTCCTCCAGCGGCACCGCCGCCGAGTCGACGACGCGGGCGCCGGGACGGGCGTGGTCCAGCACGCCGGGATGCACGAGGCTGGAGGCCCACACGACCACGTCGGCCCGGCCGATGGCGGCCGCCCCGCGCAGCGTGAGCAGGTCGGCGGCGCCGGGCCCGGCCCCAACGAAGATCACTTCGCCGGTCGCAGCCGGGCCGTCCTCCCGTTCGCCGGTCACAGCCTGCCTCCCCGTCCCGTCCTGCGCCGGGTCACCAGCAGCGAGGACAGGTACGGCCCGGCCGCCGAGGGGTCGAGACCGGCGGCGGGCCGCACCTCCTCGCCCGGCAGACCGAGCGCGGCGCCGTAGACGGCGTCGGCGAGCCGCCCGGCGTCGCCGACGGCGGCCAGCACCTCGGGCAGCATGCGTCCTCCCTTGTAGGCGACGACCGTGTCGTGGGTGTCGAGGGCGTGGCGCAGCGGCTCGACCCCCGCGGTCAGCGGCATGAGGGCGAGCGACTCACGGCCCTCGACGAGGACCGTGCCGCTCGTCGCCGCCAGCGCCTGCATGGCGGTGATCCCGGGCACGGTCTCGACGCGCAGCCCGGGCACCAGCCCCCGGACCGTCTCGGCGAGGTAGGTGAACGTGCTGTAGACGTTGGGGTCGCCGATGGTCGCGAACGCCACCGTGCGGGCGCCGTTCACGAAGGCCTCGGCGGTGGCGGCCCCGGCCGCGTCCCAGGCCGCGTCGCGCCGGGCCTCCTCGGTGAGCGCGAACACGAGCCGCCGCACCCTGCCACCCGAACCTTCGGGGCCCCCTGAACCTTCGCGGCCGCCCGAGCCTTCGGAAAGGTGCGCGCGGACCACGCGTTCGGCGCGGCCCTCCTCGCCCTCCTTTATGGGGACCATCACGACGTCGGCCGTACGCAGCACCCGCACCGCCTTCACCGTGACCAGGTCGGGATCGCCGGGGCCGACGCCCACGCCGATCAGCACCGGACCCCCACTGACCACCGGGCCGCTCACGCCGCCGCCTTCACCAGATCGCGGGCCAGGTGCGGCGCACCGGCCCAGTGCTGATGCAGACAGGAGGCGTGCACCCGGTCCTGGACGAACCCCTCCCGGCGGCCGCCCGCCAGCGTGTACGCCGCGTTCCTTCCGGCGGCGGGGGAGCAGACCGTGCGGTGGAACTCATGCGCCCGCGCCGGCGTGCCGGTGGTCGTGCCGCCGGCCGGGCCGCCGGTCGTGCCGTCCAATGGGCCGTCCGATGGGCCGTCCGGGCGGGTGCCGTGCCGTACGGCCTCGCGGTAGCCGATCGTCAATCGTTCGGTCATCCGGGCCTCCACCGGTAGCACCCCGCACATGGGCAGCCCGTCCAGAACGCGGGCCAGATAGAGCAGGCCACCGCACTCGGCGATCACCGGCAGGCCGTCCGCCGCCCGCCGCGCCACCTCGTCGCGCAGTGCGCGGTTCGCCGACAGTTCGGCCGCGTGGACCTCCGGGAACCCCCCGCCGAGCACCAGCGCGCGGGTGCCGTCCGGCAGCCTCTCGTCGCGCAGCGGGTCCACGGTCGCGACCCGCGCTCCCGCCGCCTCCAGCAACTCGACCGTCTCGGGATAGCGGAACGTGAACGCCGCCCCGGCGGACACCGCCACGACGGGGCCCGGCGAGACGGGCCGGCCGACCGCGTCGGCAGGGGACCACGGGCGGGCCGCGAGCCGCGGCGCCGCCGACGCCACCCGCATGATCGCCTCGACGTCGCAGTGCCGCTCCACCAGCGCGCCCAGCGCGTCGACGGCGGCACGCGACGCCGGACCCCGCTCCTGCGCGGGAACCAGGCCGAGATGCCGCGACGGCACGCCCGCACCGGGATCGCGCGGCAACGCCCCGAGTACCGGCACCGGTGCCGGGGACGAGGCCAGCGCCTCGCGCAGGATCGACTCGTGACGCGGCGACGCCACGCGGTTGAGCACCACCCCGGTGAGTCGTACGGACCGGTCGTAGGTCGCGAACCCGTGTACGAGCGCGGCCACCGACGACGACTGCGCCGACGCGTCGACGACCAGCAGCACCGGCGCGTCCAGCAGCCGCGCGACGTGCGCGGTCGAGCCCTCGCCGGTCGCGCCGCGGCCGTCGAACAGCCCCATCACGCCCTCCACGACGGCGACGTCCGCGCCGAGAGCTCCGTACGCGAACAGCGGGGCCACCAGATCAGCCCCGACGAGGAACGCGTCGAGGTTGCGACCGGGCCGGCCGGTCGCCGCGGCGTGGTAGCCGGGGTCGATGTAGTCGGGGCCGACCTTGTGCGGCGACACGGTCAGCCCGCGCCCCGTCAGCGCGGCCATCAGCCCGGTGGCGAACGTCGTCTTGCCGGCTCCCGACGACGGTGCGGCCACGACGACGCGGGGCATCGTCACCATTCGATCCCTCGCTGACCCTTCTGACCCGCGTCCATCGGGTGCTTGACCTTGGTCATCTCCACCACCAGGTCGGCGGCCTCGACGAGCAGCGGGTCGGCGTCGCGGCCGGTGATGACCACGTGCTGGTGACCCGGGCGGTCGCGCAGTGTCGCCACGACGTCGCCGACGTCGACCCAGCCCCACTTGATCGGATAGGTGAACTCGTCCAGGACGTACAGCGTGTGGGTCTGGGCGGCCAGGTCCCGCCTGACCTGCTCCCAGCCCTCCCGTGCGTCGGCCGCGTGATCGGCCTCGGTGCCCGGCCGCTGGATCCACGACCAGCCCTCGCCCATCTTGTGCCAGGTCACCGGGCCGCCCTCGCCGGTCTGCTCGTGCAGCCGGCCGAGCGCGCGCAGCGCCGACTCCTCGCCGACCCGCCACTTGGCGCTCTTGACGAACTGGAACACTCCGATCGGCCAGCCCTGGTTCCACGCGCGCAGCGCGAGACCGAAGGCCGCGGTCGACTTCCCCTTCATCTCACCGGTGTGCACGATGACGAGCGGCCGGTTGCGCCGTTGCCGTGTCGTCAGCCCGTCGTCGGGCACCCTGGCCGGCCTACCCTGCGGCATCTACGCCACCATCCTCACGTCACGCACGATTTCGGCCAGCCCGTCTGCCGCCAGTTCGTCCAGCCGCAGGGCGACGCCACCCAGCGCGGCGCCGATCCGGCCGGCCAGGCCGAGCCGTACCGGGCCCTGCTCGCAGTCGACCACCACACCCGCCACGCCGTCGGCGGCGAGCCGCCGGGCGGTCACCGCCGGGTCGGGACCGGCGGTGTGCCGGCCGTCGGTGACGACGACCAGCAGCGCGCGGCGCAGCGGATCACGCAGCCGCTCGGCCGCGAGCAGCCGCGCGGCGCACGCCAGCCCGGCGGCGATCGGGGTGCGCCCGCCGGTCGCGAGCCGCTCCAGCCGGGCGGAGGCCAGTTCGACGCTCGAGGTGGGCGGCAGCGCCACGGTCGCGCCCTCGCCGCGGAAGGTCACCAGCCCGACCTTGTCGCGCCGCTGGTAGGCGTCGAGCAACAGCGAGAGCACCGCCCCCTTGACCGCGCCCATCCGCGCCCGCGCCGCCATCGATCCGCTCGCGTCCACGCAGAACAGCACGAGGTTCGACTCGCGCCCCTCCCGGATCGCCACCCTGAGGTCGGCGCGGCGCAGCACCAGCGGTCCACCGCGGCCGCGGCCCCGGTCCCGCTGGTACGGCGCGGCCGCGGTGAGCGTCGCCACGAGATGCAGTGGTACGGCACGGCCGTTCGACACCGGCCGTGCGCCGACCGCCCGGCCCGCTGACCCGCCGGCCGTGCGTCCGCGTCTGCCCGCCGGGCCGCCCCTGCCCACGGTCGGCGGGGTCAGCAGCCGCGTCCGGTACGGCTGTCCGGCCGGGGCCGGGGGCCGTTCCGAGGAGTGGGCGGGCCGGTCTCCCGGGCCCTCGCCTCCCGGGAGGCCGCCCGGACCGTCATCACCGGGCCCACCGCCCGGACCGTCATCGTCCGGATCATCGTTATCCGGGCCTTCCTTATTTGGGCCGTCGCCGTCCGGCCTGCCCGCTTCGGAGCCGTCGCCCTCACCGGCTGTGTCACCGGCTGTGTCACCGGCTGTGTCACCGGCCGCGTCGGCGAGTGCGCGCTCCAGCCGTTCCTCGTCCAGGCCCGGCTCGCCGAACGGGTCCCGGCGGCGTCGGTGCGGCAGCGCCAGCCGCGCCGCCGTGGCCACGTCGTCACCGGTGACCTCGTCGCGGCCCTCCCACGCGGCGAGCGCGATCGCGGTCCGCGCCATGACCAGGTCCGCACGCAGCCCGTCCACGTCGAAGGCCGCGCACACCGCGGTCACCTGACGCAGCGCCGGGTCGGGGAGCACCACCCGGGGGAGCAGGGCACGGGCGGACGCGATCCGCTCGGCGAGCGCCCGATCGCCGGTTTCGTACGCGGCTCCGAAAGCGGCCGGGTCGGCATCGAACGCGAGCCGGCGGCGCACCACCTCGGCGCGCTCGGCCGGCTCACGCGAGGCGCGCACGTCAACGGCGAGGCCGAAGCGGTCGAGCAGTTGCGGGCGAAGCTCGCCCTCCTCCGGGTTCATCGTGCCGACCAGGAGGAACCGCGCGGCGTGCCGGACCGACACGCCCTCGCGCTCGACGTACGAGATGCCCATCGCGGCCGCGTCGAGCAGCAGGTCCACCAGGTGGTCGTGCAGCAGGTTGACCTCGTCGACGTAGAGCACGCCCCGGTGCGCGGCGGCCAGCAGCCCGGGCTCGAACGCCTTGACGCCCTCGGTCAGCGCCCGTTCCAGGTCGAGCGATCCGGTCACCCGGTCCTCCCCGGCGCCGATCGGCAGCTCGACCAGCCGGGCCGGTCGTTCGGTGGCGGGGCCGTCTTCCTCATGGGGGCCGTCGGGGCAGTGCGGGTCCGGCGCGCCGGGGCCGCAGGAGAACCGGCAGCCGGCCACCACCCGCACCGGCGGCAGCAGCGCGGCCAGCGACCGCACGACCGTGGACTTGGCCGCGCCCTTCTCGCCGCGCACGAGCACGCCGCCGATGGACGGTGACACCGCGTTGAGCAGCAGCGCGAGCTTGAGGTCGGCGAGCCCGACGACCGCGCTGAACGGATATATCACTGGCCCGCCTCCAAGTCGCCTTCCATTTCCAGATATGTCGCCCGCAGTTGGTCGAGGGTCCGTTCTTCCGGCTGTGCCCACAGCCCCCGGTCGGCCGCTTCGATCAGCCGCTCGGCGATGCCGCGCAGCGCCCACGGGTTCGACCTGCGCATGAAATCCCGCACCTCGGGGTCGAAGACGTACGACTGGGCGAGCGTCTCGTACATCCAGTCGTCCACCACCCCGGCGGTCGCGTCGAAGCCGAACAGGTAGTCGACGGTCGCCGCCATCTCGAACGCGCCCTTGTAGCCGTGCCGCCGCATCGCGGCGATCCACCGGGGGTTCACCACCCGGGAGCGGAACACCCGGCGGGTCTCCTCGCCCAGCGTGCGGGTGCGCACGGCGTCCGGGACGTGCGAATCGCCGACGTAGGCCAGCGGCGAGGTCCCGGTCAGGTGGCGCACCATCGCCACCATGCCGCCGTGGTACTGGAAGTAGTCGTCGGAGTCGGCGATGTCGTGCTCGCGGTTGTCCTGGTTCTTCGCCGCCACCTCGATGCGCCGGAACGCCGTCTCCATGTCCGTCCTGGCCTCACGGCCGTCCAGCCCCTGCCCATAGGCGTAACCGCCCCAGACCGCGTAGACCTCCGCGAGGTCACCGTCGTCGCGCCAGTCACGCGAGTCGATCAGCGGCAGCAGGCCCGCGCCGTACGCCCCGGGCTTGGAGCCGAAGACGCGGCTGGTGGCGCGACGCCGGTCGCCGTGCCCGGCCAGGTCCGCCTCGACGTGCGCACGCAACGGGTTGACCTCGGCCGGCTCGTCCAGGGCGGCCACCGTGCGCACGGCCTCGTCGAGCAGCGACACCACGTGCGGGAACGCGTCGCGGAAGAACCCGCTGATCCGTACGACCACGTCGACGCGGGGCCGGCCCAGCTCGGCGACGTCCAGCACCTCGAACCCGGTCACCCGGCGGGAGGCGTCGTCCCACCTCGGGCGTACCCCGAGCAGTGCCATGATCTCGGCGATGTCGTCGCCCTGGGTGCGCATGGCGCTGGTGCCCCACACGGTCAGGCCGACCGTGCGGGGCCAGCGGCCGGTGTCGGCGAGGTGGCGCTCGGCCAGCGACGCCGCGAGCGCGGCCCCGGTCTCCCAGGCCAGCCGGGACGGGATCGCCTTGGGATCGACCGAGTAGAAGTTGCGCCCGGTGGGCAGCACGTTGACCAGCCCGCGGGTCGGCGAACCCGACGGCCCGGCCGGGACGTGCCCGCCGCCGAGCGCGTGCAGCACCCCCGACACCTCGTCGGTCGTGCGCTCCAGCCGGGGCACCACCTCGGTGGCGGCGAAACGCAGCACCCGCTCGACCTCCGGCAGGTCGGCGACCTCCGCGGCCGCCTCCGGATCCCAGCCGCGGTCCTCCATCGCCTGGACGAGCTCCCGCGCCCGCGCCTCCAGCCGGTCGACCTCCCCGCGCGACTCTTCCTTTCCTTCGGTCAGCCCCAGCGCCTCCCGCAGACCCGGCAGCGCCGCTGTTGTGCCGCCCCACACCTGCCGGGCGCGCAGCACCGCGAGAACCAGGTTGACCCGGGCCTCGCCGTACGGAGCCTGGCCGAGGATGTGCAGGCCGTCGCGGATCTGCACGTCCTTGATCTCGCACAGGTAGCCGTCGACGTGCAGCAGGAAGTCGTCGAACTCGGTGTCGCCGGGGCGCTCGGCGACGTCCAGATCGTGGTGCAGCCGGGCCGCCTGGATGAGCGTCCAGATCCGCGCCCGTACGGCCGGTAGCTTGGCCGGGTCGAGGGCGGCGACGGTGGCGTGCTCGTCGAGCAGCTGCTCCAGCCGGGCCAGGTCGCCGTACGACTCCGCCCGCGCCATCGGCGGGATCAGGTGATCGACCACGGTCGCGTGCGCCCGCCGCTTTGCCTGGGTGCCCTCGCCGGGGTCGTTGACGATGAACGGGTAGACCAGCGGCAGATCGCCCAGCGTGGCGTCGGGAGCGCACGACCCGGACAGGCCGAGGCCCTTGCCGGGCAGCCACTCCAGCGTGCCATGCTTGCCCAGATGCACCACGGCGTGCGAACCGAAGTCGCGGGCCAGCCAGTGATAGGCGGCGAGGTAGTGGTGGCTCGGCGCCAGATCCGGGTCGTGGTAGATCGCCACCGGGTTCTCGCCGAAGCCGCGCGGCGGCTGGATCATCAGGAACACGTTGCCGAACCGCAGCCCGGCGAGCACGATGTCGTCCCCGTCGACGTACAGCTCCCCGGGCGGCGGTCCCCAGTGCCCGGCGACGGCCTCGCGCAGGTCGGCCGGCAGCGCCTCGAACCACGACCGGTACGCCGCGAGCGGGACGCGGGCGGGTGCCGCGCGCAACTGGTCCTCGGTCAGCCACTCCACGTCGTGGCCGCCCGCCGCGATCAGCCTGTGGATCAGCTCGTCGCCGCTGTCGTACGGCTCGTCCCCGACGTCATAGCCGGCCTCGCGCAGCGCCCGCAGCAGCACGACAGCCGAGGCGGGGGTGTCGAGGCCGACCGCGTTGCCGACCCGCGAGTGCTTGGTCGGGTAGGAGGACAGCACGATCGCGACCCGCCTGGCGGCGTTCGGCACGTGCCGCAGCCGGGCGTGCGCGACGGCCAACCCGGCGATCCGGGCGCAGCGTTCGGGATCGGCCGCGTAAACCGGCACGCCGTCCGGCCCGTCCTCCTTGAACGAGAACGGCACGGTGATCAGACGGCCGTCGAACTCGGGCACCGCCACCTGCATCGCCGCGTCGAGGGGGGACAGCCCGGCATCCGACTCCGACCAGGTCGCCCGGGACGTGGTGAGGCACAGCGCCTGCAGCACGGACACGTCGAGCGTGGCGAGCGCGCCCACGTCCCACGCGTCGTCGTCGCCCCCGGCCGAGGCGCTCGCCGGGGCGGCCCCGCCCGCCGCGAGCACGGTGACCACCAGCGCGTCGGCCGGCCGCAGCAGGTCGGCCACCTCGGGACCGGCGCCGCGCAGCGATCCGCAGAACACCGGAAGAACGTCGCCGCCGGCCGCCTCGATCGCGTCGCACAGGTCGTCGACGAACGCCGTGTTGCCCGACAGCTCGTGCGCCCGGTAGTAGACCACGCCCACCAGCGGCCGGTCGCTGTGCCGTTCGCGGGGGCGCACGCCGTACTCAGGGGTGGTGCGCGGCGGTGCGAAGCCCTCTCCGGTCATCAGCAGCGTGTCGGACAGGAACCTGCGCAGCTCGCGGAGATTGTCCGGGCCGCCCTCCGTCAGGTACGCGAGCGCCTGCGCGGCCACGCCGTGCGGCACCGTGGACAGCGTCATCAGCGCGGCGTCGGGCTCGGCCTCGCCGCCGAGCACCACCACCGGACGGCCGCAGGCGAGCACCGCGTCGAGGCCCTCCGGCCAGGAGCGGCGCCCGCCGAGCAGCCGGACCACGACGGCATCCACGGCGTCCGTCCCGTCCGCTCCGTTCACCAGGGCCGGGACGTCCTCGGCCGATATCCGCGCGGGGTTGGCGACCCGCCAGCCGGCCCCGCTTCGCGGATCGTCCCCGCTCCGCAGCGCGGCGAGCAGCTCGGTGTCGGCCGTCGACAGCAGCAGCATGGTCATGACCGGGCGGCCTCCCCATCGGTGTGCGGTGTCAAAATCACGGGAGCCGGGCCCGTACGGGCCCGATCAACGGGAGCGAGGCCGACGGCGGGCAGGCCGGCGGGGACGCCGCGCTCGATCAGCCGCCACACCGCGTCGGTGTCCAGGTGCTCCTCGACCAGGTCGCCGAGGGCGTCGAGGCGGGCCTCGCGGCGCTCGGCGAACGAGCCTGTGCCGGGCCGCCAGTCGCGTCCCGCGGCAGCGGCCACCTCGGCCAGGAACGCCCGCCGGAACCCGTCGCGCTCGAAGATCCCGTGCCAGGTCGTCCCCCACACCTGCCCGCTGCGGCAGCCGTCGAGGAACGGCTCACCGCCGTCGACGATGACCCGGCCGTGATGGATCTGATAGCCCGACACCTCGTGACCGCGCCACCGGCCGACCGGTGACGCCAGCACCTTGGCCGGGCTGTAGTCGGTGCGCACCGGCAGCAGCCCGAGGCCGGGCGCGTGGCCCTCCCGGCTCTCCACGCCGTCGTCGTCGTGGATCGCGGCGCCGAGCATCTGCAGCCCGCCGCACACGCCGAGCACCGGCCGGCCGGCCGCGGCCCGGCGCCGCAGCTCCGCGTCGATGCCGCGTTCACGCAGCCAGGCCAGATCGGACAGGGTCGAGCGGGTGCCGGGCACGATGACGAGGTCGGCTTCGGCCATCTCGGCGGGCGTGGCGACCAGGCGCACGCCGACGCCGGGCTCGGCGGCCAGCGCGTCGGCGTCGGTGACGTTCGACATACGCGGGAGCCGTACGAGCGCGACCCGCAGGATGTCCCGGCCGACGGGAGGAGTCAGCAGTCCGGGTCTGCCGTCGAGATCGAGGGAGTCCTCCACGTCGAGCCAGAGCCCGGACCGCCAGGGCAGCACGCCGAGGCAGGCCCGCCCGGTGGTCTCGCGCAGCCAGTCCAGGCCGGGCCGCAGCAGCGCCGGGTCGCCGCGGAACTTGTTGACCACGAAACCCGCGATGTGCCGCTGGTCTTCCGGGTCCAGGACCGCCAGGGTGCCGGCGAAGTGCGCGAGCACCCCGCCGCGGTCGATGTCTCCGACGACCAGGACGGGCAGGTTCGCGGCGCGGGCCAGCCCCATGTTCGCGATGTCGCGGTCGCGCAGGTTGACCTCGGCCGGGCTGCCCGCGCCTTCGCAGATCACCACGTCGAACCGGCGGCGCAGGCCGTCCAGCGCGCCGACGGCGACGTCGAGCAGGGCGGGCTTGTGCCCTCGATAGGAGAGCGCGTCGACGTCCGCGTGCGGACGGCCGAGCACCACGACGTGGGAGTGCCGTTCCCCGGCCGGTTTGAGCAGCACGGGGTTCATCGCCGCCTCCGGCTCGACCCGGGCGGCGGCGGCCTGCATCGCCTGCGCCCGGCCGATTTCACCGCCGTCGGCGGTGACCACCGAGTTCAGCGACATGTTCTGCGCCTTGAACGGCGCGACCCGGACGCCTCGGCGGGCCAGCCACCGGCACAGCCCCGCGGTCAGGATGCTCTTGCCCGCGTCAGAGGTGGTGCCGGCGACGAGCAGCGAGCCGCCGCCGTGCCGCGGCACGTCAGGGGACGGGGCGCGAGACCGGCAGTGAGGTGCCTGCGCGCAGGCCTCGGCACGCCATGGCGTGTCCTCCCTGGGGGTCCGCGCCCCCGGTCGAAGGTCCGACGGCCGGAGTATCCTGGCTCCCGGATCGACGCTCTCCCCGGCCTTCCCGCCCGTGAGGGCAGTGGCCGCAGTTGAGGATCGCTCCCCGGTGACAGTGGCGGGACCGCGCCGGATTCACACCGGCTTCCTCCACGTCCGTCGCTTGCGGCTCGGAGCCTACACCACATGATCTCCGCCGCGCACCGGGAGGTAAGGAGATTGGAACCTGAAGGTGGGGGCGGGACCGTTCACGCAGGCCCGTGACCGGGCCGAGCGTGCCGACGGTGCGCCGGTCAGCCCATGTCCGGTGCTGCCGGGCCGGGTCCGGCCGGTTGCGGCGGCTGAGCAGGCTGTGGCGGTGCGGCCGCCAGCGCCTCGCCGAGCTGGGGCGGAAGCTTGGGCAGGTGCGGGAGCCGTGTTTTCCGCGATTTCCTCCGCTGTGCCTTCTTCGCGTACCGTAGGAATTTCTTGAGGTCCCGCGGCATGATGAAGACGATCCGCTGGATCACGTTGCAGATCTTGGCGCCCTTGCACTCGGCGGTCTGCGTGGTGGCCACCGGGACCTTCGGAGCGGCTGATTTTTTCTGCTTTTTCTGCTTTTTCTGCTTTTCTTCCTTATGTGATGACGCCTTCGAGGGGCGCCGATCGGATTCGCCGCCACGGCCGTCTTCGACGTTCCTCGGCGTGGGTCTCGGCGTATTCGTCGTCTGATGATGGTCGGGGTTCACGCCGGCGGAGACCGGGAGCGTGCTTCCGCCGACAAGTACGGCAGAAACGGACGCCCCGATCACGAGTAGCGTGGCGAGCGCTTTTCTGGGTGCTTTGCCGTACTGCTGACGCATCATTCGTTTTCGCCCCTGCGGGTTGGACGAGACCGGTAAGGCGCCCGGAGGTCCGGACGCCTTCGTCAGCGTACTTTGCGACGTGCCCCTGAGCCCGTTCGCGGTGATCCAGGGTCAGGTCATCGGTGTGTCATTTCCGTGGAAGTCGGCGTCGGGGTCCGTGGAGCGTCCAGAGAGCGTCCGTGGTCACCATTGGACCCAGAGCCGCTGGTTGACGTTGCACGTCTGCATCCGCTGGTTGCAGACGGCCGCCTGAAAGCTGGCAAGCCCGTTCACAGTGATCGCCGCCTGTTGGGCCGGTGATCCGCCGCTGGTGTTGGTGGCGCTGCCGGTGCCGACGCCGGTGCCAGAGCCGGCGCCACCTGCTCCGTTGCCCGAGACGGCGCCGGGAGCGGCGGGGTGCAGCACCATCGCGTTCGCGGCGACCGGCGAGGATGCCAGCGCTCCAGCAGCCGCGACCGCGAGCGTTGCGAGCGTGAGCCACCGCATGCCGAACCGCCCTCCGGCGAGCGGGACTCCCGCACTGTGACGAACCATTTCCTTCGTGCCCCTATCTGGTCATGAGGTGAGTGGGAACTCCCCGTTTGTATGGACATAACCGGCGTGATATTGACTACCCCCGGCGGGGTGCCCGTCCCCATTTCAGATGATCTACGCTCCAGATCATTACCCGTCCTTTTCTCCCGGCCCCGGCCGTGGTCTCGCAAGGGCATTCCTGATTCGTCTGATCTGTCGGATCGGTTCCACAGCGGTCGTTCGTTCACGGCCAGTACCGGACCCCGGCCGCCTGCTGAAAGTTGCAGGCGTCGAACCCCTGATCGCAGGCGGCGGCCTGAAAGGTGTGATGCCCGTTGATCCCGAAAGTGACCTGCTGGGCGGGGGACCCGGTGCTTGAGTTGATGGGGCTCCCGCTGCCCCTGCCGTTGCCGCCCCCGCCTCCCGGGCCGGTCGACGTGGTAGTGGGAACATCGGGCCGCAGTGCCGCCGCGTTCGCGGCGATCGGCGGGGAGGCGAGAGCTCCCGCGATCACGAGTGCGGCCAGCGCGGACCACCGCATGCCGAGCGCCCTGGCGCGCGTCACCCCCGTACTGTGGCGAAGCATTCTCTTCACGCCCCTATTCGTGCTGTTCATGAGGTGAGCAGAAACTCTCCGGTTTGCCGGGACATAACCGGTGAGAGGGTGCCTACCCGTCGCCGAGGCGTGTGCGACCGCCCAGATGATCTCCGTTCCAGATCATTACCGCTCTTTTTTCCTCCCCTCCCCATCCCTCTCCGCGTGATCTTGCAGTTTCTGTCAAGAGGGCCCGCTCACCAGGGGATTCACACTTCATGATCTTGCACTGCAAGATCATGAAGGGCGTTTCTGCAAGTCGGTGGCCCGAGAGAAAGTTTCTGCAAGATCACGGATGGAATAAGGGCAGGTCAGTGGGTATCGCTGCGAGTATTCGCAAGATCACGCGGGGAGGGGAGGGGGTTAGGTGCTGATGAGGCGTTCTGGGTGGTCGCCCATCGGCGTGCCGCGCTGGGCGGCGGCCAGGATCTCGGCGAGGTGCAGGCCCCGGCGGTCGGAGCCGGAGTGCTCGATCTGCGTGCGGCAGCTGAACCCGTCGGCCAGCACCAGCGTGCCGGGGTCGGCGGCGCGGATCGCGGGCAGCAGCTCGTGCTCGGCGCAGGCCATCGAAACCTCCAGGTGGCCCGCCTCGAACCCGAAGTTCCCGGCCAGGCCGCAGCAGCCGCCGACCGCGTCGAGCCGTACGCCCGCCTCCTCCAGCAGCGCGCGGTCGGCGTCGTAGCCGAACACGGAGTGCTGGTGGCAGTGCGGCTGGGCGACCGCCGCCCGGTCGATCCGCGGCGGGTGCCATCCGTCGGTCCCGGTGAGCAGCTCGGCGAGCGTCCGGGTCTGCTCCCGCAGCCGGGAGACGTCCCGGTCGTGCGGGAACAGGTCGACGGCGTCGGCGCGGAACACCGCCGTGCAGCTCGGCTCCAGGCCGACGATGGGGATCCCTCGGCGCAGCGCGGGCGCGAGGGTCCGCAGTGTACGGCGCAGCACCCGCTTGGCCATGCCGAGCTGACCGGTGGAGATCCAGGTCAGCCCGCAGCACAGGGTGCGCGGCGGCAGGAGGACCCGGTAGCCCGCCTCCTCCAGCACGTCGACGGCGGCCTGCCCGACGTGCGGGGTGAGGTTGTCGGTGAAGGTGTCCGGCCACAGCACCACCGGCCCCCGCCGGCCGTCGCCGCGCGGCCCGCGTCTGCGGTACCAGTCGCGGAAACGCTCCCCGGCGAAGTACGGCACGGGCCGGGCGGGCTCGACCCCGGCCAGCCGCTTGCCGAGCCGGCCCAGCACCGGGGCGTGCGCGAGGGCGTTGACCGTACGCGGGGCCAGCGCGGCGAGCCGCGCCCACAGCGGCAGCCAGCCCATCGAGTAGTGGGCGGCGGGACGGAGCCTGCCGGCGTAGTGATGGGACAGGAACTCGGCCTTGTACGTCGCCATGTCGACCTCCATCGGGCAGTCATGGCGGCATCCCTTGCAGGCCAGGCAGAGGTCGAGCGCGTCGCGCACCGCCTCCGAGCGCCAGCCGTCCTTGACCGCGGAGTCGGCGTGGCCGTTCAGCATCTCGAACAGCAGCCGGGCCCGGCCGCGGGTGGAGTGCTCCTCCTCACCGGTGGCCCGATAGGACGGGCACATCACTCCGCCGCCGTGCTGGCGGCACTTGCCGACGCCGACGCAGCGCATGACCGCCCGCTGGAAGCTGCCCTCGTCCTCGGGATAGCCGAAATGGCGGGCCGGGTCGGCGGGGGTCCACTCCGGGCCCAGCCGCAGGTTCTCGTCCACCCGGTATGGTGCGACGATCTTGCCGGGATTCATTCGGTTGCCCGGGTCGAAAACCGCCTTGACCTGCTCGAAAGCCCTGATCATCACTGGCCCGAACATCTTGGGCAGCAGCTGTCCGCGCGACTGGCCGTCGCCGTGCTCCCCGGACAGCGACCCGCCGTACGACACGACGAGGTCGGCGGCCCGGTCGAGGAAGGCCCGGAACTCGGCCACACCGTCGGCGGTGACCAGATCGAACGGGATGCGGGTGTGTACGCAGCCTTGTCCGAAATGTCCGTACAGTGAGGCCTCGTCGTAGCCGAACTCCCGGAACAGCTCGCGCAGGTCGTTCAGATAGCCGGCGAGCCGCTCCGGTGGGACGGCCGAGTCCTCCCAGCCCTCCCATGTCTCACGCATGCCGGGGACACGGGCGGTGGCGCCCAGGCCGGACTCGCGGACCTCCCACAGCTCCTTTTCCACCTGCTTCTCGTCGGTGAAGTCGATGTGCGGGGCGTGCTCGGTGCGGCGCAGCGCCTCGATCAGGGCGCGGGCCCGGCCGTCGGCGTCCTCACGGGAGTCGCCGCCGAAGGAGACCATGAGCCAGCCGCCGCCCTCGGGCAGCCGGGTCAGGGCGTCGGGATGCATGTGCTTGCGGCGTTCGTAGTCCACGAGCCGGTCGTCCACGCCCTCCAGTTGGAGCGGGTCATACGCGGCGATGTGCGGCACGGCGCGGGCGGCCGCGACGATGTCGTGGTAGCCGAGCAGGACCAGGGCCTCCGCCTTGGGCGCCGGCACCAGGCACAGCTCGGCCCGCAGCACGGTGACCAGCGTGCCCTCCGAGCCGACCAGCGCCTGGGCCAGGTGGAAGTCGCCCTCCGGCAGCAGCCGCTCGAGGTTGTAGCCCGACACCCGCCGGGGGATGTCGGGGAACCGGCGGCGGATCTCGGCGGCGTGCGCGTCGACGATCGAGCGCAGCTCCCGGTAGATCTCCGCACGACGGCCGCCCTCGGAGAGGATCCGCCGGAACTCCCGCTCGTCGGTGGGCCCCACCCACATACGCAGCCCGTCGTAGGTGACGATCTCCAGCCTGGCGATGTTCTCGGCGGTCTTGCCGTACGCCTGGGCGGTGGAACCGCAGGAGTTGTTGCCGATCATCCCGCCGAGCGTGCACTGGCCGTGGGTGGACGGGCGAGGCCCGAACATCAGCCCCGTGCCGGCCAGTTCCCGGTTGAGCACGTCGAGCACGACGCCGGGCTCGACGACGCAGGTCCTCGCCTCGGTGTCCACCGACACCAGGCGGTGGCAGTACTTCGACCAGTCGATGATGACGGCGGTGTTGCAGGTCTGCCCGGCGAGGCTGGTCCCGCCGCCGCGCGAGGTGATCGGCGCGTGGTGCTCGCGGCACACGGCGATCGCCTCCACCGCCGCGTCCACCGTGCGCGGCACCACCACGCCCAGCGGGACCTGACGGTAATTAGACCCGTCGGTCGAGTACGCGCCGCGGGTGCCGGGGTCGAACCGCACCTCGCCGTCGACCCGTTCGGCGAGGTCGCGCTCCAGGTCGCGGAGCCGCACGTACGGCTCGCCGCCGCGGGCGCGGACCGGTGGGGGAAGCATGACGTCGGTCATCGTTGATCACCTGCTCAGCTGGGAGATCTTGTCCTTGAAGAGCGTGGTGGCGATGGACGCCTTGTGCGGCTGCCCCTTCAGGAACGCCTTGGCGAACTTGACCGCCTGGTCGTAGCCGACCTTGCCGGGCATCGGCGGCTCGTCGGGGTTGACGTTCACGTCGACCAGGGCGGGTCCGTCGTGTGCCAGGGCCTGCCGGACGGCCTCGTCGACATCCGCCGGGTCGGTGACCTTGCGGCCGTAACCGCCGCAGGAGCGGGCCCAGGCGGAGAAGTCCGAGGCCGGCCGGCCGAACCGGACACCGTGCTCGGGGAAGCCGAGCACCATCTGCTCCCACAGGATCTGGCCGAGCGAGTCGTTGTTGTTGACGACGACCGTGATCGGGAGGTTCAGGTGGGCGGCGGTGAGGAACTCGGCCATCAGCATGGCGAAGCCGCCGTCCCCGATGAACGCGATCACCTGCCGTCCGGGGAAGGCGAGCTGCGTCGCGATCGCGTACGGCAGGCCGGGCGCCATCGTGGCGAGGTTGCCGGACAGGTAGAACTGCCGGTTCCCTCTGATCGTCCAGTGCCGGGCCGCCCAGGTGGCGATCGTGCCGGAGTCGCAGGTGAGGATGGCGTCGTCGGAGGCCGCCCGGTCGATGCAGCCCATCAGGTACTGCGGGGCGATCGGGTCGCGCTCGGGCGACTGCAGGGCGGTCATGTCGTCGCGCCACCGGTCCATCGCCCGCTGGTACTTCTCCAGGTGGGCGCGGTCGGAGCGGGGCTTCAGCAGCGGCAGCAGGCCGGCCAGCCCCTCCCTGGCGTCCCCGATCATCGGCACCTCGGTGGGCAGGCGCACCCCGGCGCGGATCGGGTCGGCCTCGATCTGCACGACCCGGGTCTTGCCCGGCTCGGGCAGGTGCTTGGTGTAGGGGAAGTTGGTGCCCACCATCAGCAGCGTGTCGCAGTCTTCGATCAGTTCCTCGCCCGGCCGGGTGCCCAGCAGGCCGATCCCGCCCACGGCGTACGGAGAGTCGTCGGGGATGACGGCCTTGCCCGGCAGCGTCTTGATCACCGGTGCGCCCAGCACCTCGGCGACCGCGAGCACCTCCTCGCGGGCGTGCAGCGCGCCGGCCCCGGCGAGGATGGCCGGTCTCTCGCTCGCGTTCAGCACGTCGGCCGCCGCCTCCAGGTCCTCGGTGCGCGGCATTCCCGGCGGGGACAGGTAGATCGGCGCGGTCGCCGGCGGCGTGGCCGGGGCCACGTGCTGGTACGGGTCCTGGGTGGCGGGTGCCACCTGGACGTCGTTGGGGAGGCTGAGATGGGCCACGCCGCGGCGGGCGTAGGCGGTGCGGACCGCGATGTCGACCACACCGGGGAGCTGTGTCGGGTTGTCGACGATCAGGTTGTACTCGGCGACGTCGGCGTAGAGGTGGTCGAGGTGGACCTCCTGCTGATAGCCGGTCCCCAGCACGCTGGTCTCCTGCATGCCGGTGATCGCCAGCACGGGCTGATGGTCCAGCTTGGCGTCGTAGAGCCCGTTGAGGAGGTGGATGCCGCCGGGTCCCGAGGTGGCCAGGCACACGCCGAGGCGGCCGGTCGCCTTGGCGTGCGCGGTCGCCATGAATGCGGCCGCCTCCTCGTGGTGGACGAGGACGAACCGGACCCGGTCGGACTGGCGGCGCAGCCCTTCCATTATTCCGTTGATGCCGTCGCCGGGGATGCCGAAGATCGTGTCGACACCCCAGTCGGCCAGCCGTTCGATGAGTACTTCAGCGGCGATATCGGTCATACTCTGCCGCCTTGCCGCGATGTGATGCAGCAAACCACCGCTTTCCGGAAAATCCGGAAAAGCCGGAAGATTGCGAAATGTGACGGGTAGGGGGATGAGGTGACGACGAACCCCGAGACGACGAGCCCCGAGACGACCGATGAAGTGATCGGCGCCGTGATTGATGACGTGCGCGCGGCGGCCTACCGGGTGCCGACCGACCGGCCCGAGGCCGATGGGACCTTCGCCTGGGACGCCACGACGATGGTGGTGGCCGAGATCCGCACCGGGGAGGTCACGGGCACGGGCTGGACCTACGCGCCGGCGGCCGCCGCACCGTTCGTCGCCGAGATGCTGGCCCCGGTGGTGACCGGCGCGGCTGCGCTGGACATCCCCGGCATCTGGCAGGCGATGGCGGGCCGGGTGCGCAACGCCGGTCGACCCGGGCTCGCCTTCTACGCGATCTCCGCCGTCGACGTCGCCCTGTGGGACCTCAAGGCGCGGCTGCTGGGCGTTCCGCTGGTGAGCCTGTTCGGCGCCGCCCGCGACCGGGTCCCGGTGTACGGCTCGGGCGGCTTCACCACCTATGACGATGACGCGACGGCCGCCCACTTGCGGCACTGGGTGCACGAGCGGGGCATCCCACGCGTGAAGATCAAGATCGGTGAGTCGTGGGGCACGGCTCCCGCCCGCGATCTGCACCGCGTCGCCCTCGCCCGTGAGGTCATCGGCCCGGACGCCGAGTTGTACGTCGACGCCAACGGCGGCTACCCGGCCAAGCAGGCCGTCCGCATGGAGCGCCGGATGCGCGACCACGACGTGCGCTGGTTCGAGGAGCCGGTGTCGTCCGACGACCTGGCCGGCCTGCGGCTCGTGCGCGAACGGGCCGACGCCGACGTCGCGGCCGGCGAGTACGGCGGGGACCAGGACTACTTCACCCGGATGTGCGAGGCGGACGCGGTCGACTGCCTGCAGATCGACGCCACCCGCTGCGGTGGCTTCACCGGCTGGTTCGGCGCGGCGGCGGTCGCGGCGGGACACAACCTCCAGGTGTCGGCGCACTGCGCGCCGAACCTGCACGTTCCGGCGGCGGCGGCGACGCCCAACCTGCGTCACGTGGAGTGGTTCCACGATCACGTGCGGATCGAGAGCGAGCTGTTCGACGGGGCGGCCGACCCGGCCGGCGGCGCCGTGCGCGTGGGCGCTGACAGACCCGGTCTCGGCCTGACGCTACGGCACGGCGCCGCCGAGCGCTATCGCGTCGCCTGACCGCGTCCCCTGACCGCGCCCCCGGGTCCTCTGACCGCGCCCCCGGCTTCGGGGCGGGCCCGGCGGATGTTGCGGGCGGCTCTCGGGTCGATCCGCTCGGTGAGCGTCAGCGCCCGGTGCAGGGACGCGTCGGCCGCCGCGTCCTCGCCCAGTGCCAGCAGCACCTCGCTGAGCATGACCAGTGTCCGGGCCTCTTCGAGCGGGGCCTGCATCTTGCGGAAGAGCGTGACGGCTCGCTGGAAGTGGGCGGCGGCCAGCGACAGGTCGCTCTCGGCCTGTGCCAGCTCGCCGAGCCCGACCAGTACCCGGGCCTCGGCGATGTGTTGCTGGGAGGTGACGGCCAGATCCAGGGCGCCGCGCAGGGCGGCGTCGGCCTCGGCGAACTGGTGCTGTCGTAGATAGGCGATGCCCAGGCCGTGCAGCGCGTACGCCTCGCCGGTGGGGTCGCCGGTGTCGCGCACGATCGACAGTGCCTCGTCGAACGCCTGAACGGCGAGGGGCACCTCCTCCGACTGCAGGTGGCCGTGCCCCATGCGGTGCAGGACCTGGGCGCTCACCCTCCTGCTTCCCCCGGATCTGCTGAGCGTCAGCGCCTCCGACAGCAACGGCATGGCCCCGTCGAGGTCGTCGCACTCCAGCCTGAGCTGGGCGAGGTTGTGCAGGGTGTACGCCGCGCCGACCTCGTCGCCGGACTCGCGGAAGATCTCCAGGGACAGCTCGTAGTGCCGTACCGCTTCGTCGAGACGGCCGTTCATCCGGTGGAGGAACCCGAGGTTGCGCGTGGCGACCGCCATGCCCTGGTCGTCGCCGATCTCCTGGAACAGCTCGGCCGCGGCCTCGAAATGCCGCTGCGCGTCGACGAACCGCTGCTCGTTGACGCACAGCGTGCCCATCCAGTGGAGCACGGTGGCCTGGCCGCGGTCATCGCCTGCCTGCCTGGTCACATCCAGCGCGATCTCATGGGTCTCCCGCCAGTCGTCGAGATAGACCCGGGACTCGAAGAACGGCACGGCGTTGACCGCCAGGCTCCAGCACAGATCGGTGAAGCCCGCCTGGGCCGCCTGGCGGATGCCGGAGACGATGACCAGCCGCTCTCGCTCGAACCACGCCAGCGGCGCGGCGACGATCTGGTCGACCAGATGCGACGGCAGCGACCAGCGGGCGGCGCCGCTCTGGATGAGTACGTCCGTGCCGTACTCGCGGTGCCGCGCGGCGTCGGCGAGGAAGAGCAGTCCGCCGAGCACCCTGGCCAACGCCGCGTTGCGCTCGGCCGGGGGCTCCTCCGCGGCCAGGCGCTCACGGGCGAACACGCGGATGAGGTCGTGGAATCGGTAGCGCGCGTGCACCCCGCGCCCGACGCCGGTCGTCTCCACGAGCTGGGCGTCGGCGAGGTCGTCCAGCAGGTCCTGGGAGTCGGTGAGCGGCCGGTCGAGGAGCGCCGCGCTCGTCCAGGCGGAGAAGACGTGCGTGTCGAGGATGGCCAGCCGCCGGAACAGCCGACGAGCCTCCTCGCTCACGGCCTCATAGGTCAGCGAGATGCTGGCCCTGATCCCCATCTCGCCATGTTCGAGCTCATCGAGCCTGCGGGTCTCGTCCTTGAGCCGATCCACGAGTTGCCCGATGCTCCAATGCGGACGCGCCGACAGCCGGGCGCCGGCGATGCGCAGGGCCAGGGGCAGCCGGCCGCACAGCTCGGCGAGCGCGGCGGCGTCCTGTGACTCAGCCTGCACACGCTCGCCGCCGGCGATTCGCGACAGCAGGTCGATCGACTGCGCGGGGTCGAAGACGTCCACGTCGACATGCACGACGCCGGCCAGTCCGGCGAGGCGGCTGCGGCTCGTGACGATGACGGCCGAGGCCGGATTGCCGGGCAGCAGCGGCAGGACCTGGCTCTCGCTGCCCACGTCGTCGAGCACGATGAGCATCCTGCGGTCGGCCAGCAGCGCCCGGTACATCTCGGCGCGTTCTTCCACACCGTCGGGCAGCGCGGTCCCGGGCACGCCGAGCACGCGTAGGAACCGTTCGAGCACCTGCATCGGGCTGACGGGGCGGCTCACCCCGCCGTGCAGGTCGGCGAAGAGCTGGCCGTCGGGGAAGTGCCCGACGACGCTGTGGGCGGCGTGTACCGCGATCGTGGTCTTGCCGATCCCCGCCTTGCCGACCACGGTCACGACGGGTACGGCCAGGCGCGCCGACCCGTTGGGCTCGTTCGTCAGCCGTTCGTGGATCTCGCGGACCTGCTTGACGCGTCCGGTGAAGTCCGCGATGTCGGTCGGGAGCATGCCGGGCACGCTCGGTACGCTGACCGGGGGTTCGATGCCGGCCTCGACGGGCGGCTCGGACAGCTTGAGGCTCTCGTCGGAGGTGAGGATCGCGTACTCGAGCTGCTGCAGCCGCTCGTTGGGCTCGATGCCCAGCTCCTCGATCATGGTATGGCGCGCGCGCCGATAGACCTCGAGCGCCTCGACCTGGCGGCCGGAACGGTACAGGGCCGTCATGAGCTGGCCGCGGAGCCGTTCGCGCAGCGGGTGCTCTTCGGCGAGCCGAGTGAGCTCGCCGACCAGCTCGTGGTGCCTGCCGAGCTCGAGTTCGAGCTCGATGCAGTCCTCGTTGGCGGTGATCCGATGCTCGTCTAGCCGACCGGCCGCGGCCTGCACCAGCGGGCTGTCGATGCTCTCCAGGGCCGGTCCGCGCCACAGCCGCAGCGCCTCCCGATAGTGCTTGACCGCCATGTCGTAGGCGCGGCCGTCGCGGGCCCGGCGGGCCTGGAGGATGAGGCGCTCGAATCGGTTGGCGTCGAGCACGTCGTCCTCGACCGTGATCGCGTATCCCTGCCCCCGCGTGGAGATCACTCCGGGCGGTCCGCCCGCGCCGGAGAGGAGACGGCGCAGGGCGGAGATGCAGATCTGCACCTGAGCCCGCGAGGTGCTGGGGGGATCGTCGCCGTAGATGGCCTCCATCAGACGTGAGGTGGTGACCGGTCGGCCGGCGTCCAGGAGTAGGACCGCGAGAACCGTCTGTTGTCGCACGCCACCGAGATCTACCCGGTGACCGCGCACTTCAGCTTCGAGATCCCCCAGAATGCGAAACTCCACTCGCATCTCCTGACAAAACCGCGGCACTTATCGGACGAAACTCGTACGATATAATATCCGCCGCGGCTCGTTAATCGTCGGAACGATTCCCGGTGCCTACGGCGGTCCTATGTGTAGTATGTCGCGTTCGTGCGATAGTACCCCCAATGCTCGGATCGGGCTAGACGGAGGCCCATCTGGCAATGAATCTTTCCGAAAGAACGCGAAAGGCCGGGGACACCAGGTCCCCGGCCGCCGGCAGACGTGATCAGCCCCACGGCGTCCCGGGCTGGACGGTGGGAGTGGGGGTGGGGGCGGCCGTGCCGGCCGGGGCGGGCAGCGGGGGAACGTCGCCGGCCGCCGCGGCGGGAGCGCCCAGCGCCGCAAGGCCGGCCGCCGTGACGGTGACGGCGAAAATGGCGGAGGAGGCGAGTCGGGCGACGCGTCGAGTGGTGTCGTTCATTTCTGAGCTACCTCGGCTTCCTGGCACGGTCTGCGTGAGTTCGCGAGCGATCAGTCGATCTGCTCTCACCGTGACAGCGGCGGCCATCCGCTCATTATCGCGCCGCTTCCGGACCGCCATCGTCGTCCGATATCGAGAGAAATAGACGACCAATAGCGCGGCGATGCCGTACCGATAGCGGTGCTCGGGAGGCTTGACCCAGACTCGCCGGCGTGGGTTCCGGCTGAGCAGGTGCAAGGTGGGTGACCATCACATGGGTATCGTGGTGCAGGCGCAGGATGGCGTCTACGGCCGGTCGGCCGCCGGTGTCCTTGCCCGTCTCGAACAGGCGGAGAACGGCCACTGGAAGGGCGTGGCCGAGGCCGAGACCGATCCGGAGGGGCGCGTCAGGGGATGGCGCGGCCGCAAGTTCGACCGGGGGCTCTACCGCCTCGTGCTCGACAGCGGCCGCTACTTCGTCGGCCTCGGACTCAGTGCGGCCTATCCGGAGATAGCCCTCCAGTTCCGGCTGCAGGACGAGACGGACTCCTGTCAGATCCACATCCTGATCTCGCCGTGTTCCTACTCCGCGTATTTCGGCGCGCTGAGCTGACTCGCAGGAGGCAGCGATCATGAGCTTGGCTGAACGAGACGAGGAGATGACCCGCCTGACGGGCCTGCTCGCCGGCGCGGTCGCGGGAAAGGGCAGGATCGTGCTGGTCAACGGCGCCGTCGCGGTCGGCAAGAGCGAGCTGCTGCACGCCTTCGCCGAGCGGTGCCTGGACCTGGGGGCGCTGCCGGTCGTGGCGACCGCCTCGCGGATGGAGCGGAGCCTGCCGCTCGGCGTGCTGGGCCAGCTCATCCAGGACGCGCCGCTGGTCGCGCAGGAGCGTGAACGAGCGGTCGCCCTGCTGAATGAGGGCGCGAGCGGGGTGCTCCCGAGCGTGATCTCCTGGGGACTCCGGCTCGACGTCCTCCAGCAGGTGGACGCCCAGATCGTCCACGGGCTGTGCACGATCCTGCTGGAGCTGTCCGAGCGCTATCCGCTGGTGATCGTCGTCGACGACGCGCACCACGCCGACCGCGCCTCGCTGCTCTGTCTGGCCTATCTGGCGAGGCGGGTGCGGGCCGCCAGAATCATGATGGTGCTCGGGCGGTGCGACCACGGACCGCACGACGCGCTGTTCGACACCGAGCTGCTGCGCCAACCGCACTGCCACCGGATCCGGCTCGCCCCGCTGTCGCGGTCGGGCATCGTCTCCGTGGTCGCCGATCGGCTCGGCCGGGCGACGGCCGAGCTGTCGGCCGACGACTGGTACGCGCTCAGCGGCGGCAATCCGCTGCTGGCCGCCGCGCTGGCCGACGACTACCAGGACGCCGCACGCCTGGGTGAACCGCCGGCCGGGGTCGTGGTGGGCGACCGGTACGGCCAGGCCGTACTGTCGTGCCTGCACCGCGCCGGCCCGCGGACGCTCAAGGCGGCCCGGGGACTGGCGGTTCTCGGCATCTCCAATGACGCAGGCCACTCCGGAAATCTCCGCCGGCCTGCACATCTCCGCCACCCTGCACATCTCCGCCACCCTGCACATCTCGGCCACCCTGCACATCTCGGCGACCCTGCACATCTCGGCCATCTCGCCGAGCTGCTCGGTCTCGGCAGCGCCGACGTCGAGCGGGAGCTGGCCGCTCTCGCCGCCGACGGCCTGATCAGCCAGGGTGGTTTCCGGCACGAGGTGGCTCGCGTCGCCGTACTGACCGAGATGGACTGCGGGCAGCGGATGGGCCTGCACGCCCATGCCGCCGAGCTGCTCCACGCCGCCGGGGCGGCTCCGCCCGCGGTCGCCCAGCACCTGATCGAGGCGGGTCCGGTGGACGCGCCCTGGGTCGTCCCGGTTCTGGAGGAGGCGGCCAGGGCCGCGCTGCGGGCCGGACACGTGCGGCCGGCCATCGCCTATCTCCGCCTCGCGGGGCGTGAATGCGCCGACGAGGACCGACGGGCGAGGATCACCATGATGCTGGTGCGGGCCGAGTGGCGGATCGACCCCGGCACGCCCGCCCCCCACTTCGCGGCACTGGTCGACGCGGTGCGGCGGGGCAGCCTGCGGGGAGAGGACGTCGTGGTGCTGGGGCGGGCGCTGCTGTGGCACGGCCGGTTCGACGACGCCCGCGATGTGCTGGAGCACATGAACCGGATCGGCGAGGTGGCCGATCCGGAGACGCGCATCGAGCTGATGGTCACCCGGCTGTGGCTGCGCGCCACGATTCCGCCGCTCCAGGTCCACCTGGGCCACCCGGCGGGGGAGCGGGGCATCGAAGCCGCCGTCTCACCGGAGGCGAACCGGCGGCTGGAGTCGGCCGTCGTCCTCGCCGAGGTCCTCTCCAGGGGGCCACGCGAGGAGGACCTGGATGCCGTCGAGCGGATCCTGCACGCCTGCCACCGCGACGGGACCTCGACCGACACCCTGGAGAACGGTCTCCTGGCTCTCGCCTACGCCGGCCGCTGCGAGCGCGCCGCCTCGTGGTGTGAGCTTTTCGGCCTGCAGGCCTCGTCCGGGCACATGCCCAGCCGGCGGGCCAGGATCGCCGCCGTCCGCGCCGAGATCGCCGTCCGCCAGGGCGACATGCGGTGTGCGGAGCACCAGGCCCGCCTCGCCCTCGACATCGTCCCACCGAGCAGTTGGGGGGTCGCCGTCGGCGGTCCCTTGTCCAGCCTCGTGCTCGCGCTGACGGCGACGGGCAGGCACGAGGAGGCCGGGGATCACCTCGACAGGCCGGTTTCCGAGGCGATGTTCCAGACGCGGTACGGTCTGCACTACCTGTACGCACGGGGACGTCACCGCATGGCGACCGGGCATACGGCGGCGGCGCTTCGGGACTTCCAACTCTGCGGCGAACTCATGACCGCGTGGGACCTCGACGTGCCCGAACTCGTCTCCTGGCGCGCCGGCTCCGCGGAGGCCCGCCTGCGGACCGGGCGGACGGCGGCCCCTGAGCCGGCCGACCTGCTGAGCGGCGCCGAGCGCCGGGTCGCCGGCCTGGCGGCGGCCGGACACACCAACCGGGAGATCGCGGAGAAGCTCTACATCACGGTCAGCACGGTCGAGCAGCACCTGACGCGCACCTACCGAAAACTGAAGATCACCCGAAGGGCCGATCTGCCGTCGATCCTGCAGGCCCCGGCGGAGTCCGGCGAGCACGCCGTCGTCTGAGCTTCTCGGGTCCCGCCGGCCGCGCCTCAGGGGAGCGAGCATCCTGGAGGTAGCCCCGTCTCGATCACGGGCGGATTCTGGGGAGAAAGGGTAACCGCGGATCCGGCGTCGCCGGCCCCGTCCCCGGAGGAGTTCGAGATGGCAACTCACCATTCCGTCCTGGAGCCGCCGACGGTCGCCCCGGTGGCGACATCGGTGTTCGTCAACGGGCACTTCCCCCGCAGGCGAGGGCTGATCGTCCTGCTCGCGAGCCTGGTCGGATTCCTGCTCACGGTGGTCTGGTCGGCCGAGTTCGTCGACCAGACGATCGGCGACAACGTCGCCAACACCTTGCTCGGGCACGACGCGAAGGCGACGCCGATCGCCGGTGTCGCCGCCGGCGTCGTCTTCGCGTTCGTCTCGGGGCTGGCGGGAACGTTCACCGCCTGCAACATCGCGGCGTTCGGCGTGGTGGCTCCGATGATGGGCACGGCGGGCCGGCGCTGGGCGAGGCTGGCCCACGCGCTGAGACCCCTCGGCTGGATGTCGGCCGGCATGGTCACGGTGTCCGCCGTCTACGGCGCGGTCGTCGGTCTCGTGGGCACGCGCATGCCGCAGTTCTCCACGGCGCCGGTCGCCCCCGGCGCGATGCCGCCGCGTCTGATCCAGTCGCTGGTCGTGTTCGGCGTCATCGGGCTGGTGATGCTCTACCTCGGCCTGTCCGCGCTCGGCCTCGTACCGGATCCGTTCGCGCGGATCGCGCGGCGGTTCCCGAACGCGCCGATGGTGTTCATGGGCGCGCTGATCGGCGGCTTCCTGATCGGCCGCCCGTTCCCGCTGTTCCGGCAGATGTTCCGGAGCGCGGCGGAAAGCGGTAATCCGCTGTACGGCGCGGCCGCCTTCGCCCTGCAGTCCCTCGGCAACATCGTCGTCATGGCGGTGCTGTTCCTCGCCCTCACCCATCTGGCCGGCGGCAGGCTCCGGAACTGGCTGGCCGCCAGGCCGGCCCGGATCGCGGTCCTGACCGCGACCGCGCTGATCGTCGCCGGCGTCTTCACCTTCCTCTACTGGGACGTGCGCCTGCTCGCCCGCCGGGAGATCCTTCCCTGGTATCCGACCGCGCCCTGGGTGTGACCGCCATATCGTCAGTGCCTGCCGCGAGCCCCCGCCCGAAGCGGGGGCTCGCGCATTTTCACATCAAATACCAGTGGTGATTAATCACCTGGAGTGTCGCAATCCGGGAGATGTGTCAAAGTATCCCGCATATGACCATGGAATGGTGCAGCCGTAGGTGAGGAGAACCATTCATGGCAAAGCTGATCGGTTCGGTGCGCAGACTTCTGCTGGCCCCGTCATTGGCTGATGTGACCTTCGACGCGCGGGGTTTTCCCGGTCCTGCCACGGAGGCCACCCGCCGATTGGAAGCGATTCCTCAGGCGGTGGTGTGCGGATTCGAGTGGGGGATCGACGCCGCGGATCAGTGGGAGATCGAGCGCAGGCTGAGCATGGTCGATCAGGAGCTGCGCGGCTTCGCCTACGAGGGCGCGACGATGGCCTTCACCATCCTCGACGCGATGGGCGGCGGACGAGGGCGGCGTACCCGCGACCTGTTGCTCGGGCCGGGGCGGCCGCACATCTTTCTCACCTACATCGGCATCGGGTTCGCCATGGCCCGGCTGCCCCGGCCGCTGTGGCGCAAGGTGATGCCCGACCTGAGCGGCTCGGCCTACCACCCCACGATGAGCTGGCTGGCGGTCGACGGGTACGGCTTCGACCGCGCCTACTTCGACACCCGGCGATGGGTCGACGAGCAGCGGGTGCCCGAGCCGTACCCGTGGGAGGGCTCGCCCGGGTACTTCACCCGGGCCGTGGACCAGGGCATCGGCCGGGCGCTGTGGTTCATCCACGGCGCGCGGGCGGCCGACGTCGCCACCGCGGTGGGGCGCTTCGCGAGCCATCGGCAGGCGGACCTGTGGAGCGGGGTGGGCCTGGCCGCCGTCTTCGCCGGCGGGTGCGGAGCCGACGCGCTCGCGACGCTGCGCCGTACGGCCGGGGAGCATCACGCCGAACTGGCCCAGGGGGCGGTGTTCGCCGCCAAGGCCAGGGACTACGCCGGCTTCGTGCCGCCCCACACCGAGGTCGCCGCCTCCGCCCTGGCGGGCCTTTCCGTACGCGACGCCGTCGCGCTCGCCGACGACACCGCCGTTGAGCCCACCGCGCCCGGCCCGGTTCCCCCATACGAACTGTGGCGGACCCGGGTGCGCGCCCGTTTCGAATTGGCGAATCAAATCGGCCGCCCCGGATGACATTCCTATGTTTGTGATCGGTGATATCTACGCTATTTCCGAGAAAAGTGCCGATCGGAAGGACGGTAGAGGTAGTTGACGAGTTTTCTTCGGACGCTGAGACGCAGGATCCTGACGCCCGACATTTCGGAGACGAAGCTCGCGACCCGCGGTTTCCATGTGAAGAGCCCGGAGGCCAGAGATCTGCTGGAGACGGTCGGCGCCACTTTTCTCACCGGGTACGGCCATGCCGTACAGGCGCGGACCCCGGCCGAGGCGGAGGAGCACCTGGAGCGGGTCCCGCGCCGCTTCCGGGGCTTCGCCTACGAGGGCGCCGGCATGGCGCTGGCCGTCCTCGACGCGCTGCCGCTGCCGGGCGGGCGCAGGGTCGACGACTTCCTCGCCGGCCGCGGTGACCGGCACATCTACATGGTCTATGTCGGCATCGGCTGGGCGATGGCCCGGCTGCCGAGATTCCGATGGCCCCGGGCCGATGCCCTCGACCCGCTGCTGCGGTGGCTGGTGCTGGACGGTTACGGATTCCATCAGGCCTACTTCCGGACCGAGCAGTACGTGCACCGCCAGTACCGGGACCCGGCCTTCCCGTGGCCGTCCGGCGGCGCCGCATCCCCGGCCGACCGGGCCTACGCCGGCCGGGCGATCGACCAGGGCATCGGGCGGGCCCTGTGGTTCGTCGCCGGCACCGACGCGGACCGGGCGGCGTCCCTGATCGCGGCCTTCCCCGAGCACCGGCACCCGGACCTGTACGCGGGCGCCGGGCTGGCGGCGACCTACGCGGGCGGCGCCGACGAGGCCGAACTGCGGAGGTTCTGGGAGAACGCCGGCGCCCACCGGTCCCAGATCGCGCAGGGTTGCGCGTTCGGAGCGGAGGCCAGAGTGCGGGCGGGACTGCTCGTCCCGCACACCACGCTGGCCGCCGAGATCTTCTGCGGCATGACGGCCGAGCAGGCGGCCGGGGTCACCCAGCAGGTCCGCCCGCGGGAGCCGGTCCAGGGCGGGGAGCTCCCCGCCTATGAGGTCTGGCGGCAGCACGTCGCCGACGAGTTCGTATCCCTTGGAGGTGTTACCCGGTGACCGCGATACTTGGCCGGCTGCGCAGGCAGCTGGCGGGCGTCGTCGCCCTCGTGCTGGTCGCGAGCGTCTTCCTGGTCGCTCGCCTGCCGTCGTACTCCGCCGCCGAGACGGCGGAGACGGCGGGTAAGTACTCGTTCAAGCCGACGTCCATCGCCCTGCCCGGCGGTTACGCCCAGCAGTCGATCCGCGAGGTCAACAAGGACTACTCGCACATCGACGCCTGGATCTCCTCGGTCGGCGCGGCGATCGCGATGAACGACCTCGACGGCGACGGGCTCGCCAACGACCTGTGCCTCGTCGACACCCGCATCGACCAGGTCGTCGTCACGCCGGTCCCCGACGCGCGCTCCGGCCGGTACCAGCCGTTCGCGCTGAACCCGGGCACGCTGCCGATGAACGACCACATGGCCCCCATGGGCTGCGTCCCCGGCGACTTCAACGAGGACGGCCGGCTCGACCTGCTCGTCTACATGTGGGGGCGTACCCCGATCGTCTACCTGGCCAAGCCCGGGGTGCCCAAGCTGAGCGCCGAGGCCTACCAGCCGGTCGAACTGGTGCCCGGGCCGAACTCCACCGACGGCGTCTACACCGGCCCGCAGTGGAACACCAACGCCGCGACCGTGGCCGACTTCGACGGCGACGGGCACGACGACATCTTCATCGGCAACTACTTCCCCGACGGCCCGGTGCTCGATCCCACCGTCAGCGGCGGCGTGCAGATGAACGACTCCATGTCCACCGCCTTCAACGGCGGCGAGGACTATTTCTTCCGCTGGACCGGGGCCACCGCCGGTGACACGCCCTCGGTCTCCTTCCAGCGGCACGATGACGTCCTGCCCGAGGACGTGTCGAGGGGCTGGGAGCTCGGCGCCGCCGCGCTCGACCTGGACGGCGACCAACTCCCCGAGCTGTACCTGGCCAACGACTTCGGCCCGGACCGGCTGCTCTACAACCGCTCCAGCCCCGGTCACATCAAGTTCTCGCTCGTCGAGGGCGTGCGCACCCCACTGATCCCCAAGTCGAAGTCGCTCGGCCACGACTCCTTCAAGGGCATGGGCGTCGACTTCGGCGACCTGAACCACGACGGCCTGTACGACCTGTTCGTCAGCAACATCACCACGTCGTGGGGCATCGAGGAGAGCAACTTCCACTTCGTCTCGACAGCGAGGGACCAGGCCGACCTGCGGGCCAGGCTGCGCGCCGGCGAGGCGCCGTGGCGGGACGAGAGCGGACCGGCCGGTACGGCATGGTCGGGCTGGGGCTGGGACGTCAAGATCGACGACTTCGACAACAGCGGTGAGCCCGCCATCGTCCAGGCCACCGGCTTCGTGAAGGGTCAGACCGACCGCTGGCCGCAGCTCCAGGAGCTGGCCACGGCCAACGACGGCCTGCTACGGCACCCGACCGCGTGGCCGAACGTCCGGGCCGGCGACGACATCGCGGGCCACCAGACCCTGCACTTCTTCGCCAAGGGACCAGCCGGACGCTACGTGGACCTGGCTCCCGAGCTCGGCCTGGCCGTACCGGTGCCGACCCGCGGCATCGCGACCGGGGACGCCGACGGCGACGGCCGGCTGGACTTCGTGGTCGCCAGGCAGTGGGACGACCCGGTCTTCTACCACAACGAGAGCCCGTCTCCCGGGTCCTACCTGTCGCTGCGGCTGCTCCGGGAGAGCGGCTCGCCGGCCACCGGGGCGCAGGTGATCGTGACGACCGCCGACGGCCGCACGCTGATCGGCCGGGTCGACGGGAGCAGCGGCCACTCCGGCCGGCGCAGCACCGACGTGCACATCGGGCTCGGAGCCGGCGTCGTCGAGCCGGTGCAGGCGCACCTGCGCTGGCGTGACCGCACCGGTGAGGTGCGTGACCAGGACCTCCTTCTGACTCCGGGCCGGCACACCATCACGCTCGGCAACCAGGCCAAGGAGAAGTGATCGACATGTCTGAGAACAAGCCCAGCGCGCCGCCGCGCGACCCCAAAGTGGTGATCGCACTACGCAACTTCGCGATCTCGATCTCGGTCTTCAACATCGTCGGCTATGTGTTCCTCGGTTTCGAGCAGCCCTGGCTGTGGCCCCTCATCGCCCTCGCCGTCGGCTACACCACCGAGATCGGCCTGGAGCACATCGGGGCCAGGGCGGAGGGCCGGGCACCTCGTTACCTCGGCAACGGGCCGCGCGGACTGGTGGAGTTCCTCTATCCGGCGCACATCACCAGCCTCGCCATGAACATGCTGATCTACGTCAACGACCAGATCCTCGTGCTCGTCTTCGGGGTCGTCGTCGCGGTCGGCGCCAAGTGGGTGCTGCGCGCGCCGGTCAAGGGCAGGCTGCGCCACTTCATGAACCCGTCGAACTTCGGCATCGCGGTCGTCCTGCTGCTCTTCCCGTGGGCCAGCATCGCCCCGCCGTACCACTTCACCGAGTACGTGAACGGCTGGGTGGACTGGCTGATCCCCGCGCTCATCATCCTCGGCGGGAGCATGCTGAACGGCAAGCTCACCGGCCGGATGCCGCTGATCGCGGCCTGGGTCGGCGTCTTCGCCCTGCAGGCGATCGTGCGCGGTGTCTTCTTCGACACGTCGATCCCCGCGGCCCTCGGCATGATGACCGGCGTCGCCTTCGTGCTGTTCACCAACTACATGATCACCGACCCGGGGACGAGCCCGTCCCGGACATCCTCCCAGATCGCGTTCGGCGGCGGGGTCGCGCTCGTGTACGGCCTGCTCACCGCGTTGCACATCGCGTACGCGATCTTCTTCGCCACCGCGGCCGTCTGCGCGGTGCGCGGCGCCTTCTTCTGGGCGCTGCACTTCGTCAACAAGGCCCGTGAGCAGCGGGAGGCGGCCGCCCGCGCCGCGGCCCAGGCGGCCGCGGAAGCGGCGGTCACGGCTCCGGTCGCCGTCGCCGCGGCCGAACACGTCCCGGTCATGGAGAAAGAGGTCGCTTCCGTATGAGCAGGATCGCGATCGTCGGCATGGCGTGCGTCTACCCGGACGCCGCCTCGCCGAGAGAGCTGTGGGAGAACGCTCTCGCCGGGCGTCGCGCCTTCCGTCGTCTGCCGGACGTACGGATGCGCCTGGAGGACTACTGGGACCCCGATCCGTCGATACCGGACCGCTTCTACTCCCGCACCGCCGCGGTGATCGAGGGCTACGAGTTCGACCGGATCGGTTACAAGATCGCAGGGAGCACCTATCGCTCGACCGATCTGACCCACTGGCTGGCGCTGGACGTCGCCGGCCGGGCGCTGGCTGACGCGGGTTTTCCGCAGGGGGAGGGGCTGCCCCGGGAGCGTACCGGTGTCGTCGTCGGCAACACTCTCACCGGTGAGTTCACCAGGGCCAACGTGATGCGGCTGCGCTGGCCGTACGTCCGGCGCACCGTGGCGTCCTCGCTCAAGGAACACGGCTGGGACGACGAGCGGCTGGCCGCTTTCCTCGACGACCTCGAGACGACCTACAAGAGTCCCTTCCCGCCCGTCGACGAGGACACCCTCGCCGGCGGCCTGTCCAACACCATCGCAGGGCGGATCTGCAACCACTTCGATTTCAACGGCGGCGGTTTCACGGTCGACGGAGCCTGCTCCTCGTCGCTGCTGTCGGTCACCAACGCATGCAAGGCCATCCTCGACGGCGACCTCGACGTCGCCGTCGCCGGCGGTGTCGACCTGTCGATCGACCCGTTCGAGATCATCGGGTTCGCCAAGACCGGCGCGCTGGCCAAGAGCGAGATGCGCCTCTACGACCGGCACTCCAACGGCTTCTGGCCGGGGGAGGGGTGCGGGATGGTCGTGCTCATGCGTGAGCGGGAGGCCATCGAGACCGGCCGCCGGGTCTATGCCACCATCCCCGGCTGGGGCATCTCCTCCGACGGCCGGGGCGGCATGACCAGGCCCGAGGTCAACGGCTACCGACTCGCGCTGCGGCGGGCCTACGAGCGGGCCGGGTTCGGCATCGAGACCGTGGGCCTGTTCGAGGGGCATGGCACGGGCACGGCGGTCGGCGACACCACCGAGCTCACCGCGCTGTCGCAGTCCAGGGCCGCGGCCGATCCCGAGGCGCGGCCCGCCGCCGTCACTTCGATCAAAGGCATGATCGGGCACGCCAAGGCGGCCGCCGGGGTGGCCGGTCTGATCAAGGCGGCGATGGCCGTGCACGAGCAGGTGCTCCCGCCGGCCATCGGCTGCGTCGACCCGCACCAGGTGCTGACCGCCGCGGAAGCGCCGCTGCGCGCACTGCGCAAGGCCGAGCCGTGGCCGGACGGGCCGGTACGCGCCGGCGTCACGGCCATGGGCTTCGGCGGCATCAACACCCATGTGGTGCTGGAGCGCAGCGGGCCGCGGCGCCGCGCGCAGCCGCCGTCCCGGACCAGGATGCTGGCCTCCTCGCTGCAGGACGTGGAGCTGCTGCTGGTCGACGCCGCCTCGCCGGAGGCACTGCACGCGCGGCTCGCCGAGATCGCCGAGTTCGCGCCGCGGTTGTCGTACGCCCAGCTCGCCGACCTGGCGGCCGTTCTGCAGCGCGACCTACGCGACCAGCCGTACCGCGCGGCCGTCGTCGTGTCCTCTCCCGAGGACGCGGAGCGGCAACTCCAGCGGGTGCTGAACGCCATCGAAAGCGGCGAGACGAGCCTGTTCTCCCCCGACGGCCGGGCGTTCTTCGGCCGTGCCGAGGAGCAGGGCCGGATCTGCTACCTCTTCCCCGGCCAGGGCTCCGGCCGCGGCACCGGGGGTGGCGCGCTGCGACGGCGCTTCACCGAAGTGGAGGAGATCTACGCCGGGGCGGCGCTGCCCACGTCCGGCGACATGGTGGCCACGCAGGTCGCTCAGCCCCGCATCGTCACGGGGGCGCTGGCGGGTCTGCGCGCGCTGTCGCTGCTCGGCGTGGAGGCCGACGCCGCCGTGGGCCACAGCCTGGGCGAGCTGTCGGCCCTGCACTGGGCCGGTGTGTTCGAAGAGGAGGCGGTGCTGCGCCTGGCGTCCGAGCGCGGCCGCGCCATGGCCGAGCTCAGCGCCTCCGGCACCATGGCCGGCGTCAGGGCGGCGCCGGACGCGGTGGCCGAGCTGCTGACCGGCCTACCCGTGGTGATCGCCGGCTACAACGGTCCCGACCAGACCGTCGTGTCCGGGCCGGTCGACGCGGTCGAGGCGGTCGGCCACAGGGCGGTCGACGCCGGGCTGACCTGGACCCCGCTGGCGGTGTCCCACGCCTTCCACTCCCCGCTGGTCGCCCCGGCGGCCGAGGCCTTCGGCGCGCGGCTCGACGGCGAGTCTCTCGCTCCGATGGAGCGCCGGGTCATCTCCACCGTGACCGGCGCGGAACTGGACCGGGACACCGACGTCCCGGCCCTGCTGCGCCGCCAGATCACCGATCCGGTGCGGTTCACCCAGGCGGTCGCGCTGGCGGCCAAGGACACCGACCTGTTCGTCGAGGTCGGCCCGGGCCGGGTGCTCAGCGGCCTGGCCGCGGCGGCCACCGAGGTGCCCGCCGTCGCACTGAACACCGACGACGAGTCACTGGCCGGGGCGCTGGGGGTGGTCGGCGCCGCCTACGTGATCGGCGTCCCGATCCTCCACGATGAGCTCTTCCACGGCCGCCTCGTGCGGCCGATCGAGATCGGCGCCGAGTTCGAGTTCTTCGCCAGCCCCGCCGAGCAGGCGCCGCAGGTGCGGATCTCCGGCGCCGCCCGGCGGCCCGCCGCGATGGTGGCGGGGGACGCGGAGACGCCCGTCGAGGAACCGCCGGTGGACGGGCAGGCGTCCAGCCTCGACCTGCTGCGACGCCTCGCCGCCGAACGCGCCGAGCTGCCGCTGGAGATGGTCGGCCCGGACAGCCGCCCACTCGACGAGCTGCATCTGAGCTCGGTCACGGTCATGCACCTCATCGATCAGGCGACCCAGCGCCTCGGGGTGCCCCCCGGTCAGGCCCCGACCAACCTCGCCACCGCCAGCCTGCGCGAACTGGCCGAGGCGCTCGACGAGCTGATCGAAGACGGCGGCGGCCCGGCCTCCGCCGCCGCGTCGGCGGTGGCCGGAGCCGGCTCCTGGGCCCGGCCGTTCTCCGTGGACCTCGACGAGCTGCCGAGGCCGGCCAGGGCCGTACCCGAGACGGACGGGACCTGGCAGGTGCACGCTCCCGGGGGATCGGCCCTCGCCGAGCCGCTGCGCCTGGCACTGGAACGCGGGAAGACGGGCTCCGGTGTCCTGGTGTGCCTTCCGCCGGACTGCCGGGAGGAACACCTGGAGCAGACGCTGGCCGGGGCGAAGGCGGCCCTGGCCGGTCCGCCCGGCACCCGCTTCGTCCTGGTCCAGCACGGCCGGGGCGCGGCCGGGCTGGCCAAGACCCTCCACCTGGAGGCGCCGCACGTGCGCACCACCGTCGTCCACGTGCCCGACCCGCCTGCCCTTCCCGAGGCCGAGCGGGCGGCCGCGTGGGTGGCGGCGGAGGTGGCCGCGACAACCGGCTTCAGCGAGGTGCACTACGACGTGGCCGGGCTGCGGCGGGTGCCGACGCTCCGGGCGATGCCGGTGCGGCCCGCCCGCACCCGGTCGCCGCTCGGCACGTCCGACGTGCTGTTGGTGACCGGCGGAGGTAAGGGGATCACCGCCGAGTGCGCGCTCGCGGTGGCCGTCGACACCGGCGCCCGGCTGGCCGTGCTCGGCCGTTCCGACCCCGCCCAGGACGCCGAGTTGGCGGCCAACCTCCGCCGGATGGCGGACGCCGGGGTGGCCGTGCACTACGCCCGCGCCGACGTCACCGACGGCGGTCAGGTGCGGCGGGCGGTCGCCACGGCCGAGGCGGCGCTCGGGCCGGTCACCGCGGTGCTCCACGGCGCCGGTCGCAACGAGCCCGGCGGGCTGGCGGTCCTCGACCCGGCGGCCTTCCGGCGGACCTTCGCCCCCAAGATCGACGGTCTGCGCAACGTGCTCGACGCCGTCGAACCCGGCGGGCTGCGTCTTCTGGTGACCTTCGGCAGCATCATCGGCCGGGCGGGGCTGCACGGCGAGGCGCACTACGCCACGGCGAACGAGTGGCTGGCCGACCTCACGAGCGAATTCGCCGCACGGCACCCCGACTGCCGCACCCTCTGCATGGAGTGGTCGGTCTGGTCCGATGTCGGGATGGGCGAGCGGCTGTCGGTCGTGGACGGTCTGGCCCGGCAGGGTGTGGCGCCGATCTCCCCCGAGCAGGGCGTGGAGATCATGCGGCGGCTGGTCGCCGACCCCGACGCCCCGGCCGTCGTGGTGATCAGCGGACGGACCGAGGGCATCGGCACCGTACGGCGCGACCTGCCCGCGCTCCCAATGCGGCGGTTCGTCGGCAAGCCGCTGATCCACTACCACGGCGTCGAGCTCGTCACCGAGGTCGAGATGAACGCCGGCACCGACCTCTATCTCGCCGACCACCTCCTCGACGGCAACCTGCTCTTCCCCGCCGTGTTCGGGATGGAGGCGATGGCGCAGGTGGCCGCCGCCGCGGCCGGGCGGGACGACGTGACGGTGATCGAGGAAGCCGAGTTCCTGCGGCCGATCATCGTGCCGCCGGGCGGCAGCACGATCATCCGGGTGGCCGCGACCGTCACCGGCGACGAGGTCGCGCACGTCGCCATCCGCAGCGCGGAGACCGGTTTCGGGGTGGAGCACTTCCGGGCACGGGTACGGTTCGGCGCCGAACCGGTGCCGGACGGGCCGCCGGACCAGATCGGCCCGGGGCTGCCGCCGGTGCCGCTCGACCCGGCCGCCGAGCTGTACGGCGACGTGCTGTTCCAGGGCGAGCGCTTCCACCGCCTGCGCCGCTATCACCGGGCCGCGGCCCGCCACGTCGACGTGGACGTGGCCGTCGCGGAACCCGCGAACTGGTTCGCCCCGTTCCTCCCCGGCGAACTGATGCTCGGCGACCCGGGCATGCGGGACGCGCTGATGCACGGCAACCAGGTCTGTGTGCCCGACGCCACGCTGCTGCCCACCAGGATCGACCGCCTGCACCAGGTCCCGGCGCACCCCGGTCTACGCCAGGACGGGGAGCTGCGCTACTGCGCCGCGGAACGCTCACGCGACGGCGACACCTACGTCTACGACATCGCGGTGCGCGACCATGACGGACAGGTCGTGGAGCGGTGGGAGGGCCTGCACCTGCAGGCCGTGCGCAAGAAGGACGGCGGCGGACCTTGGGCGGCTCCGCTGCTCGGCCCCTACATCGAGCGGACGCTGGAGGACCTCGTGGGCGCCCGGGTGGCGGTCGCGGTCGAGCCGGCGGCCGGGCAGGACGAGCCCACTGCGGAGCAGGAGGGGACGGCGGTGGCGGTGGCCCGGGCACTGGGCTATTCGACACCGGGCTACTCGACACCGGGCGGTCCCTCCGGCGGCGACAAGACGCTCTCGGTAAGCCACGGAGCGGGGGTCACCCTGTGCGTCGCCGGCTCCCTGGGCTGTGCGGTCGTCCCGGCGGAAGGACGCCCGGCCGAGGAAGCCAGGCTGTCGGCCGTGGCCGAGTGCCTGCGAGCGGCCGGCCTTTCTCCGGAGTCCCCCCTCACCTCGCCGGTCCGGCAGCGGGAGGCATGGGCGGTGTTCGAGTCCGGCGATCTGCGAATAGCGACACTCGTCACGACGCTACGTGGCGTCACCGATTCGGTGGTGTTCGCGGTCCTGACGGAAGGGCGGCGGTAACGGATGGCGGATTACTTCGAATACCTGCACACGGTGGGCTTCGAGGAGACCAACCTCGTCGGCAACGTGTACTACGTCAACTATCTGCGGTGGCAGGGACGCTGCCGGGAGATGTTCCTCAAACAGCGGGCGCCGGAGGTGCTGGCGGAGCTGCAGGACGACCTGAAGCTGTTCACGCTGAAGGTCGACTGCGAGTTCTTCGCCGAGATCACCGCCTTCGACGAGCTGTCGATCCGGATGCGCCTGGTCGATCTCACTCAGACCCAGCTCGAGTTCAGATTCGACTACGTGCGGATCGACCGGGCCGACGGCGAAGGCAGCGCGACCGAGACCCTCGTCGCCCGCGGCAGGCAGCGGGTGGCGTGCATGCGGGGGCCGAACACCCGTACGGCTCCCGCCATGGTTCCGGAATCGCTGGTGAAGGCGCTCGAACCGTACGCGCTGTAGGCGCGGATCCAGACAGTGAGCCAGGAGGTCAGCGTGAACGTACCCGACTCCATCCCCTTGGACCCGAAGTCCCTGCGCCGGGCGTTCGGGGCGTTCGCTACCGGCGTCACCGTGGTGACGACGGGCGGCACCGTCCCGCATGCCATGACGGCGAACTCCTTCACCTCGGTCTCCCTCGATCCGGCGCTCGTGCTGGTCTGTGTCGCCCGTTGCGCGGTCATGCACAGCTGCCTGACCGTCACCAACTGTTTCGGGGTGAATGTGCTGGCCTCCGACCAGGAGACCGAGGCCAGGCATTTCGCGGACCGGTCGCGGACGCTGGGCGCCGCCCAGTTCGATCACCTCGACTGGCTGCCGGGCCCGCTGACCGACGCCCCGCTGCTGAGCGGGGCGCTGGCCCACTTCGAGTGTGAACTGTGGCGCACCTACGACGGGGGCGACCACACGATCTTCCTCGGCAAGGTGCTCAGCTTCGATCATCGGCCGGACCGCGACGCGCTGCTGGTCTTCCAGAGCAGGTTCCGCCAGATCACCCCCGACCGGATCGAGGTGACGGCGTGAGCGCCCGGCGGGCCGTCCCGAACCTCCGGGTGCCCCCGGGCCCGCCGCGCTCGGCCGGCCCCGCACTCTACCGCATGCTGGTGCGGGACCGGCTGGGGCTGATGTCGCTGGCCGCGACGTACGGCGACGCGGTCCGGCTGTCCATCGGCCCCAAGACCCTCTACTTCTTCAACCATCCCGAGCACGCCAAGCACGTGCTGGCCGACAACAGCGCCAACTACCACAAGGGCATCGGCCTGGTCCAGGCGCGGCGCGCCATCGGGGACGGGCTGCTGACCAGCGAGGGCGAGCTGTGGCGCAAGCAGCGGCGGATGATCCAGCCGGTCTTCCAGAACAAGCGGATCGCCCGCCAGGACACCGTCATCGCCGAGGAGGCGGCCAAGCTCGTGGACCGTCTGCGTGCACGGGTCGGAGCCGCGCCGGTCGACGTGGCCAGGGAGATGACGGGGCTCAGCCTCGGCGTGCTCGGCCGTACCCTCCTCGACGCCGACCTCGGGGCCTTCGGCTCGATCGGCCACTCCTTCGAGGCGGTCCAGGATCAGGCCATGTTCGAGATGGTGACGCTCGGCATGGTGCCGATGTGGGTTCCGCTGCGCAGGCAGCTCAGGTTCCGCCGGGCCCGCGGATACCTGCAGCACGTCGTCGACCATCTGATGGCCGACCGGCTGCGCAGGGGTGAGGGCGACGACGTCGTGTCCCGCCTGATCGCCTCGACCCGGCAGGAGGCCGACCCCGGAGTCGGCCGGCGGCGGATGCGCGACGAACTGGTCACGCTGCTGCTTGCCGGGCACGAGACGACGGCGAGCACGCTGTCGTGGACCTTCCATCTGGTGGACCGGCACCCGGAGGTGCGGGAGCGGCTGCACGCCGAGGCCGTCGAGGTGCTCGGCGACAGGCTGCCCGCCTATGAGGACCTTCCCCGGCTGCGCTACACGGCCATGGTCATCGAGGAGGCCATGCGCCTCTACCCGCCCGTGTGGATGCTGCCCCGGCGGGCACTGCGCGATGACGAGGTGGGCGGTTACCATGTTCCCGCCGGCTCCGACGTCCTCATCAGCCCATATACGCTGCACCGGCACCCGGTGTTCTGGGACGATCCCGACCGGTTCGCCCCAGAACGGTTCGACCCAGATGCGCCGGCGGGCCGCCCCCGGTACGCGTACATCCCGTTCGGCGCCGGCCCCCGATTCTGCGTAGGCAGCCATCTGGGGATGATGGAGGCCGCGTTCGTGACCGCGATGGTCGCCCGGGATCTGCGGCTCGCCGGGGTGCCCGGCCACGTGCCGGTCCCGGAGGCGATGCTGTCGCTCCGGGTGCGCGGAGGACTGCCGATGACCGTGCACGCGGCCCGGAGCGTCGTCGTGTGATCTGGTAGGGGCCGGCCGGCGCGGGTCGGCGCCGGTCCGGGAAGGGGGGAGTGTCAGACGCGGGCCAGCTCGGCCGCCACCACCTCGCGCAGCGCGAGCAGCACCGGCGGGTCGAGCACGCTCATCGGTCTGAGCTCGAGGTCGGTGACAGCGGTCCGGCCGGCCCCCGGCTGGACCGTTATCGGCCCGTGCCGCCCGATGCACAGGCTTTCGTCGCCGCGGGCCGGGAGGTCGATGGCGTCCTCGAGACCCGCTGCGGCGGACTGCGCGATCAGGTGCCACCTGCCCTCCGGCACGTCCTCCAGTACGTACGGCCCGGGCCGGGGGATGACGGTGTATCTGACCGGCCAGCCCTCCAGGATGCTGTCGGGGAACAGGCCCGCGAAGACGGGCCGGTCGGCGAGCGGTGAGGAGATGTGCCCGCGCACGATCGTCGCGGCGGCCGCCGGAGCACCGGTGCGGTCCGGCGGGGTGAGGCTGTCCAACCGGCGGTATCTGCTGGGGGAAAGGCCGACGCTGCCGGTGAACCGGGAGCTGAAGGTGCCGACGCTGGAGTAGCCGACCCGGTGGCTGATGTCGGTGACGGTCAGCGTGGTCGAGGTCAGCAGGCGCTTGGCCTCGCGCAGCCGTACGGCCGACAGGAACCGGCCGGGGGACAGCCCGGTGACCCGCTGGAAGACCCGGGAGAAATGAAACTTGCTGAACATCGCGGTACGGGCCATGTCATCGATGGTAAGCGGCTCCCCGAAGTTCTCCTGCATGCTCTCGACGACCCGCAGAACCGCTGCGGTGATGACATCGTCCATTACTCCTCCCGTTCTCCGGAAGTGCCATGTCAATTCACGCTCGATCAGCTTCTGAATATGAAGTCGCCGGATGGTTGCCGTGCGTGTTTCCCCTCGTGTGCGGCGGCGGCCGGTGACGCCGACGCCGTCATAATTCCGCGGAGCCGACCGGCCGGCCTTTTCCGCTATTTACACGTTCCGAGTCGGCCGGAACGCTGCACGGGTGGCGCGAATTTCTCCGGAAATATTTCGGAAGCCGTCGGGTCACGCCGGGAGCATCCGCCTGAGCAGAAGGCCGCCAGGAGGATCGTAGGTGCGCCGAATGCGCGGGGGGCACCCCTGACTTGGGATAAGGGCTGTCTGTAGGGGTTGTGACTCCAGATGGGCTGAACCAATTCTGAATGTGTTGACAACACGGTCAAGTGCCCGAGGTTCCCTGGACTTTGGAGTGTGAGCGGAGATGGCCGAGGCTCGCGAAGACGAGTTCTCGCGCTATGTGCGGGAGGTCCGGCCGGCACTGCGACGGGCCGCCTTCCGGCTTTCCGACGACTGGCACGAGGCCGAGGACCTCGTGCAGCGGACGCTGATCGCGATCCACCGGCACTGGGACACGCTGGAACGGCGCGATCGAATAGCCGGTTACGCCCGGACCATCCTGGTCCGGCTGATCAGCAGTGATCGAAGGTCGCACCGGTGGTCGCGCGAGGTCCTCCACGAGCGGCCGCCCGAGCCGGGGCCCTCGCCGGACCCGTACGCCCGCGTGGTCGACCGGATGCTCCTGATGAACGCGCTGGCCGCACTCGGGCCGCGGCAGCGGGCCGCCGTCGTCCTCCGCTACCTGGAGGACCGCAGCGTCGAGGAGACGGCGGGCGCGATGGGGAGCGAGGGTTCGACCGTACGCAGCCAGACCGTCCGCGCACTGGCCGCGCTCCGCTCGGCCCTCGCCGACGACGGCAACCCGAAAGATGCGTCGGGCGCGAGGGCGCACCGACTATGTAGTGGATCTGAGCCGAACTGAGACACGAGGGGACACCCATGCAGCGAAGCTCGGCCGAAGAGCAGATCAGGACGATGACGCTGGAGGCGTTCGCGGACACGATCGTCCCCGGCGAGAAGCGGTTCCCCGGCGATCGGGCGATCGCCGGTGCCGCTCCGGGCGGCGGTGCGGTGGCGGCCGGCGCGATCGAACTGCTGGAGTGGGACGCCACCGGGGTGACCGGGGGACTGGACGACTACGCGCGCCTGCTGAACGACCACGCCGAGTCGTACGCCGGCGAGCACGGCCTGGCGCTCGACGCGGCGGTGCCGCCGTTCGTCGCACTCTCCTTCGAGGACCGGACCGCCCTGGTGCGCAGGCTCGTCTCACCCGATCACCCGGAGAAGGAGTTCTGGGTCCTGCTCACCCTGTTCAGCAACATGGCCTTCGACTCCGCCGCCCACATGCACACCTCGGACGCGATCGCGGCCGGGCATCCCGGCCTGACGGCGATGGGCATCACCAGGCCCGGACCGGACGGTCTATGGCGCTTCCCCGCGTTCTCGTACGGCCGGCCGCTGGCCCGTACGCACCCCGACACGACCCCCTCAGGGAGCCCCGCATGAGCAGCACGGAACGTACGGACGTCCTCGTGGTCGGAAGCGGTTTCGGCGGCTCGATCACCGCCTACCACCTCGCCGCCGGCGGGGCCCGGGTCGTCGTGCTCGAACGCGGGCCGTGGCTGAAGAACGAGGAGTTCGAGCACGACTTCAAGCTCGGATCGTCGTACACCAGGATCTTCGACTTCGTGGCCGGCGACGGCATGAGCGTGCTCGGCGGCAACTGCGTGGGCGGGGGCAGCGTCGTCTACTTCGCCGCGATGCCCCGCGCGCCCCGCTTCGTGTTCGAGCGCCGTGGCGGCATCGGCCGGCGGATGTGGCCGGTCTCCCTCAGCCGTGACACGCTCGAACCCTGGTACGACCGGGTCGCGGAGACCATAGACATCACCAAGCAGGACTGGGGCGACGTCACCTACGCCGGCGGGCTGTGGGCCGCCGCCTGCCATCACGCCGGTCGTACGGCCAACCCGGTCCCGGCGGCCATCGACCGCGGCAGGTGCACGAACTGCAACTGGATGATGGCCGGATGCCGCTTCGACGCCAAGCAGTCGCTGCTGCTCAACTACCTGCCCGGGGCCCTCGCCCACGGTGCCCAGATCCGGCCGCTGCACGAGGTGCAGCGCATCTCCAGGAATGACGACGGCTCCTACCGCGTGCACTACGACCTCATCGATGCCGAGGACTACCGGATCCGTGCCGGGAGCGGGACGATCGACGCCAAGATCGTCATTCTCTCGGCGGGCGCGGGCGCCACGCCGGTCATCCTGCAGCGCAGCGAGGCGGAGCTGGGCCCGATGCCGCACGCCGTCGGCCGCTACTTCTCCGGCAACGGGGAGCGGCTCAACACCGCGGTCCTCAACGAGGACCGGGTGCGCGAGGTGCTCGGCCTGACCCGTGAGGACGGCCTGGCCTACGCCGCCAACCAGATCGGCAAGGGCCCCACGGTGGCGAACTGGGACCGGCTCGACGGCTCACTGCCCGAGTACACCCGCTACTCGCTGGAGCAGCTCTACTTCCCGCCCGGCCTCGGCACCATCCTCGCCCAGGTCGCGGACACGGCCGGCCCGACCTGGTTCGGCGTGAAGAAGAAGGAGATGCTCGAGCGCTGGCAGTCGTGGCTCATCATCTTCCAGATGATCGAGGACGACAACGAGGGCGTCTTCGGCCCGCCCCCCGCGGCCGGCAACGCGGACCGGATCTCGCAGCAGATGCTCGGCGTCGGCCGCCTCAGGTACCGGCCGACGGAGAACACGCTGCGCGCCTGGGCGATGGCCGACGCCGACGTGAAGGACATCCTGGAGCGCGACGGACTGGCCACGGTGACGGCCTGGACCAATGATGTGGTCGGGGCGTACACGGTGCACCCGCTGGCCTCCTGCCGCATCGGCGACGACCCGGCGACGTCGGCCCTCGACGACCGGCACGAACTGCGCGGCCATCCCGGCATCTTCGTCACCGACGGCTCCGCCGTACCGGGGGCGCTGACCGTCAACCCCGCGATGACCATCGCCGCGCTCGCCGAGCGCGCGGTCCCCGGCATCGTGCGTGCCGCGCGCGAGCGTGGCGTCGAGGTCACCTACGGCGCGCCCGCCCCGGACGGCGCCACCGGCGGCAGGCGCGGCGTCGCCGACCTGGTGCCGACCCTGCTGGGCGACTGACCCGCCCCCTCAGAGGGCGTCGAAGTCGACCGTCACACACTCACCGGCGGGGACGGAACGGCAGGTGAGCACGTAGCCGGAGGCCAGCTCCTCCGCGGACAGCGCCCAGCCGCCCGACATGCTCACCTGGCCGTCCACCACCCGGGCACGGCACGTCCCGCACACGCCGTTCCTGCAGGAATAGGGCAGCTCGGGCCGGACCGTCAAGGCGGCGTCGAGGATCGTCCGGTCGTCCCGCACCCGCACCACGGTGGTGCGGCCGTCCAGGAGAACCCGCAGACGCCGGGCCTCGCCCTCGGGAACGGGGGACGGGCCGCCGCCGAGGGAGACCCGTTCGCCGGGATCGCCGTCACCGGCGCCGAAGAGCTCGACGCGCACGGCCGAGTCGGCGACGCCGTGCGCGACGAGGGCCAGCCGTGAGTCGCGCACCAGCCCGGCCGGTCCGCAGAGGAACCACTCGTCCATCGGCGCCGGTGCCAGGACACGTGCGAGGACGTCCGCCAGAGTGGCCCGGTCGAGCCGCCCCCCGGCCAGGCCCAGCCGGGGATTCTCCCGGGAGAAGGCGTACAACAGGTGCAGGCGCCGCGGATGGCGGTCCTTGAGGTCGGCGAGTTCCTCGGCGAACATCGTCGACTCCACCGTGCGGTTGCCGTACAGGAGGGTGAACGTGCTGGCGCGCTCGATGGACAGGGCCGCCCGGGCGAGGGACAGGACGGGAGTGATGCCGGAGCCCGCGGCGATCGCACCGTACCGGCGGCTGCGCGACGGGTCGAAGCGGGTGCCGAAGCTCCCCACGGGAGGCAGCACGTCGAGCGTGTCGCCGGCGGTGAGGGCGCCGCAGGCGTAGGCGGAGAACACGCCGCCGGGCACGGCCCGGATCCCGATCCGCAGTGTGCCGCCGCGTTCCAGCTCCTCCGGGGAGGAGCACAGCGAGTAGGAACGCCGGACGGCGGACCCGTCCACGCTCGCCCGCACGGTGACGTGCTGGCCGGGAGCGAAGGCGAACTCGGCGCGCAGCGCGTCCGGGACCCGGAAGGTCACGGCCACCGCGCTGCCGTCCGCCGCCAAGGGCTCGACGGCGGCGACGGTCAGGGGGTGGAAACGCAGCCGTGCCCGGGGCCGGACGCTGGTCGTGAGCGACATCAGTGTTCCTTCATGAGGTCGAAGGGCTGCCGGCACGCGTCGCAGCGCCACAGTGCCTTGCAGGCGGTCGAGCCGGCTCGGGCGATCTCGGTCGTGTCGGCGGAGCCGCAGCGCGGGCACCGGCGGGGACCGGGCGAGAGCGGGATCAGAGGCAGCGTCCGCCCGGAGGGCGGTGTGCCGACCGGCCCCGGCGGGGCCATACCGGCGGCGGCCAGCTTCGCCCGTGCCGTCTCGCTCAGCCAGTCCGTGGTCCAGGGCGGCGTCAGGCAGGTGACGATCTCGATCTCGGTGCAGCCCGCCGCCCGCGCGGCGGCCTCGATCTCGGCACGGATGACGTCCATCGCCGGGCAGCCGAGATAGGTGGGGGTGACGGTGACGACGACACGGCCGTCGTCACCCGCCCGGACCTCGCGCAGGATCCCGAGTTCCTGGATGGACAGCACGCGGATCTCGGGATCGCGCACCTCGGAGACGGCGGCTCGCACTCGCTCGATCACCAGCGGGCTCCCGGGTGCGCCCGGTAGAGGTACTGCATCTCGGCGAGCAGGCGGCCGAACGCCTCGGTGTGCAGGCCGCGGCGTCCGCCCGTCGGCCTCCAGTCGTCGTCGGGCCGGCGCAGCGTCGCCCGGGCGAGCACCTGTTCGATCAGGCGGGTCCAGGGCGCGCGCAGCACGCCCGGGTCGACGCCGACGGAGACCGGGCCGGCCGGTTCGAACAGCTCGTGGGTGAAGGGCCACACCTGTTCGACGGCGGTCCGCATGCGGCGGTGGGACTCGGCGGTGCCGTCGCCCAGCCGCAGCGTCCACGTGACGGCGTGATCGACGTGGTAGGCCGTCTCCTTGGCCGCCTTGGCGGCGATCCCGGCCAGCCTCCGGTCGTCGGCCTCGGACAGCGCGGAGTACAGCAGGCGCTGATAGACGCCGAAGAACAGCATCTTGGCGATGGCCGTCGCGAAGTCCCCGTCGGGCAGCTCGACGAGCTGGACGTTGCGGAACTCGTGCTCGTCGCGGCCGAAGGCCAGCGCGTCCTCGTCCCTGCCGCGGCCCTCCACCTCGCCCGCGTACGACAGCAGCTCACGGGCCTGGCCGAGCAGGTCCAGCGCGATGTTCGCCAGCGCGACGTCCTCCTCGATCTGCGGTGCTCTTGCACACCACTCCGCGGTCCGCTGGGCGGCGATGAGGGCGTCGTCACCAAGCCCGAGCAGGTAATCGAAACGGCTGTCCGCCCGTTCCGCCGTGTCGTGAACCTTCACAGGTGCTCGACCCCCTCGGGCAGCTCGAAGAACGACGGATGCCGGTAGATCTTGCCGATGGCCGGGTCGAAGAAGGCGTCCTTCTCGTCGGGACTCGACGCGGTTATCCCGGCAGCCGGTGTGACCCAGATGGAGACTCCCTCGCCGCGGCGGGTGTAGAGGTCACGGGCGTTGCGCAGCGCCATCGCGGCGTCCGGCGCGTGCAGGCTGCCCGCGTGCGTGTGGCCGAACCCTCGGCGTGGCCGTACGAACACCTCCCACAGCGGCCAGTCCGGCCGCCCGTCCATCCGGCCGGGTTCCCGCATCTCCCCGGGTTCCTGTGTTTCCTGTGTTTCCTGGGGCTCCTGTGTCGCTCCGGCGTGCTTCGCGGCGTAGGCGGCGGCGGCCGCCCGCACCCAGCCGCCCTCGCGGTGGGCGCGGCGGCGGTGGGCCAGGCGCTGGCGGTTGCACGCGCCGTATCCGGCGACCACCCGTTCCAGCTCGGCGAAGTCGGGAGGAGTGAAGTCGTAGTGCCCTCGCTCGTCGTTCCAGCGCAGCGCGGGATCCGGCAGCGCGACCTTGAGAATCTCGGCCTGGGGCACGCAGATGTCGACGAATCTCTGGCGTAGCTCGTCGTTGGTGGCTCGCTTGATCCGCCACGCCAGCGACTGGCCGGAGTGGGTGGACCTGTCGTTCGGCGGGCCGAACATGGCCAGCGCCGGGTACCACCAGCGGCCGACCGCGTCCTGCAGCATCGACCGCTGGGCCGGGGTGCCCCGGGACAGGGTGTACAGCAGGTCGAAGCCCTGCCGGTGATGGAAGGACTCCTCCCTGCAGATGCGCACCAGCGCCCGGGCGTAGGGGCCGTAGGAGGTGCGGCAGAGCGACACCTGGTTGACGACGGCGGCGCCGTCGGTCAGCCACGCGATCGCCCCGACGTCCGCCCAGGTGACCGCCGGATAGTTGATGAAGGACAGGTACTTCTGGCGCCCGGCGTGCAGCTCGTCGAGCAGCGACTCGCGCTCCGCGCCCAGGCTCTCCGCCGTGGAGTAGAGGTACAGGCCGTGCCCGGCCTCGTCCTGGACCTTCGCGATCAGGACGGCCTTGCGGTGAAGGCTCGGCGCCCGGCTGATCCAGCCGGCCTCCGGCTGCATGCCCATGATCTCGGAGTGGGCGTGCTGCGCGATCTGCCGGACCAAGGCGCGGCGGTAGGCGTCCGGCATGCGGTCCCTCGGCTCGATCTTGCCGTCCGCGGTGATCAGCGCCTCGAAGCGGGCCATCCCCTCGTCGTCGCCGGGCCCGTCGCCGCCGGGCACGGGACGATCCACCCCCGGCGGCCGGTCACCCCGCGTGAGTTCCCGCTCGGCCGCGTCGATCTCCGCGAGAAGCTCCCCGGTGCCGAGGGCCGGCGGTCCCTGGCCTATCTCCACCTCTGACCTCCATCGTGAGTCCCCGCGATCCCGTCCGTCCGGCCGGCCTGCGCCGACCACATCAGGCTCACCCCGGCGTTCGCGCGCCGCATCTCGCGAATTGCTGGGGTACGGCATCGGCGCGGCACCCGCGCGGCGGCGGTCAGGACGCCTGTCACGGAAGCCGCCACGCCGCCCACAGATCGGGGAACATCGGAGCGGAGATCGTGCGGTAGAGGTAGCTCGCGCCGGAAGAGCCCCCCGTGCCGATCTTGGCGCCGATGATCCGCTCAACCATCTTGATGTGCCGGTAGCGCCAGTCCTGCAGCGCCTTGTCCAGGGCCAGCAGGCGCTCGCAGACGCGTGCGGCGAAACCATCGTCGCTCCGGGCCAGCAGCAGCGCGGTCCGCAGTTCCTCCGACGGCTCGGCCGGCTCGGTGACGTCCCGGTAGAGCAGGTCGCGCGGGACGGGATAGCCCTTCGCCGACAGGTAGCGCAGGAGTGAGTCGAAGACGGAGGGCCGTTTCATCGCCGCCTCGATCGGGCCGCGCTCGCGGTCGCTCCTGAAGACCCGCAGGATCCCGCTGTCCCGTCGGCCCAGCACCGCCTCGATCTCCCGGAACTGGGCGGACTGGAAGCCGCTCGCGTTGCCCAGCCGGGCACGGAAACCGGAGAACTGGTAGGGGGTCATGGTCTCGATCACGTCGATCTCGGCCGAGATGACCTCGAGAACGGTCAGGCACCGGTGGAGCGTGCGCAGCGCGGGGACCGACTCTCCGCCGCACAGCTCGCGCTGCAGCTTGGCCAGCTCGTGCAGCAGCTCCTTGAACCAGAGCTCGTGTACCTGATGCACGACGATGAACAGCAGCTCGTCGTCCTCCGCGGATCTCGGTCTCTGCGCAGCCAGGATCTCGTCCAGAGCGAGATAGGAGGAGTACGTCAACGTGGTCGACGGGTCAGCGGTCGTCGACGGGTCCGTGGTCAAAGCTCGGTCACCTCATCGAGAAAAGCCGCCCCTGCGGTTCGGGTCGGACATCTCTTTCGATCAAGCTAATGGCGCGGACGGATCCCCGACAAGCGACCGCGCGCCACCGGTTCGAATACGGCAACCCAGAAGAATCAGAACTCGAGAGGGCGACGTGAACCGGGTAGGAAACAGCATTTTCTGAGATGCACGGCGGGAACCGCCGGACCAGAATGCACTAAATCAGGCGCGTCGTTTCGAGGAGGGATCGTGAGCCGCTACGGAGTGCAGACTGGTCGGGGACTGCCCGAGGAGAGGCCGGCGGCCGGGACCGACGCGAACCCGATGCGCCCCTGCGACCTACCCGGCGACTTCAACATCGCTTCCTATTTCCTGGACCGCAACGCCGACGACCGCACCGCGCTGATCACGCCCACCGGTCGCGCCACCTACGGCGAGCTGAAGTCGC
>NZ_JBHMQT010000060.1:0-626 GCF_042435035.1 Sphaerimonospora cavernae
GAGGCGGTCACTATCCGCTATCACATGAAAGCACCGCGCGTATCCGCTGATTGTTTACCCTCACCCTGCACGGAAGAGACCCGGGCCTGCGGGTGAACGTGACCGTCGCCAAGGTCTTTGACAGAGCCACACCCGCGAACGAGTTCAGCAAGCCCGAGGCAGGTAATCGCTTTGTGGCCATCGAACTCCGCCTCGAGAACAAGGGCCGGGCTGTCTATGACGACAGCCCCTCCAACGGGGCAAAACTGATCGACGACCAGGGTCAGCAGTACCGCCCCACATTCGGCGACGTCCGAGAGGGAGTCGATTTCAGGGGCAGCGTTTCGGTAGCCAGCGGTGACATGCGGAAGGGGGTTCTGGTGTTCGAACTCCCCGTGAACGTCAAGCCGGCGAAGTTCCAGTTCGCGTTGAACAGCGGATTCGCCGACCAGAAGGGTGAGTGGGTGCTGACCCGGAGCTGATCCCGCTTAGGGCGCGAGCGTGCCCTGGCCTTCCGTGGCTGTGAGCAGGTCAGCTCACACGGGTCGTTTCTGCTGTTCGATGTACTGCGTGAGGACCGTGAGTGGTGCGCCGCCCACGCTTCCGGCGAAGTAGGACCCGGACCAGAAGTGTCCACCCCACAGGTA
>NZ_JBHMQT010000061.1:0-2531 GCF_042435035.1 Sphaerimonospora cavernae
GTCCCGCCAGGGGTGAGCGCGCGGGCCCGCCAGCGGACCTTCCACCCATCCGATAGTTTCCCATCCGGCACGGTCACGGTGGCCTGGGCGCCGGAGTCGACGTCGTCGACCGCACCGGTCCAGATCGAGCCCGTCCCGTGCTCGGTGTCGGCGGGGTCGTGTTCGAGTTCGAATTCGGCCCGGACCTTGCCGCCGGCGGGGTCGGTGACCTGGGCGAGCAGCTGCGGCGTCAACGACGACGCCACGGTGGTCCCGTCGACCTCCTGCGAGGGGACGACCTGCAGGGTGCCGAGCACGGGGTCGGGCCGGTCCACGCGGAAGTTCTGCCAGTCCGACCAGGCCGAGGCCGTGTCACCGGCGACGGCGCGGGCGCGCCAGCGCACCAGCCAGCCCTCACTCAGCGTCTGTTCGGGTACGGTCACCGATGCCTGAGTCCCGGCCGGGACGTTGTCGGCGGCACCAGCCCAAATCTGACCGCTTCCCTGACCCGCCGGTGCGGCGGGGTCGTGTTCCAGCTCGAACTCGGCGCGCAGGGTGCCGCCGGCGGGGTCGGTGACCTGCGCCAGCAACCGCGGCGTCAGCGAACTGGTGACGGTGGTGCCGTCCACGACCTGGGCGGGAGTGACCTGCAGCGCGGTCACGCCGGGTTCGGAGGGGAGATCGCCGGCGTTGACCGTGCCGGTCTGCCAGTCCGACCAGGCCGAGGCCACCTGCGTGGCCGGGTTGACCGCCCGGGCTCGCCAGCGCACGCCCCATCCGTTGGCCAGCTTCCCGCCGGGGACCTCCACCGAGGCCTGGGTTCCGGAGGCCACGTCATCGACGGCGCCGGCCCAGATCTGGCCGGTGCCGTGCTGCGTGTCGGCGGGGTCGTGCTCGATCTCGAATTCGGCCCGCAGCGCCGCGCCGTAGGCGTCGGTGACGGTGGCCAGCAGGTGCGGGGTCAGCGATGTGATCGTGGTGGTCTGCCCGTCGGTTTGGGACGGGGTGACCTGCAACTGGGAGACGGTGGCGGCGGGGACCTTCACCGTCAGCGGCTGCCACTCGCTCCAGGCGGAGGCGTTGGAACCCGGGGCGATGGCGCGGGCCCGCCAGCGGACCTTCCACCCGTCCGCGAGCGTGCCGTCCGGCACGGTCACGGTGGCCTGGGCGCCGGAGGCCACATCATCGGCCCCGGCTGTCCAGATCTGACCGGTGCCCTGCCCCTGCGGGGCGGCGGGGTCGTGCTCGAGTTCGAACTCCACCCGGGACGCCGCCGCGTCCGGGGTGATGACCCGGGCGGCCAACGCCGGTGTGAGGCTGGAGGTGACCGTCTCCCCCGACACATCCTGGGAGGGGGTGACCTGTAACTGGTCCACGACCGGGTCCGGCACCGTGATGGTGGCGGTCTGCCAGTCCGACCAGGCCGAGGACACAGACGTGCCGGTGTTGGTGGCCCGGGCCCGCCAGCGGATGTGCCACCCGTCGGCCAGCTTCCCGGCCGGAACCGCTGCGACAGCGTCGCTGCCCGGCGTGACCGCAGCCGAGCTGCCGGCCCAGATCTGGCCGCTGCCCTGGCCCGGGTGGGCCGGGTCGTGTTCGATCTCGTAGTCGGCCCGCAGGCTCCCCCCGGCGGGGTCGGAGACGGCCGCGTGCAAGGTCGGCGTCAGCGACGACACGTCCGTCCCGGCCAGCGGGCTGATCGACAGGTTCCCCACCGCCGGGGTGGAGTTGATCGTGTAGGTCACGCTCAGAGAGGGCGCGCGGCCGGTGCCGGCCTCGCTGCTGTCGAAGAAGACCTGATAACCCGCCGAGGTGGTCTCAACATTCCCCCGCAGCTGCAGGCCGTAGTTGGGGGTCCCCGACGCCCAGGCCTGGACGATCGAGGTGATCGTCCAGCTCATGTACGTCTTGGCCGCGCAACCGTTGCTCTCCAGGGTGATGGTCTCACCCGCCGTCGTGTAAGCAGGCTGATTGGACCAGGTGATCGTCGCCGGATCCCAGCCGGCCGTGACCCGCGAGGCGCGGATCCCCGCACGCGGGCAGGTGGAAGGCTTGCTGATCGACTTCTGGTAGGCCTTCAACGTCGCACCCTGCACGGTCGCACCCGCCAAGGCGGCGGTGTCGAACTTCACGAAGGCGCGTGACAGGCTCGTGGTGTAGGCCCCGGCGCTGATGGTCGTGTCCCCGTCGTAGGAACGCGTCGAACCTTGCACCACCGTGGTATCCGTCGTGAGCGGCAACGTGACCGTCGGGTCGATCGTCACCGGATACGCCGTGGCGGGATCGGCCAGGAACTCCGCGTCGGGGCGGAGCACCAGCACCTGCCCGCCGTCGTTGTCGGCGGCCACCTCCGTGGAGATCTTCCCCGGCCTGCCGGTCGCGTCCTGTCCGCCGCCGGCGGCGGGCGGGGCGGCCCACATCACCGGCTGCGGCGCCGACGCCACGAGTTTGGCGTTCTTGCGGTTCTTCAGCAGCAGACGCCCGTCCGCACTCTCCGACAGGGCAAGGCCCTTGCTCTGCACGCCGATGCGGATCTCCACCGGTGTTGTGGG
>NZ_JBHMQT010000062.1:0-2165 GCF_042435035.1 Sphaerimonospora cavernae
GTCCCGCCAGGGGTGAGCGCGCGGGCCCGCCAGCGGACCTTCCACCCATCCGATAGTTTCCCGTCCGGCACGGTCACGGTGGCCTGGGCGCCGGAGTCGACGTCGTCGACCGCACCGGTCCAGATCGAGCCTGTCCCGTGCTCGGTGTCGGCGGGGTCGTGTTCGAGTTCGAATTCGGCCCGTACCGTGCCGCCGGTGGGGTCGGTGACCTGGGCGAGCAGCTGCGGCGTCAACGACGACGCCACGGTGGTGCCGTCGATCTGCTGCGAGGGGATGACCTGCAGGGTGCCGAGTACGGGGTCGGGCCGGTCCACGCGGAAGTTCTGCCAGTCCGACCAGGCCGAGGCGGCCTCACCCGTGACGGCGCGGGCGCGCCAGCGCACCAGCCAGCTCTCACTCAGCGTCTGTTCGGGGACGGTCACCGATGCCTGGGTCCCGGCCGGGACGTTGTCGGCGGCACCGGCCCAAATCTGGCCGCTTCCCTGACCCGCCGGTGCGGCGGGGTCGTGCTCGATCTCGAACTCGGCCCGCAGCGCCGCGCCGTAGGCGTCGGTGACGGTGGCCAGCAGGTGCGGGGTCAGCGACGTGATCGTGGTGGTCTGCCCGTCGGTTTGGGACGGGGTGACCTGCAACTGGGAGACGGTGGCGGCGGGGACCTTCACCGTCAGCGGCTGCCACTCGCTCCAGGCGGAGGCGTTAGAACCCGGGGCGATGGCGCGGGCCCGCCAGCGGACCTTCCACCCGTCCGCGAGCGTGTCGTCCGGCACGGTCACGGTGGCCTGGGCGCCGGAGGCCACATCATCGGCCCCTGCGGTCCAGATCTGACCGCTGCCCTGACCTGCCGGGGCGGCGGGGTCGTGCTCGAGTTCGAACTCCACCCGGGACGCCGCCGCGTCCGGAGTGATGACCCGGGCGGCCAACGCCGGTGTGAGGCTGGACGTGACCGTCTCCCCCGACACACCCTGGGAGGGGGTGACCTGCAACTGGTCCACGACCGGGTCCGGCACCGTGATGGTGGCGGCCTGCCAGTCCGACCAGGCCGAGGACACAGACGTGCCGGTATTGGTGGCCCGGGCCCGCCAGCGGATGTGCCACCCGTCGGCCAGCTTCCCGGCCGGAACCTCTGCGACAGCGTCGCTGCCCGGCGCGACCGCAGCCGAGCTGCCGACCCAGACCGGGCCGCTGCCCTCGCCCGGGTGGGCCGGGTCGTGTTCGATCTCGTAGTCGGCCCGCAGGCTCCCTCCCGCAGGGTCGGAGACAGCCGCGTGCAAGGTCGGCGTCAGCGACGACACGTCCGCCCCGGCCAGCGGGCTGATCGACAGGTTCCCCACCGCCGGAGTGGAGTTGATCGTGTAGGTCACGCTCAGAGAGGGGGCGCGGCCGGTGCCGGCCTCGCTGCTGTCGAGGAAGACCCGGTAGTCCGCCGCAGTGGTCTCGATGGTTCCCCGCACGCGAAGCCCGTAGTTGGGCGTCCCCGACGCCCAGGCCCGGACGATCTGGGTGATCGTCCAGCTAATGTACTTTCTGGCCGCGCAACCGCTGGTGTCAAGGAAGGAGGCCTCTCCCGCCGTCGCGATGCCCGGCTGGTTGGCCCAGGTGATCGTCGCCGGATCCCAGTCGGCGGCGACCCGCGAGACCCAGGCCCCCGCACGCGGGCACGCCGAGGTTTTGACCGAGCTCTTATAGACCTGGAAGGTCGCATCCTGCACGGTCGCACCCGCCAGGGCCGAGGTGTCGAACTTCACGAAGGCGCGTGACAGCGTCCCGCCGTGGTTCCCGGCACTGATGGTGGTGTCCCCGTCGTAGGAACGCGTCGATCCCTGGACCACCGTGGTATCCGTGGTCAAAGGAAGGGAGACCGTCGGGTCGATCGTCACCGGATACGCCGTGGCGGGATCGGCCAAAAACTGCGCGTCCGGGCGGAGCACCAGCACCTGCCCGCCGTCGTTGTCGGCGGCCACCTCGGTGGAGATCTTCCCCGGATTGCCGGTCGCGTCCTGCCCGCCGCCGCCGGCGGGCGGGGCGGCCCACATCACCGGCTGCGGCGCCGAGGCCACGAGTTTGGCGTTCTTGCGGTTCCTCAGCAGCAGACGCCCGTCCGCGCTCTCCGACAGGGCAAGGCCCTTGCTCTGCACGCCGATGCGGATCTCCACCGGTGTTGTGGG
>NZ_JBHMQT010000063.1:0-72024 GCF_042435035.1 Sphaerimonospora cavernae
CGACCGGTCGTCCGCTCTCAGGGTGCTGTCGCCCGCTGACAGTGAAGTGACACCGATCCGTGGGCCGCGCGGCGCATGCTCAGAGGAAAACGCCTGGAAGGTGGGACGTGTATGCCCGGCGTATCCGTCACCGAGACGTCTCGTGTCCCCTTGGAAGTGCTGCAGCCGGCTCTCGAGCTCTATCTTGACTTGCACGTCCATCCCGAGCTGTCGGGCCATGAAAGGCACACCGCCGAGAGGCTGTCCCTCTGGCTCGGCCGTTACGGCGCCTCCGTCACCCGCGGTGTCGGAGGTGGGCATGGCGTGGTCGGTGTCCTGCACAACGGGCCCGGCCCGACTGTCATGCTCCGAGCCGAACTCGACGCGCTTCCCGTGCAGGAGCGCACGGGCCTGCCGTACACGAGCACCGTCCCCGGCGTGATGCACGCCTGCGGCCACGATCTGCACCTGGCCGCGGCCGCCGGGGCCTTCGCCGACCTCGCCGGACGCAAAGACGCCTGGAGCGGCACCGTGATGCTCGTCGGTCAGCCTGCGGAGGAAACCCTGCAGGGGGCGCAGGCGATGATCGAGGACGGGCTCTACGAGCGCTTCGGCACCCCCGACCTCGTCCTGGCCCAGCACAGTGCTCCCTCTCCCGCCGGAACCGTCGCCCATCCGGGCCCCGGCCCGCTGATGTCCGGCAGCGTCGCACTGGATGTGATCATCCGTGGGCGGGGCGGCCATGGCGGCACCCCGCATCTGAGTGTCGATCCGGTGGTGACCGCCGCCTCCGTGGTCATACGACTCCAGTCGATCGTTTCCCGTGAGACCGCCCCCTCCGAGCAGGTCGTTCTCACAGTCGGCTCACTAAGGGCAGGGGAACGGGGCAACGTCATCCCGGACCGGGCCGAGCTCAGCCTGACCGTACGTGCCTTCTCCGAAGCCGCACTCGAACGCGTCACCGCGGCCGTGGAGCGGATCGTGCGAGCCGAGTGCGCGGCCTCGAACTGCCCGGAGGAACCGGAGATCACCATTACCTCGCGCTCACCCGCCCTCTTACCGGCCCCCTCCGCGATGGCTGCCGTGCGCCGCGTCCACGAGCGCCTGTTCGGCCCGCGACGAGTGGGCTCCACTCCACCGACGACTGCCACCGAGGACTTCGGCTGGTTCGCTGGAGGCGGCATCCCCACGGCCTACTGGTTTCTCGGTGTCACGAGCGCCCGGCAGCGGCGCGTCGCACTAGATCTGGGCGAACCGATACCGGTCAATCACTCGCCTCAGTTCGCCCCCGACCTCCGCACAGCACTGCCGACCGGCATCACGGCGATGAGCGGAGCCGCGCTGGACGCTCTGGCCGCACGGTCAACAGGTTGAGATTTCCCCATCGCCGGGCGGACGAAGATCCTTGTGGCCACGCACACCTTTCGCAAAACTCGTCATTACGATCAAGACGAGGCGGCTGGCGAGAGGACACGGGGTTGCTGGAATCACTCGGGCTCGACAAGCTGACGGAAAAGGTCTACAGGCTGCTGCTCACCCGGCATGATCTGGACGTCGATGAGATCGCCCAGACGCTCGACGTCGAAATCGACCGGGTCAGAGCGGCCCTCGACCATCTGGCCGAGCTCGCGCTGCTGCGTCCCTCATGGGACTTACCAGGCGGATTCCGCCCGGTAAGCCCCGAGGCGGGGTTGCAGACCCTGCTGCAGCAGCGTCAGGCCGAACTCGCCCGCCAGCAGCAGCAGATCGCCCAGGCTCAGTCGACCATCGCGGATCTGATCGACGAATACGCCAACCACCGCCTGGGCTCCCAGACATCGAGCATCGGCACGTTGATCGGCATGGATGCGATCCAGGCGCGCATCGAGGAGCTCTCGGTGAGCGCCCGGATCGAAATCGTCAGTTTCATGTCCCACCGCGCCCACGACCCTCGCGCGCTGGAAATCGCCAAACCGCTGGATCTGCGGGTGCTCGGCAACGGGGTGGCCATGCGCTCGGTCTTCTTGGAAAGCGCCCGTCACGATCCGTCGACCATGGCGTACGCCCAGTGGCTGGCCGAGAACGGCGCTGAGATCCGGACCGCCCCTACGCTCCCGGTACGCATGACGATCTATGATCGCATCACCGCCCTGCTGCCGCTGGAGGCCGCCAACCCACGCAAGGGCGTCGTCCAGGTTTTCGACACCGGTGTCCTCACCGCAGTCCTCTCCCTGTTCGAGACGATCTGGGACGCGGCCACGCCGATCGGGACCCCTCCGCCCCGCGACGACGCCGGGCTTTCTCCGCGCGAGCGTCAACTGCTGAAGCTCCTCGCGGCGGGCTTCACCGACGAGGGAGCGGGCCGCCAGATGGGCCTGTCACAGCGCACCGTCCGCCGCATGATGGCCGACATCATGGAACAACTGGGCGCCCGAAGCCGCTTCGAGGCCGGGCTGCGGGCAGCGGAACGCGGCTGGCTCTGACCGATCTTTCAAGTTGGCGGGAGGGGCAACACGACCTAGGCTGGGTGCCGCAGTTGGTTCGCCCTGTCCGCCAGACAGGCGCGTCGTAAGAGGGAACCCGGTGCGATTCCGGGGCTGCCCCGCAGCGGTGAGTGGGAACGACCGCCGTCACACGCACTGGATCGGAAGATCCGGGAAGCGACGGCCAGTAGGAACGAGCGCGACGCCCACGAGTCCGAAGACCTGCCACTGCCCGTACGCGACCTGCGTGCGGTGACGTCGACGGCCTCGAGGGCGGGCCCGGCGAGACCAGGCGGACGCACCGCGTTTCCGCTCATCGGTCGCGCCTTCGCACCCCGGGATCGCCGAGGTCTTCCGTGACTCGCGAAGGAGAGTTTCGTGACCGACGCCCCCACCACCTCGCTCGGCACGGTGTACGGCTATCCGCGACAGGGGCCGGACCGCGAGCTGAAGAGAGCGGTCGAAGGTTACTGGGCCGGCCGGGTGAGCGCCGACGAGCTGCGCACAACCGCCGAAGGACTGCGCCGCGGCGTCTGGCGGCAACTGACGGACGCGGGCCTCGGCGAGGTGCCCTGTGGTGACTTCTCGCTGTACGACCACGTGCTGGACACCACGGTCATGGTCGGCGCCGTCCCCGAGCGCCACCGCCCCGCCGTCGCGGCGAACCAGCTCGACGGCTACTTCGCCATGGCACGCGGCACCCAGGACGTCGCCCCGCTGGAGATGACCAAGTGGTTCGACACCAACTACCACTATCTGGTGCCGGAGCTGGGGCCGGATACCGTGTTCACCGCCGACCCCGCGAAGCCTCTCGGCGAGCTGCGAGAAGCCCTCGAGCTCGGGCTCAACCCGCGCCCCGTGCTCGTCGGACCGGTGACCTATCTGCTGCTCGCCAAGCCCGCGCCCGGTGCCGATCCGGGCTTCGAGCCGCTCACGCTGCTGGATCGGCTGCTGCCCGTCTACGCCGACGTACTCGCGGCGCTGAGAGCGGCGGGCGCCGAGTGGGTGCAGCTCGATGAACCCGCCCTGGTCCAGGACCGGTCGCGGGCCGTCCTGGACGCGGTCGCGGCCGCCTACCGGCGCCTCGGCTCGCTCGAGCACCGGCCGAAGATCCTCGTCGCCGGTTACTTCGGCCGGCTCGGCGAGGCGCTGCCGGTGCTGGCGCAGGCGCCGATCGAGGGGCTCGGGCTCGACTTCACCGGCCCCGCCGCCGCCAATCTGGACGATCTCGCCCGGGTCGGCGGGGTGCTCGGCAAACGCCTGGTGGCCGGTGTCGTGGACGGCCGCAACGTCTGGATCAACGACCTGGGGAAGTCGCTGTCCACGCTGGCCACCCTCCTCGGCCTGGCCGGGCAGGTCGATGTCGCCGCATCCTGTTCGCTGCTGCACGTCCCGCTGGACGTCGCCGCCGAGACCGGGATCAACCCCGAGATCACCCCATGGCTCGCCTTCGCCCGGCAGAAGACCGCGGAGATCGTCACGCTCACCCGGGGTCTGACGCGGGGCACCCGGGCCATCGCCGGCCATCTCGCCGACAATCGGGCCGCCCTGGAGTCCCGGGCGGTCTCCACCCTGATCCGTGATCCGGCCGTACGCGCCCGCGCGGCGGCCGTGACCCCGCAGGACGCCCGGCGCGCCCAGCCGTACCCGGAGCGGGCGCGGACGCAACGCGCCCGGCTGGACCTGCCGCCGGTGCCGACCACCACCATCGGTTCCTTCCCACAGACCGCCGAGTTGCGGGCCGCCCGCGCCGACCTGCTGTCGGGGCGCATCGGCCAGGAGGCCTACGACGAGCGGATCGCGGCCGAGATCCGCGAGGTCCTCGCCTTCCAGGAGAAGGCCGGCCTGGACGTCCTGGTCCACGGTGAGCCCGAGCGGAGCGACATGGTCCAATACTTCGCCGAACAGCTCGACGGGTACGTCGCCACCCGGCACGGCTGGGTGCAGTCCTACGGCACCCGCTACGTCCGGCCACCGATCCTGGCCGGGGACATCTCCCGTCCCGAGCCGATGACCCTGCGCTGGACCCGGTACGCCCAGTCGCAGACCAGCCGACCGGTCAAGGGCATGCTCACCGGCCCCGTCACCATGCTGGCCTGGTCCTTCGTCCGCGACGACCAGCCGCTCGGCGACACCGCCCGCCAGGTGGCGCTGGCGCTACGTGACGAGGTCGCCGACCTGGAAGCGGCCGGCATCGCGGTGATACAGGTGGACGAGCCCGCCCTGCGTGAGACGCTGCCGCTGCGCGCCGCCGACCGGCCCGCCTACCTGAGCTGGGCGACCGAGGCGTTCCGGCTGACCACGGCAGGGGTACGACCGGAGACGCAGGTCCACACCCACATGTGCTACGCGGAGTTCGGCGAGATCCTCACCGCGATCGAGGATCTCGACGCGGACGTGATCAGCCTGGAGGCCGCCCGCTCGCATATGCAGGTGGCCCGTGAGCTGGCCGAGGCCGGATACCCGCGTGGGGTCGGGCCAGGTGTCTACGACATCCACTCCCCCCGAGTGCCCGGGATCGAGGAGTTGGTGTCCCTGCTGCGTACCGGACTGAAGGCCATCCCGGCCGACCGGCTGTGGGCCAACCCCGACTGCGGCCTGAAGACCCGCGGCTGGGCCGAGGTCCGCGGTTCGCTGGAGAACCTCGTCGCGGCCGCTCGCGAGATCCGCGCCGAAGCCACCGGCCACCAGTAGGCCTTTCCGCCGGCGGCACCGGCGCCTGATCGTGTACGGCTCAGGCCCTTGACGGTACACGTGGGCCGTCCTGTACGTAACCGACGCTGAAAGCTCCGGGTGGTGTGTAGGGTGAAGGAAACAGGTTGTGTCGAAGTCCCAGTTTGCGTAACAGCGCCTGCGGAGCTATGACAGCGGGCGTCTACCGGATGAAGCCACGGCTTTCCAAGGCGGTCGGTCGCAGCAGCCCCGAGATCAGTCCGTGCCTCACGGAGATCGTCTCAACAAGGAGAGAAAGCATGGCTCAGGGAACTGTCAAGTGGTTCAACGCCGAGAAGGGCTTTGGCTTCATCGCCCCCGACGACGGCACTCCGGACGTCTTCGTCCACTACTCGGCCATCGACGCCGGTGGTTACCGGTCGCTGGAGGAGAACCAGCGGGTCGAGTACACCGCGGGTCAGGGTGCCAAGGGCCCGCAGGCCGAGCGGGTACGACCGCTGTAGCCTGGCACGGCACCTGACGGGCATTCGGCCCCGGACTCGCGCACAGTCCGGGGCCGCTGTCATCTGGAGGGCTCAGGCCACGGCTCGGGCCACGGCTCAGGCCACGGCACCGAGCGTCTTCACCGGCGGTGCGGTCGCCGGTGGCCGCTGCCGGGGCCCGGGCAGGGCCATGCTCAGGACGCGCTTCCAGACCGAGGCCGCCTGCCGGGCCAGCGAGCCGGACGTGTACGGCAGGCCGAACCGTTCGCACAGGGCGCGGATCCGTGGCGCGATCTCGGCGTACCTGTTGCTGGGCAGGTCGGGGAACAGGTGGTGCTCGATCTGGTGGCTGAGGTTGCCGCTCATGATGTGGAAGAGGCTGCCGCCGTCGATGTTGCACGAGCCGAGCAGTTGGCGGACGTACCACTCGCCGCGGGTCTCGTCCTCGAGCCGGTCCTCAGTGAAGACCTCCACACCCTCGGGGAAGTGGCCGCAGAAGATGATGGTGTGCGCCCACACGTTGCGCGCCAGGTTCGCGGTCAGGTTGCCGAGCAGGACGGGCAGGAAAGCCGGGCCGGCGAGGAGCGGGAACGCGACGTAGTCCTTGGTGACCTGGCGTCGTATCTTGGTCGCGACCGCGCGAAGCTGGGCGAGCGCCTCCTTGGCGTTCTTCCTCCCGGACGGGATGCGCTCCAGTTCGAGATCGTAGATCGCGATGCCGTACTCGAAGAAGAGGGCCAGCAGCGCGTTGTAGAACGGCTGGGCGAGGTAGATCGGGTGCCATCGCTGCTCGGGGCTGATGCGCAACACCGAATAGCCGATGTCCCGATCCTTGCCGAGCACGTTCGTCCAGGTGTGGTGGACGAAGTTGTGGGAGTGCTTCCACTGGTCGGCCGGGGATGCGGTATCCCATTCCCACGTGGTCGAGTGGATCTTTGGGTCCCGCATCCAGTCCCACTGCCCGTGCAGGACGTTGTGGCCGATCTCCATGTTCTCCAGGATTTTCGCGGTGGCCAGTGCCGCGGTCCCCATGATCCATGCGGGCGGAAACCAGGAGGCGAACAGCAGCGCCCTGCCGCCCAACTCCAGCTTCCGCTGGATCGCGATGAGACCCCGGATGTAACGCGCGTCCCGCTCGCCGAGACTCTCGAGCACCTCATCGCGGATCCTGTCCAGCTCACGGCCGAAACCTTCGGCGTCAACCGAGGTCAAAGTGGCAGGCATACGCTTTCCTCTCACAGTTCGATCTCGATCGGGCCCGCTGCGGCCGACACACAGGTCTGGATCATGTCGCCCGCCTCTCCGTGCACCTGGCCGGTGCGCATGTCGCGTACCCGGCCCGAGCGGAGGCGCGCGACGCATGAGTAGCAGATGCCCATGCGGCAGCCACTCGGCATGAGCACCCCCGCACCCTCGCCGACGTCCAGCAACGATGTCCCGCCGTCGGCGTCCGCCTCCCGGCCGCTCCTGGTGAAGCACACGCGTCCCCCCGATCCCACGGCCGTCGGCACCAGGCGGAAGCGCTCGACCCGCAGCCGATCCGCGGGCCCGGCCCAGTGGGCCGCGATCTCGTCGAGCATGGCCGGCGGTCCGCAGGCCCAGACGGCACGTGCCGCCCAGTCTGGGCAGAGCCGGGCCAGGTCCGCGGGCCGCAGCCGTCCCTCAGACCGCGTGTGCCGTTCGTACAGCCGTAGCCGCGGGCATCGCGCGGCCAGGCTCCGGAGACGCCGGCCGAAGATGACCTCATCGGGTGTCGGCGCCGAGTGGACCAGCACGACGTCCGGCCCCTCCACGGCCGGGGCGCCGCCCGGCATGCCGTCCAGCATGTCGTCCAGCATGTCGTCCAGCATCGCCATCACCGGTGTGACGCCGCTCCCGGCGGTCACGAACAGCAGGCGCGGTGGCGGCGGCTCCGGGAGGACGAACGCGCCCTCCGGCCGGCCCAGCCTGATCATCGTCCCCGGCTCTGTGCGCCGCACGAGGTGGTTGGAGACGAGCCCCTCGCGCATGGCCTTGACCGTGATGGTGACGCGACCGTCGGGTCTTCCCGGGGCTGACGACAGCGAAAAGGTACGCCAATGACGCCGTCCCCGGATGTCGACGCCGATCGGGACCCACTGGCCGGGACGGTGCACGGCCCAGCCCCAGCCCGGACGGATCACCAAGGTCGCCGCGTCGGCGGTTTCGGGGATCACCTCCTCGACCCGGCCGCACAGATCCCCCGCGGTCCAGAGCGGGTTGATCAACCCGAGGTAGTCCTCTGGGAGCAGTGGCGACGAGAGCCATCGGGCGGCCGCCACCAACCGACGCAGGGTCGCCGGCCCGGGCCTCGCAGCGGATGGGGTCGCGTGCTTAGGGATCACAGGTCCTTCCGGGAAGCCTGGCAACCATCGTGGATCCAAGCAGACTGAACGGGCCGTCCGTACGACGGTGGTACCCGGCCACTCACCCGCGATATCCCCAGGCTGGGGCAAGAGGAGATTGCTTGTTGAGGCCCTGCCGTCGCGAGTCGAAGATCCACAACCGCGGGCCGGACGGGGGCTCGCCCTACTTCGTGGTCTCGGCCGGCCAGGGGCGGCGCGCGACCTCGTGATCGGCCGCGGTCGGCGGGGGCGACACGACGTTCATGAAGATCAGCCGACCGCCGCGGGCACGAACCCCCCGGGTGGTCCCGGCGGGAATCACCACGACGTCACCCGCCGCCACGGGATGCGGGGCGTCGTCGATCCACACGTCCCCGGTACCCTCCAGGATCGCCAGCGCCAGCTCCACACTCGGCGTGTGCAGCGGGATCTCCTGTCCGTCCTCCATGCCGACGATCATCACCCTGGCCAGGTCGCTCGCGGACAGGACCTTCGGGCAGAACGACTCGGCGCTGAACTCCGCGAGCTCCGAAGCGCTTCCGAATACCGCCTTCTTCTCCATCTTCGTCTCCATTGCTCAAGGTGGCGAGGACACGCAGGCCGGATCAGCGTTCGGCCATGCCGTCCGGTGCCGCGATGGGTAGCGTGTCGAGCAGTTCGTCCGCCCAGGCCGGGTCGTAGGCGTCCACTCGCGGGAAACCGCCCTCGTCGGGGTCACCGGTCCACTGATAGGTGACGCCGGGATTGTGTACGGCATAGCCCCCGGGGCCGAACACGTGTCCGCTGCCCTTGATCTCGGGGCCCTGGGCGATCCGCCACTGGTCGTAGACGTCAGCGCGTCCGCTGCCCCGGGCGAGCGCGGCGGCGAGCGCATCGGCGTCGACGGATTCGCACTTCTCCGCGATGTCGCGGATCACGGAGTGGACGCTGATGCACGCACTGTCGACGAAGAAGGCCCGGCGCAGGGCCATGTCCAGTTCGTCGCTCGCCCGCAGCCCGCCGACCTCCGGCGCCTTGGCGGCCTGGACGGCTTCCAGCGCGGGCAGGGTGGTGACCGGGTAGGTCCAGTCGGGACCCCGCCACAGCCGCCACCCGAGTTCGGGGCGGTGAGCGGCGAGCATCACGATCTCGGGGTCCACGATGTGCTTCGGGGTCGGCTGCCGGTTGAACAGTTCGAGCGGGAACGCCCGGTGGTCGATGAGCAGCGGCGCACCGCGTCGGTCGGCGGCCGCGTGCAGTGTGTGCAGCGCGAGCGTGGCCCACGGGCAGCCGACGTCCGACCAGACGGTCACCATCGAGGCATCCGCTGTCGCGGCAGGAACGTCGTTCGTCGACATCAAGGATTCTCCTGGCCTGTTCTTCGGTCGCAACTCATTCGTTTGCCACGGCATTCCGGCCGATGCCGCCTCATGTCGGCAGCATGGAGCGGAGGACGTACGGCAGGATTCCGCCATGACGGTAATAGTGGGCCTCGGTGGGTGTGTCGATGCGCACCTTCGCCGTGAACCGGATGCTGTCGCCGCGGCCGTTCGCGGTCACCGTGACCTCACGGGGTGGGTCTTCAGCGCCGGTCAGCCCGTGGATGGTGAACGTCTCCTCTCCGGTGAGGCCGAGAGATCGCGGGCTCTGACCGGGAGCGAACTGAAGGGGCAGGACACCCATCCCGACGAGGTTGGAGCGGTGGATGCGCTCGAACGACTCGGCCAGGACGGCCCTGACGCCGAGCAGCGCGGTTCCCTTGGCCGCCCAGTCGCGTGAGGAGCCCGAGCCGTAGTCCTTGCCCGCGATGACGAGCAGCGGCACACCTTCGGCGGCGTACCGCATCGCCGCGTCGAAGACGGTGGTCTGCTCCCCGTCGGGGAGATGGCGGGTGAATCCCCCTTCGGTGCCGGGTGCCAGCAGGTTCCGCAGCCGGATGTTGGCGAAGGTGCCGCGGATCATCACCTCGTGGTTGCCGCGCCGGGAGCCGTAGGAGTTGAACTCCTCGCGCTTCAGGCCGTGGGCGCTCAGATATCGCCCGGCCGGGGATTCGGTCTTGATCGCACCGGCGGGTGAGATGTGGTCGGTGGTGACCGAGTCGCCGAGCAGGGCCAGCACGCGGGCGTCCTCGATGTCCTCCAACGGCTTGGGCGTTCGACTCATGCCCTCGAAGTACGGCGGTCGGCGTACATAGGTGGAGCCGGCATCCCAGGTGAACAGTTCCCCTTCCGGTGTGGGCAGATCACGCCACAGCTCGCCACCGGCGTAGACGTCCGCGTAGCCGCGGCTGAACATCTCCGCGCGCAGACAGGTGGAGACGATCTCCTGGACCTCCTGCCCGCTCGGCCAGATGTCGCGCAGGTAGACCGGCTCACCGGTGGCGTCGACGCCGAGCGGATCTCGGGTGAGGTCGACGTTCATCGATCCGGCCAGCGCGTAGGCGACCACAAGGGGCGGAGAGGCGAGGTAGTTCAGTTTGGTCTCCGGGTGGATGCGGCCTTCGAAGTTGCGATTGCCCGACAGTACGGCGGCCACCGCCAGGTCGGCGTCCGTGACGGCACGGGACACTTCGTCGATCAGGGGGCCGGAGTTGCCGATGCAGGTGGTGCAGCCGTAGCCGACCAGGTCGAAGCCGAGCTCGTTCAGGTACGGCGTCAGCCCGGCACGCTCGAAGTAGTCGATCACAACTTTCGAGCCGGGGGCCAGGGTGGTCTTCACCCACGGCTTGGTTCTCAGTCCCCGCTCGACCGCTTTCTTGGCCAGCAGCGCCGCACCGACCATGACGTCCGGATTGGACGTGTTGGTGCAGGAGGTGATGGCCGCAATCGCCACCGCGCCGTGCTCGACCTCGAAGGACGTGCCGTCCTCCAGCGAAACGGGAATGTGCTCGAGTGGAGGGCAGGTCACCGTCCCGGAGGTGTCGAAACACGTCGGCGTGTCGCCGGGGCGGCTGTGGGTCAGCGAGAAGGGGTCGGAGGCGGGGAAGGATTGCGCGCTGCTCTCGTCCAGCCCGGAGAGTGCCGGCTCGCAGTCGACGTAGCCGCCCAGGACAGCGCGGAAGACGCATGCCGCGTCCGCCAGGGCGATGCGGTCCTGTGGGCGCTTGGGTCCCGCGATCGACGGGACGACGGTCGACAGGTCCACCTCCAGCGTCTCGGAGTAGTCGGGCCGTTGATCGGGGTCGTGCCACAGGCCCTGTTCCTTGACGTACGCCTCGACCAGCGCCACATGGTCGGCGCTGCGGCCGGTCAGCCGCAGGTACGACAGGGTTTCCGCGTCGATCGGGAAGATCGCACAGGTGGCGCCGTACTCGGGGCTCATGTTGCCGATCGTGGCCCGGTTGGCCAGCGGCACATTGGCCACTCCAGGCCCGTAGAACTCCACGAACGCGCCGACCACGCCGTGGGTGCGCAGCAGCTCCGCGATGGTGAGGACGAGGTCGGTGGCGGTGCTGCCCTCGGGCAGCGCGCCGGCCAGCTTCACCCCGATGACCCGGGGAATGAGCATGCTCAACGGCAGGCCGAGCATGGCCGCCTCCGCTTCGATGCCGCCGACCCCCCAGCCGAGCACGCCCAGCCCGTTGACCATCGGTGTGTGGGAGTCGGTGCCGACCAGGGTGTCGGGGAAGGCCACGCCGTCCTCTCCGAACACGACGCGGGCGAGGTGTTCGAGATTGACCTGATGGCAGATGCCCGTTCCCGGGGGGACCACCCGCAGATTTCGCAGCGCGCCCTGCCCCCAGCGCAGGAACTGGTAGCGTTCCCGATTGCGCTCGTACTCCAGCTCGACGTTGCGCTCGAACGCTTCGGGGCTGCCGAAGTGGTCGGCGATCACTGAGTGATCGATGACCAGCTCGACCGGGCGTCGCGGGTCGATGCGCGCCGGGTCGCCGCCGAGCCCGGCCAACGCTTCGCGCATCGCCACCAGGTCCACCAGGCACGGCACGCCGGTGAAGTCCTGCATCAGCACCCGGGCCGGGGTGAACTGGATCTCAGTGGCCGGTTCGGCCGCCGGATCCCACTGAGCCAGCGCCGTGATCTGGTCAGCGGTCACCCTGCGGCCGTCCTCGTTGCGTACGAGGTTCTCCAACAGCACCTTGAGGCTGTAGGGCAGCCGCGCCGTACCGTCCATGGCGTCGAGACGGAAGACGGTCCAGGAGGATCCGGCGGCGCACAGCGTTCCCCGGGTGTTGAAGCTGTCGATCGTCACGTCGAACCCCTCTCATGCTCCCCCGCGGTGCCGCCAGGCACGTACCAGCCGCACCAGCCGCACCAGCCGCACCAGCGGGTCGTAGCACTGGTCGGCTATCCGCTCCTTCATCGCGATGATCGCGTTATCGGTGATCTTGATCCCGGCCGGGCAGACCTCGGTGCAGCACTTGGTGACGTTGCACAGGCCGAGCCCGTCCTCCTCGCGCAGCTCCCGGAGGCGGTCGCCGGTGTCCAGGGGGTGCATGGCCAGTTCGGCGTGGCGGATGAAGAACCTCGGGCCGGCATAGATCGGTTTGTTCTCCTCGTGATCGCGGATGACATGGCAGACGTCCTGGCACAGCCAGCACTCGATGCACTTACGGAACTCCTGCGAGCGCCCCACGTCCTCCTGGAACATCCGGTACTCCCCCGGGGTGAGGTCCGGCGGCGGGGTGAAGGAGGCGATGCGCCGGGCCCTCTCCTCGTTCCAGGAGACGTCGCAGACCAGGTCCCGGATGATGGGGAAGGCCCGCATCGGGGTGACCGTGACGCGGCCGTGCGGCAGGGCCGACAACCGGGCCATGCACATCAGCTTGGGGTGGCCGTTGATCTCCGCGCTGCACGAACCGCATTTGCCCGCCTTGCAGTTCCACCGCACGGCGAGATCTCCGGCCTGGGTGGCCTGCAGGCGGAGCACAGCGTCCAGGACGACCTCGCCCTTCTGCACGGGCACGAGGTATTCGACGAGTGCACCGCCGCTCGCATCGCCGCGCCAGACCCGAAGCGTCAAGTCGCCGGCCATGCCATCGCCACCTTCCTCGTCAAACCCCGTCAAACCCCGTCAAAGCGAGCACCCGGGCCGTCGTGTCGGGGTAAGTCACCGGGTGTCGATGCGTCTCGCGAATATCCATGGCCACATACCCCTTCGATAATTGACTAAGCGGGGGATATTGGGACAAACCATCAGACAAAGGGTGCGCGGATTGATCCGGGAGGCGAGGTGCAGGTCAAGGAGATCATGACGGCCCCGGTCGTCACAGTGGCGGAGGACACGCCCGTACCTGCGGTGGCGGCCCTGCTGCGCGGCCGGCGGATCAGCGCGGTTCCCGTGGTCGATGCCGGTGGCGCCGTCGTGGGACTGGTCAGCGACTACGATCTGCTGGCTCGCAAGGGGGCGACCGCCGCCGAGGTGATGACCGGCGCGGTGATCTGCGTCACCGAGGACACGGACGTGGACGAGGTCCGCCACCTGCTGGTGGACCGGCGGATCCGGCGTGTCCCCGTTCTGGCCGGGGGCCGGCTGGTCGGCATCGTCAGCCGGTCGGATGTGGTGGTTCTGCTGACCACGGAATGGGCGTGCGCCGTGTGCGGCGAGGTCACGCGGGGCGAGCGCCCCCCGCCTCGCTGCCCCAAGTGTGAGGCCGAGGCCGACCGGTTCGCCCCCCAGGAGCCGCTCCCAGGCAGCTGAGATGACCCGTTGAGATGACCCGTTGAGATGACGCACGCGTTCGATGTCAGGAGGCACCCGGCGATGGTCGCGAACACACCCGGACCGGCGTCGAGCCCCGAGCCCGGCCCGGCGCACGGCGCCCGATCCGATGCAGGCGCGGTACGACCGCCGGGCGCGTCCGAGGACGCCGAGGTGCTGCGCGGCTACTACCGGCAGATGGCGCTGATCCGGGCGTTCGAACTGCGCTCGGCGGAGATGTACGCCCGGGCGAAGATCGGTGGCTACTGCCACCTCAACCTCGGCGAGGAGGCGACCGTCGTCGGCCTGATGGCCGCGCTGCGCCCGTCGGACTACCTGTTCGCCGGCTATCGGGTGCACGGGTACGCGCTCGCCCGCGGAGCCGAACCGGGACGGGTGATGGCCGAGCTGTTCGGCCGGGTCACCGGCATGTCCGGCGGCCGCGGCGGCTCGATGCACCTGTTCGACGCCGGTCTACGCCTGCTCGGCGGCTACGGCATCGTCGGCGGCCAGTTGCCCCCGGCGACCGGTGCGGCGCTGGCCATCGCCTATCGCGGCGCGCCCGGGCCCGACAGTGAGGCGGTGATGTGCCTGCTCGGCGACGGCACCACGAACATCGGCGCCTTCCACGAGGCGCTCAACCTCGCCGCGGTCTGGCGCCTGCCCATCGTTTACACGATCGTCAACAATCAACTGGGGATGGGCACCCCTGTCGAGGCGGCGTCGGGAGAGCCGGAGCTGTTCCGGCGGGGCTGCTCGTACCGGATCCCGGGAGAACGGGTGGACGGCAACGACGTGCTCGCGGTCCGCGACGCCGCGCTCGCGCTGATGGAGAGCGCACGCGAGGAACACCGGCCCGGCCTGCTGGAGGCCGTCAGCTACCGGATACGCGGGCACTCCGTGGTCGATCCGGCCCGCTACCGGACGGCGGAGGAGACCCAGCGGGTACGCGATCTCGATCCGTTGCCCGCGTTCCGCGCCCGCCTGATCGAGGGCGGGGTGCTCGATCAGGAGACGGCGGCGCGGATCGACGACGAGGCCGAGCGGACGGTGACCGCCGCGGTCGAGTTCGCCGACACCAGTCCTCCCCCGCCCGTCGACGCGCTGTTCGACGGCGTCTACGCCACCCCGGTCCCCAACGTCTTCACCGGCCTGCCGGGCGACCCGCCGCCTGATGGCCAGACCACCGTCACCGCACCCGGGGAGAGCTGACCGTGGGCCGGACAACCGTGGGCCGGACAGCGGAGCAGACAGCCGAGCAGGCCGTCACCTACCGGCAGGCGCTGCACGACACGCTGCGCGCCGAGATGCTGCGGGACGAGGACGTGCTGCTCCTCGGTGAGGAGATCGGCGTCTTCGAAGGGTCATACAAGATCACCGCAGGCCTGCTGGACGAGTTCGGACCGCGGCGGGTGCGCGACACGCCGATCTGCGAGGAGGGGTTCGTGGGCGCCGCGATCGGCGCGGCCATGCTCGGGCTGCGGCCGGTCGTGGAGATCATGACGATCAACTTCAGCCTGCTCGCCATCGACCAGATCGTCAACCACGCGGCGAAGATGCGGGCGATGTTCGGCGGCCAGGTCTCGGTGCCGATGGTGATCCGCACCCCGGGCGGCGGTGGTCAGCAGCTCGCCGCGACCCACTCGCAGAACCTGGAGGTCTTCTACGCCCACGTACCCGGGCTGAAGGTCGTCGCCCCGTCCACACCCGCGGACGCCAAAGGCCTGCTGGCCAGCGCCGTACGCGACGACGACCCGGTGCTCTTCCTGGAGAACCTGGCGCTGTACAACACCAAGGGCGTCGTGCCAGGCGGTGATCACACCGTGCGGATCGGCACCGCCGCGGTCGTCAAGGAGGGAAGTGACCTGACCCTCGTCGCCTACTCCCGCGCGGCCGTGATCGCCCACGACGTCGCCCGACGCCTGGAGGACGAGGGCGTCTCAGCCGAAGTGATCGACCTGCGCAGCCTGCGCCCACTGGATCGCGCGACGGTGTGCGCCTCGGCCCGCAAAACCGGCCGCGCGATCGTGCTGGAGGATGACTGGCTGAGCTACGGGATCGGCGCGGAGATCGCCGCCACCATCGCCGAGGGCGCCTTCGACTACCTCGACGCGCCCGTCCGCCGGGTGGCCGCCGCCGAGGTTCCTCTCCCGTACGCCAAACCGCTGGAGCTCGCCGCCCTGCCGGACGCGGCCGCCCTGACCTGGGTGATCCGTGAAGTCCTCGAGGCCACCCGCTTCGTGCCGCGCCGCGTCCCGTCCAGCCAGGGGTAGGAGACCTGACATGCCCGAAATCTTCATGCCGCGCCTGTCCGACACGATGGAAGAGGGGACCATCAGCCGCTGGCTCAAGCGCGAGGGGGAGCATATCCGCAGAGGTGACGTCCTCGCCGAGATCGAAACCGACAAGGCCGTCATGGAACTGGAGGCTTACGAGGAGGGACCGCTGACCCGCATCCTCGTCCCCGAGGGCGGCGCGGTGCCGATCGGCGCACCCGTCGCCGTCGTCGGCACCGGAGCCGACACCGGGGCCGACACCGGGGCCGACACCGGGGCCGACACCGGGGCCGGCGCTGAGACCGGGACCAGCGCCGAGGCCAGCGCCGAGGCCGAAGCGGAACCCGAGCAGCCGGCACAGCCATCCGAACCCGTCTCACCGATCAGGTTGCCGTCCTCGCCGCTCTCCCGGCGCCTGGCCAGCCGGCACGGCATCGACATCACCACCCTCACCGGGAGCGGCCCCGGCGGCCGGGTGATACGCGCCGACGTGGAGGAGGCCATCGCCCGGCGCGGCGAGCCCCCTGCCACAACCCGTTCCGAGGCGGCACCGCCCGTGGAGCCCGCCCCCCGGGCGCCTCGGCTGAAGGAGACGGCCCCCGAGCGTGCCGAGACGGTACGCGAGGGCGAGGAACGAGATGTCGAGAGGGCCGAGAAAGCCGGGGATGTCGAGGAAGTCCCCCTGACCGCGGTGCGCCGCATCACCGCCAGAAGACTGACCCAGAGCGTCCAGCAGGCCCCGCACTTCTACCTCACGACGATCGTGGACGCCGAGCCGCTGCTCGCCTTCCGCGCCGAGGTCAACACGCGCCTCGGCGAGAGCGGTCCACGCGTCACCGTCACCGATCTGATCGTCAAGGCCTGCGCCATCGAGCTTCGCGAGCATCCCGAGGTGAACGCCTCCTGGGCCGACACCCGCATCCTGCGGCACCGCCGGGTGCACATCGGGATCGCGGTCGCCCTCGACGACGGCCTGATCGTGCCGGTCGTCCACGACGCCGATGTGAGGACCCTCACCGAGATCGCCCGTGAAGCACACGCCCTCGCGGACAAGGCCCGGGCGGGGCGTCTCACCCTGGACGAGCTCGGCGGCGGAACCTTCACCGTCAGCAACCTCGGACCATTCGGCATCGATCACTTCACCGCGGTCATCAACCCTCCGCAGGCGGCGATCCTCGCCGTCGGCGCCGCGCAGCCTCAACCTGTCGTACGCGACGGCGAACTCGCCGTCGGCACCATGATGGCGCTGACCCTGTCCATCGATCACCGCGTTCTGGACGGCGCCACGGGGGCCACCTTCCTCACCGGCCTCAAGGAGCTTCTGCGACAGCCCCTGCGCATGGTCGTGTAGTTACGCGGCCGATCCGATCCCCGGCATCCCCCGATGCCGGGGACCGGCGCCCTCCCGGGTCGTCCGGCGTCGTCCGGCGTCGTCCGGCGTCGGTCCCCGTCCCCGGGGGGCGAAGACAGGCTCGGGCGCGGAGGCGGCTCCGGCCCGTGCCGTCAGGTACGCGAGAGGTCTGCGTCAGTACGGGCGCCCGGTGCCTTCACCGGGCAGGTAACCGCCGTCGTCGGCGTCGGTACGGCCCGAGCCGACATCCGGATCGTCCTCGCCCGGCGCCGCCCATTCCAGGTCGCCGCTGACGTGCCCGCCTTCTCCGACGCGGTACGGCATGGAGCCGCGCGGCGTATCGTCCTCGACCACACCGTGCTCGGCCTCGTCCACAGGCCCCTGCACCCGGAAGCCGGGGCGGCCGCCATGTCCCTGCTCTTCGAGGGCGTCCGGCGGCATCGGGTGCGGGCTGGGGCCGGCGGTCTCCAGGTGATCCGGGATCTCGTCGGTGCGGGCCGCCACCGACTTCTCGTCCGACCCGGCGGTCACGCCCCACTCGTCGTCGCGTCCGGTGACGTAGCCCATCGGCTTGGCGTAGCCGCTCGCGGGCTCGGCCGTGTCGTCCGGCTTGCCCCGTGGAGTGCGGTTGGAGCCGCGGATCGACGCCGGTCCGATGTCGCCGCCCATGTTGTGCAGATCGCTGTCGAAAGTAGTGCCCTTGTCCTCTTCCCTTGGCATCGCTCGTCCTCCCTCATTCGGGTTCCACTCGCATGGCGGCCTCCTCGGCGCTGTAGCCCCCCGCGTCCGGGCCGACCTCCATGGCCGCCTCGTCCGGCTCGGCGTCGCCATGGGCGCCCTCGTCCGGAGCGACGAGACGACCGGCGGGGCGTGGGGTGTCCCAGACGGCGCCGGACGGCTCCTGCGGCTGTGCCTGCCACCCGGGGGCCACCCCGCTGTCCTGCTCGTAGTCGGTGTCCAGGTCGGAGCCGACGCCGAGCCCGCTGTCCTCGGTGATCGCGCGCCCGGTCCGCGGCCGCTCCTGGTGGACGGTGGGCGGCCCGCCCGTGCCGTAGACCGGCTGCTCCTCGGGCATCTCCCTGCTCAACCGGCTGTCCAGGGGCTCGCCCTGGATCGCCTCGTCGATCGTGGTGCCGTGGTCGTCCACCGCTGTCGGTTGATCCGCCGGCAGCGGCGCCTCCTGGGGGTCGACCGCCCACTGCTGCTGCGGGGTCCCGTCTTGCAGATCGGGAATGCCCTCGTCCTCGAACCGCGAATGCGGATCGTGTTCCGGCGTGTGCTGACTCACCGCGTCCCCTCCTTAGCTCGCGGCCATCCACGCCCCCTTACCCGCAATCCCGGGCGGTCCACGTTGGAGGCGGCATATCCGCGTGCTACAGGCGGTGAGCCGGGTTGCGTCGCAGGAGCAGCATGGCGGCGTCGTCCGGCACGGGACCGCCCACGTGACGGAGCAGATCGGCACGCAACTCGTCCAGCGCGACCTGGGGGTCGGGCGCCCGCAGCAGGCGCGCACGTTCCTCAAGCGGATAGAAGGTCCCCTGCCTGTCCCGGGCCTCGACGACGCCGTCGGTGTAGAGGAGGATCTGGTCGCCGTCCTCGAAGGGGATGCCGTACGGCTTGGGCCGTGGCGAGCCGAGTTCGACGAGCCCGAGCGGAGCGGCCTCCTCGGGCGGCTCGGCCAGCCGGATGCCGCCGTCCCGGCTCAACACGAGCGGGGCGGGATGACCGCAGTTGAGCAGTGAGATCTCGTGGTCGTGCACCTCGGCCAGGATCGCCGTGACGAACTTCTCCCCGCTCAGGTGGCGGGCGAGGCTGGCCTCCAGCCGCTCGGCGACGCCGAGCAGCTCGGCCTGGTCGTAGGCGGCCTCGCGGAACGCTCCCAGCACCCACGCCGCGGTCTCCACGGCCTCCAGGCCCTTGCCCTGTACGTCGCCGATCAGCAGCCGCACTCCCTCGGGCGTGATGACCACCTCGTACAGGTCGCCGCCGATCTGCGCCTCCGCCGCGGCGGAGGTGTAGGACAGCGCGACCCGCACGTCTCCGGCCCCGCGTGGGACGGGCCGCAGGAGCACGCGCTGGGCCGCCTCGGCGACGAGGCGGACGTTGGCCAGCTCACGTTCCCGCCCGGTCCGCAGCCGGCTCGCCAGCATGCTGGCCCCGGTGACTCCGACGATCGAGGCCATCGTGAGCGTGTTCTGCGGTCTGCCCAGCAGATGGTCGTACGCGACCAGGGGAACGTAGAGCGCGAGTGAGAGTCCGCCCACCACCGCGGTACGGCGGACGCCGCCCGAGACCGACGCGAAGGCCGGCCCCAGGGTGAGCAGCGGCAGGAAGACCAGGGTCGGTCCGACCATCAGGTCGGCCACGACCACGGCGGCCATCGCGATGAACGGCAGCGCACGGAGGATTCGCTGCGATTTCATGGACACTCCATTGCCGACCTCGGTCAGTTCGTGGAACATTCCATGGCGGTTTGTGCTACTCCTTCCCCAGCCGGCACATCAGGTGCCGCCCCCTCTGCCATCCGCGATTATGCGCTTCCCAGCGAAGCACATGGCGGTTTATCAGGAAACTCTCAGGGAGACCGGAGATGGGACTCCAGGTGAGTCGTCGTACGGCTATCGCACTAAATATCCGGGTAAACAATTATTTTGACGTGTCCGAATCGCCATTATCCGCAGGGATTCGACGGTCACCGCGGACGTTCTCGGCCCAGTGGGCGGGGCGTTCGAGCGCCACGGGCAGACGGGTGGCGGCGTCGCCGTTGGCGGCGTTCACCTGCGACTGGGTGAGGAAGATGCTGCCGGTGAGGTCGGCACCGCGAAGATCGGCCCCTCTCAGGTCGGCTCCGATGAGGTCGGCCACCCGCAGGTCGGCGCCCTTCAGGTCGGCCCCGATGAGATAGGCCCCTCTCAGGTTGGCGGCGGTCAGATCCGCGCCCCTGAGATCTGCTCCGATGAGATCGGCGCCCCTGAGCTCCTTCTTCCGTGCCCGCCCTGCCCCGGCCTTCTTGCCTCCGGCCTTCTTGCCTCCGGCGTTCTTGCCTCCGGCGTTGTTGCGCCCGCGCGCCGCCTCGGCCTTCAGCCCGGGTACGGCAGCGGCCCGGGTGAGCTCGCTCGCGCGCAGCAGCAGCACGTTGACCTCGCTCCGATGCGCCGCCACGTCCAGCTTCATCAGCGTGTCGGGGTTGTCGAGCGTGCGGCGTTCCGTCTGTTCCAGTGCCCGCCGCAGATCGCCGTGGATCGGGCGGGCCGCCGGAAGGGTCAGCGCCTCGTTCAGGTACCAGAGCAGCTCGTGGAGCTGCCGCATGACCGGGAAAACCTCGAACATCCGCTTCGCGGACGCCGGGTCCTCCCGCCAGTCCCGGCCACCGAAGGTGACCCGCGAGACCTTCTGCCCGGCGCCGAAGCAGTCGAAGGTGACACAGCCCGGAAAGCCGCGCCGCCTGAGATCCCGATGGATGCCACAGCGGAAGTCCGCCCGCAGGTTGGGACAGGGCTGCCCGCCGGGCTTGTCGATCGCGAAGTCCGCCGAGGCGGAGAAGGGCAGCGCGACGCAGCACAGCCCGAAGCAGTTCGCGCAGTCAGCGCGCAGTTCGGGCTGCCCGTGCTGCCCGTGCTGCCCGTGCTGCTCAGACTGCCCGTACTGCTCGGGCTTCTCGGGCGACATTGCGGGAGTCTCCTCGTGCGTCGTAGGCGCCGTCCTCGTGGTCCGGCGCTCCCCCGAGGCTACGGCGTCACGACCGGTGGCCTCACCCGTGTTTCCCGCGGGCGGCTCACTCCGTGCGCATGCCCTCGGGGCGCATGAGCCGCAGCTGGACCGGCAGGCTCGCCAGCGTCACCAGTGCGACCACACCCGCCCCGGCGGAGACCGTCACCAGCAGGTTCGCCGGGCTGACGTGGAGCGGAAGGCCCAGCATCGCGAGCAGCGCCAGCCCCAGACCGGTGCCGATCAGGACCGCGGGCACGAGTCCGAGCGCGACCGGCACCGCCATCTGCCACAGCGTCGCCCGCGTCAGCATGCCGCGCCGGGCCCCGAAGGCGGTCAGCGCGGCCAGCAGGGCACGCCGCTCCCTGAGCTGGTCCAGCGTGGTCGCGAGCATGCTCGCTCCGATCAGCAGCAGGATCGCCACCGTGCCCACGAGGATCCCCCGGCGAATCCCCGCAAACTTGTTGTCGATCTGAACCTCCTGGATGCCGAACACATACGTCAGCGGGCTGATCGCGGCGGCCGTGTTCCGTACCAGCTCCACGGCGTCCGGGTCGGACCGGTCGAGACCGAGGTAGAGCGACAGCCGCAGCGGCTTCGCCGCCAGGTCGGCGGCCGCGCCGGGCATGGCCAGGATCGCCCCGCGCCACACGCCTCCGTCCGGCGCGCGCCGGCCCTTCACCCACCTGGCACCGGCCGGGATGGTCCAGTTCGTCCCGTCGACCACGACCCGCTGTCCAGGGTGCGGCGGCTCGGCACCGCCACTCGCCTCCGGATCGTCCTCAGTGATGAAGACGTCACCGGAGCGGCACCGCGTGATCTCTGCGAACTCGCGCAGATCGGCACAGGTGCCCATCATGAACTGCACTCCCTCGTCGGCGCCCGGAACCCACGCGCCGGCGCTGACGTTGCCCACGACGGAGCGCACGCCCCGGGTCCGGGCGAATCGCGCTCTGATCTCCTCGCCTTCGGCGAGCGTGGCTCCCTCACTGAGCACGACGTTCACCTGCGCCCGGTGGAGATCCGCACCGGTGTCCTGGACCGAGACGGACTCCACGCCGGCGACCAGGGTCTGCAGCGCGATGGCCCCGGCGACGGCCACCGCGACCCCGCTCACGAGTCGGGCGGAGGAGGCGCTGTCCAGCTGGATCCGGCGGACGGCGAGCTGCCACGACACGCCTCCACCGCCGCCGATCCGCCGTACGACCGCCTCCACCAGCCACGGCAGCAGGGTCACCACGCCCACGAGCAGGAGGACCGCGCCGCCTCCCACCTGTACGCGGGCGAGCTGCCCATCGGTGTCCGCCCTACCGCCGAACAGCGGAGCGAGGAGGGCCAGCCCGGCGAACGGGAGCAGGAGCCGCCACCACAGCCGCCGGCGGCCCTGCCCGGTGCGGCGGAACACGCCGAGAGGTTCGACGGCGACCTTGCGCAGCACGCCCAGGCTGACCACGACGGCCAGCGCCGGTACGGCGACGGCGATCGACACCGTCAGCGGAAGGCTCGGTCGGGCGTCCGCGGGGAACACGCTGATGTCCCACAGGGTGAACCGGCCGATCAGCTGCCGTCCGGCCAGGAAGAGCACGGCGCCGACGGCCAGCCCCAGCAGCCCGCCCGCCAGCGCCTCCCCGGCGGCGTACCGCCGCGTCATCCGCCGGTCGGCGCCCATCAGCCGCAGCGCGGCGAGCCGGCGGTCACGCGACTCGCCGCCGAACCGTACGGCCGCGGCGATGAAGATCACTACCGGTGCCAGCAGCACCACGAAGGCGACGACGACCAGCAGCATGAGCCGCGGGCTCAGTCCTTCGCTCGGATTCGTGTTTCCGAAGGCGTTCAGCCGCTGCACACCGGACCTGCCCTCCAGCCGGTCGCCGCCCGCGTAGAACGCGAACTCACCCGGCCCGGACAGGCCCTCGTCGCCGATCTGGCCGACGATCCGGTAATCCAGCCTGACCCGCAGCAGCTCGCTTTCCGGTGCGGACAGCAGCTCGGCCAGCGCCGGCGACACGAGCATCTCGCCCGGTTTCGGCAGCGTGGTCAGGCCCGGCGGCACCGGAGCGGCGGGGCCTTCCGGCTGGAGGAGCCGGCCTCGGATCCTGATGCCGTGGAACTCGGTGTCGGCCCTGCCGAGCAGCAGAGTGTCGCCGCCACGCTGCTCCAGATCCTGGATGTAGTCGACGCGGGCTCTCTCACGGGCGTCCCGCGCCGACAGGAGGTTAGGCATGGAGGCCGCCAGCAGCAGAGAAGCGACGCCGAGGCCGACGGCGGTCGCCGTCAGGGCCACCCGCGTCCACCCGGTGGCCCCGCCCCGGAACGCCAGTCGTACGCCGAACGCGAGCTGCCGCACCCAGCCCGCGCCACTCGCCGGACCCCCGGTCACTGGACCATCCCCGCGCTCGTACGGATCCTGCCGTCCCGCATGACGACCTCCCGGTGGGAGTAGGCGGCGACGGCCGGCTCATGGGTCACCAGCACGACCGCCGTTCCCGACTGCTCGACGCATTCGGTGAGCAGCCGCATCACCAGTTCGCCGTTGAGCGAGTCGAGCGCGCCGGTCGGCTCGTCGGCGAACACCACGGCCGGATCGGTGACCAGCGCCCTGGCGACCGCGACCCGCTGGCCCTGCCCGCCGGACACCTGACCGGGCCGCTTGCCCGCGACATCGGCGACGTCGAGCCGGTCCAGCCAGTGCGCGGCCCGCCGCTCGGCCTCCCTGCGGCGCACACCCTCCATCCGCAGCGGCAGCGCCACGTTCTCCAGGCAGGTGAGCTCCGGCACGAGCTGCCCGAACTGGAAGACGAAGCCGAACTCGCTCCGCCGCAGGGCGCTGCGTTCGGCGTCGGGCGCGTTGATCAGGTTCCGATCGCGATACCGCAGTTCCCCGGCGTCCGGACGCACGATCCCGGCCAGGCAGTGCATCAGCGTCGACTTGCCCGATCCCGACGGTCCCATGACGGCCACGATCTCCCCCGCCCGCACATCCATGCTCACCCCGTCGAGTGCCGGGGTCGGACCGTACGTCTTGTGGAGGTCGCGGGCCGACAGCAGCGGAGCCTCGCCCGTCATGAACGGACCTCCTCGGCGAGCCGGTCCAGCCTGGCGCTGGTCAGCTCCAGCCAGCGCAGGTCGGCCTCGAGGTGGAAGATGGCGTGGTCGCAGATCAGCGCGTCGGCCAGGTCTCCGCGCGTCTTGCGCCGGGTCAGCTCCCGCATCAGGTCGAGGTGGGCCGCCCGCTGGACGTCGAGGATCGCGGCGGCGTCCCGGCCGGTCAGCAGCGCGAGCACCACCTTGGTGTAGAGGGTGCTGTTCAGGTAGACCTCGGGGCGTTCCGGCTGGGACAGCCATTCCTCCACGTCGCTGACGCCGGAGGCCGTGATCGCGTACCGCTTGCGCTCGGGCCCGGCCCCGTGCTCGACCGCGTCGACCTCGACCAGCCCGTTCTTCAGCAGCCGCGCCAGCGTGGCGTAGACCTGGCCGTAGTGGAGCGGGCGATCCTGGCCGAACTGGGCGTCGAACTCCTGCTTGAGGTCGTACCCGTGCCGGGGGCCCCGCTCCAGCAGCCCCAGCAGCGTGTGGGAAAGTGACATGGCGTCACTGTACACCTCAGCTATACATGGAGAGTATAGATGGAGTGTACAGCAGATGAAGTGCGGCGACAGGACGGATCAGCGGTCGGGGCTCGGGGACCTCCCACGCGGCGGGCCCGCCACCGGATTCCCTCTACCCGGATTCTGGTTCTCCGGGATCGCTCGCGCCGGGCCGCCTGGGCTCGCGACCCGCGTGCTTGAGCGCGAGGCGCAGGCCGTACTCGATCTGGGCGTTGATGCTGCGCAGATCGTCGGCCGCCCACCTGGCCACCGCCTCGTAGACGGCCGGATCAAGCCGGAGCAGGAGCTTCTTCCGTTCAACCATGGTCAGGCGTAGAGGCTGCCGGCATTGACCACCGGCTGGGTCGCTCGGTCGCCGCAGAGGACGACCAGGAGGTTGGACACCATCTGGGCCTTGCGCTCCTCATCGAGTTCGACCACTCCCTGTTCGGACAGGCGGTCCAGGGCGAGCCCCACCATACCGACCGCGCCCTCGACGATGCGGGTACGCGCGGCGACGACCTGGGCCGCCTGCTGACGGACCAGCATGGCCTGGGCGATCTCGGGGGCGTAGGCCAGGTGGGTGATCCGCGCCTCCATGACCTCGACGCCGGCCAGGTCGGTGCGCTCGCGCAACTCCGCGGTGAGCTCCCCGGCCACCTCGGCGCCGTCGCGCAGGCTGGTGCGGCCCTCCTCGTGCGCGTCGTACGGACGACTCGTGGCCAGGTGTCGTACGGCCGCCTCGGACTGAATGGCCACGTACTCCTCGTAGTCGTCCACGGAGAACGCGGCCCGCGCGGTGTCGACGACCTTGTAGACCACGACCGCGGCGATCTCCACCGGGTTGCCGTCGGCGTCGTTGACCTTGAGCTTGGCCGTTTCGAAGCAAGCGGATACACACAAGCAGGTAACGTCATGTTGTCCCAGTTCACTGGGGCACCAAGTCACCACGGAGACCCCCTTGTCAGTCACACAAGTCGTAAGAATCCTGGGCATCATCCGCCAGTCTAGGACTCACGCCGACGCGGTCAGCGTCGAGATGCAGAAGGCTCTCATCGAGCGCCGGGTGGAGGACCTGAACCGGCGCGACCCTTCCAAGCAGTACGTGCTCGTCGGCTGGGCGATCGACGCCGGGGTGTCGGCGGACAAGACCACACCGTGGGAGCGTCCCGAGCTTGGGCCGTGGCTGAATGAGCGATTCGACGAGTTCGACATTGCGATCTCGTGGAAGCTGGACCGGGTCTGCCGTTCCATTCTTGACTTCGCCCGCTTCATCCAATGGCTGGACGATCACAAGAAGTCCTACCTTTGCGTGGATGACCCGATAGACCTCTCCACGCCCATTGGGCGGGCCGTCGCTCAGATCATGGCGATTCTCGCCGAGCTTGAGCTAAACAACATCAAGACAAGGAACAAGGAGGCTCGTAAGAGCCTGCACGCAAATGGCCGGTGGGCCGGTGGTCGTATCCCCTACGGCTTCATGCCGGTGAAGCTTGACGACGGTTGGACGTTGAAGGCCAACCCGGAGGAGGCGGAAATCGTCCACTGGATGGTAGAGCAGGCAATCTCCGGTGCCTCGGGCGGCGTGATAGCCCACCAGCTCAACAAGCGGGGCATCAAGACGGCATTGGCACGCCAGGTCGAGGCGTCCGGCCGTAAGCCGAAGAAGGAGATCGAGTGGAACTCGGTGACCGTCAATATCATCCTCCGCTCCCGCACGCTCATCGGTCAGCTTGAGATTGACATCCTGGAGGACGGGAAGAAGGTCGGCACTCGCATTGTGACCGGCGCTGACCGTAGGCCGGTCGAGTACTGCGAGCCTCTGATCTCTTTGGACAAGTGGGCTCAGTTGCAGAAGGTCATGAACACCAAGGGGAAGAAGTCCGAGCGGCAGATCGAAGGAAGTCGCAATTCGTCGCTGCTGCGGAAGGTCGGCAAGTGCGGTGTTTGCGGCCTCGGGCTTCACTACTCCGGAGCGGAGCGCTTCCGTAGGTACCGCTGCGGCTCCCGCGTGGCTAACTCGAATGGCAGCCTCCAGCCGGTCTGCCTCAACCCCTCAATTCAGGCCCCCCTGCTTGAGGAGATCCTCGTGGACTCGATCATGGACCGCTTCGGCAACCTGCCGAGGATACAGAAGGTCCACATGGCTGGGGAGGATCACACGGCCGAGCTGGCGCAACTTGAGGAGAACATCGCGACGATCCGGCGTGAGAAGTACGCCGGTTTCTTCGATGGCAGCGAAGACGAGTACTTCAACCTGATGAAGAAGTGGACCGATCGACGGGCCGAACTGCTCAAGCAGCCGGTGAAGCCTGCCGGATACCGCTACGTCGACACCGGCCAGAGCGTGGCCGAATACTGGCAGGACCTCGACCGCGAGGCGAGGAACCGCTTCCTGCAAGAGATGCGGGTGACGATCGCTTACGACCGCACCAGCGGTGCAACGTCCTACCAGATCGACTATGGCGACCTTGAGGCTATCGAGCGCATCGCGCGGGGCATCGCCTAGCGATCAACAGACCCCCGGCCGTCGCGCCGGGGGTTTCGCCGGGGGTTTCTTAGTTTCTGAGTTCCGTACTAGGCGGCGTGTACACGGCCTGTGTTTCAAGTTCACGATCAAGATAGCTGTGTGCTGGCTATTCCTTGATCAAGTGATATAGTGGAATTTACGTTCGGCGCTGGGTTGAGCGGCGAGGTAGGAGGGCAACGGAGATGCGGTTAATACCGATCGCGAGGGCGAGCCGGGCAGGTGACACCTGACCCCGGATCTTCTGACATGCCCTCGCCCCGGAATCCGCATGGACCGGGGCTTTTTCATGCCCGCACACCGCGCGACCACTTCGAGGCGAAGCACCGTCCCGTAATCGAGTCCATGATCACTAACGAGGCCATGTCGATCATGGCTGAGCGGGCACTTGCCTACTGCATCCGCCTTGCGGCTCTGTTCGCCCTGTCGGACAGGCGAGACGAGATCACCCCGGCCGACTTTGACGCCGCCCTGGCTCTCGTCAGTTACTCCGTCGAAACGATCGCGTACATCATGCCGGAGGCGGAGGCCAGCGAAGAGGCTTCCATGCCCGTCAAGGTCGAGGCGTTCATTCGGGAGGCTGGGCAGGCGGGCCGTACGGCAACGGAGATCTACAAGGCGTTCGCGATCAAGGCGAGTGAGCTTCGGGACATCGTCGCCCAACTCGAAGCCGTCACCGTGATCAAGGGCCAGTCGGCCAAGGGGACCGGGGGACGGCCCAGCATGCGTTACGTGTACACGGGCCAGCCTGAGGAAACCTTCGAGGATGACTTTGTGATCTTCGAGGCGGACATCGTCGAGAACACCGACGATGAGGTCTCCGAAGAAACTAACGAAACCCCTGTCGAGATCCCCGCTCTCATGGTCGCGGGTTGCGACGCGGAGGATGAGGAGGTTTCCCCGTTCGACCTGTCGGACGTGTGGGATGAGGTGGACGCGGAGGCCGCCGGAGCTCCCACGGTCGCCCCTGAGCCGGTCAAGGTTGTCCCGGTCCTGTCGGATGAGGAGTGGGCCGAGGTGGACGCGGCCCGTGAGGCTGAGGCGGCAGAGGCCGCCGAGGTTTCCCAGGCCATGACCGCCGCTGACGCGGTCAAGATGGTTCTGTCGGACCCGGAGACCCTGGCCCTGCTCAAGGCCGCTCTTGCTGGGATCGAGGTTCCCGCCAAGGTGGAGGCCGTGAAGGTCCGCAAAGCTTCCAAGGTCACCCCCAAGTCGACTAAGGCCGGTAAGGCCGTGGCGCTCCCCGTGACCCTGTTCTCTGACGAGACGGCCGCCTGACCTCCTCTCCGCTCCCCTGCCCCTATCGCGGGACAGGGGGGCGTTACCACGCCAGAGCTAAGACAGTCGTAAACGTGATCTACCTGTGCTTTAAGTGGGATTTCGGACAGGACATAATGCCCTAGTCGTCAGTATTCGGACTACTGGGCATGCATCCCCACAAGAGGACTGATGAAGTACATAAAGATCATTCCGGTCGCCCTGGCGCTCATGCTGGCGACTGGTTGCGGTGCGGACGAGCCGGCTTCGACGTTCGTACGACAGGCGGACGGCGGACGGTTCGATTCCCCTGAGGAACTCATCAAGACCCTCAACGATCTGGGGATGTCCTGCATCGATCCCCAGTACTCCAAGTTCAAGGCTAGCAAAAGCCTTTATATTTATAAGGGCACCTGCTGGTCGGGCAGCGGCTATATCGACGTCTACACATCCGTGCAAAGGATTCTAATTGGGGACTACGAAGGCGACCTTCACAACGGCGGCGGGCTTCCTGGTGTGCGTGGACAGAACTGGCAGGTTAATACGAGGCGCGATTACGCATTCGCTGCCGCCGTCAAGAACGCTCTCGGCGGGCAGGTGATGAAGAATTGATCGCTTTATTCATGAGGCTCGCCCTGGCCCTTGCAGTCCTCGCACTGGTGGCCGGATGTGGCGGACAGGCCACCCCTCAACCCCTCGTCGAAAAACCCCCGGCTACCGAGCCTGCGGCTACCGTGACTGTGACAGAGACTGTGACAGTGGCACCCCAGGAAGAACCTCAACCGGCCCCGGCCTTCGTGCGACAGGCGGACGGTGGACGGTTCGCTACTCCCGCAGGCCCTCTACGCAGCCTTCGAGGCCACGGGCCTGTACTGTATCGACCCCAAGTTCGGTGAGCGCTACGAGAGATCAACTGGTAACAAGCTGGGACGGGATCGTGCTGGACGGGGATAGGGAACGTCACGTTCGAGACCGGCCCCGGATCTATGCGTGGCGTGAGACATCCCCGTCCTACTTCGTCCATCTTCGGTGTGAACTGGTGGATCAACACTAGCAACGACCCGTCGTTTGCTGCGGCGGTGAAGGAAGCGATCGGCGGATCGGTCGAATACTGACCTCACCTAGCAGCTAGCGGTACAGATTGGCCCCCGGCCTTCGGGCCGGGGGCTCTTCCTTTATCAGGACTGAAAGGTAATTCCCCCATGCACAATCAGCCCCCTCCCATGTACTACCAGGCCCCGCAACAGCCCAAGAAGATGGGCGGCTGCTTGAAGTTCTTCCTGATCTCCATTGGCGTCCTGGCGGTCCTAGTGTTGATCGGCAAATGCAGTGTGAATGGCACCAAGACCACCACCTACAACATCAGCACCCCTATATCGGACACTACCGACACCCCTACCTCTATTGATAGCGACAGCCAGGCCGAGCCTAAATCCACGCCGAAGGCCAGCCCCACAAAAATCAAACCCAAGGATCTTCGCCCGAAAATTGGGGATGTGGTGAAAGATGGCAAGTTCTCCTTCAAGGTCACCAAGGTTGAGAAGGGTCTCTCTCAGGTGGGACAGGGCTTCACGGCGTCGAAGGCCCAGGGTCGGTACGTGCTGGTTCACCTTACCGTGAGGAACATCGGCGACAAGGCCCAGACCTTCTATGGGAGTAACCAGAAGCTCATAGACTCCAAGGGTCGGGAGTTCGACGCCGACACGGGGGCTGCGATTTTCGTTAAGGGCTCCAACTCCTTCATTGAGCAGGTCAACCCCGGCAACTCAGTAAAAAGCATCTTGCTGTTCGATGTGCCGATGAATGCCAAGCTCAAGGAGCTTGAGTTGCACGACTCGATGTTCTCCTTCGGCGTGAAGGTCGCCATTAAGTAGTGGCAGAGAGTGGCCCCCGGCCTTCGGGCCGGGGGCATCTTCGTGGCTGAAAGCAGTTCTGGGGACCTTTCAGGCCATGGGGGTATCCGAGGTTTCGGCCCGGCATGGGGCACCGGCTACGAGCCGATCAGCGTGCGGGCGTAGGAGACTGCGCGCTGGAAGGTCATCTTGTCCACGAGGGAGGCACCGGCCCATATGTCACTGTCGATTGGCGCTTGCTCAGCGATGGAGACGACATAGTGGGCGACTTCCCGGATGTCCCGGTCTGTTGCGTCTTCAATGGCGAGTGCGTCCCGCACGTCGCATATGGCGTCCACTGGTAGCTCGGGAAGGATGCGGGCTGCCTGGATGCCGGAATAAAGAAGAATGGCGTCCGGCATTTCCGCATCGGAGACCATTCTCTGGATGACTGCCACGGGCACACCGAAGTCTTTGGCCACGCCTGGCAGGTCTTGCGGTGCGAGCCGGGACAGGCTGTTACGCAGCTCGCGATCAAGGTACTCGTGCGCCTCGGCCATGCTCGCGCGCAGCCGGTAGAGGTAGACGGGGTTGCCGCTCAGTGACAGGTGATCCATGTGGCGCATGGTGGCATGTATGCTGTGTGTGCTTCCAGCATCTTCGAGGTTTCGAAGTTCCGCACCCGCAGCGTGACCCGCTGCTTCGTGGTGAGCGGGAGCACCCACTGGAAGCCGGCGGCGCTCAGCGAGCCGACGTACCGGCCCAGGAACTGCACGACCTTGGCCTCGTTCGGGTTGATCACGGTGAAGCCCGTCGCCATGATCGCGGCGAACACCGCCCACACGATCGTCAGCGTGATCAGCGGCCCGGCTCCCTCCGGCAGCCCATCCTCGAACGGCATCGGGTCCGCCCCCGACAGCGTGCTCTGCCAGGCGGCGGCCAGCGCACCGGCCAGCACCAGCAGGACCAGCAGCACGGCGAAGCCGTTCAGCCGGAACACCTTCCGTTCCATCGCCTCTCTCCTATCGTCGGCTATCGAAGTGATATCACCAAGATAGCGCAAAGCTATCTGACGACAAGAGTGACATTTTGCTCACCCGGCATCGGGTGGTTCCCCGCGGCTGCCACGCCTACGACCCGTCCTGGGCGGACGAACTGCTCGACGCCCTGGATGCCGGCACACCCGCCCCCCTCTCGCAGACGGCGGTTCCCCCTGTCTGTGAGAGGCTTGTCCCGGCGCTCGATGATCCGCCCGCCAGAGGCGGGCCGTACGCCACGAAGGTCAGGAGCGAGCCTCGGAGGCGAGACGGGATTGAACGGGATCAAGACCGACTACCTGTCCATGGCCCGATCGGCCGCGGACCTGCTGCGGGAACCGGTGGTCGCCGCCGCCTGGAGCAGCCCGAGCACGCTCGCGGAGTTCAGCGTGGGCGGCCTCGCCGCCCACCTGGCGAACCAGATCCTGATCGTCCCGCAGGCTCTGGCCGCGCCCGTGCCGCAGGAGCGGCCCCTTACTCTCCTGGAGAATTACCGCAAGGCGCAGTGGATCGGGGCCGATCTCGATGCCGAGGTCAACGTCAGGGTCCGCGACAGCGGTGAGAAGGTCGCGGCCGAGGGGCCGGCCGTGCTGATCGCCCGCGTGGACGCCACCATCGAGGAGCTGCCACAGAGCCTGACGGCGGCGGGCGACCGGGTGGTCGGCCTGCCGTGGAGCGGGAGGCCGTTGACGCTCGACGACCTGCTGATCACCCGGATGATGGAGCTCGCGGTCCACTCCGACGACCTCGCTGTCAGCGTCAGCGTCCCCACGCCGGAACTTCCTGGTTCCGTCGTGGACACGGTGATCGACCTGCTGTCCCGCCTGGCCGTGCAGCGGCACGGCGCGACCGCCGTCCTGCGTGCCCTCAGCCGCGCCGAGCGCGCCCCGGCCACCATCGCCGCCATCTGAGTCGCTGACCTCGGGTGCGGCCGCGGCCGCACCAGCCCCCAACAGTGATCGGCAGCCAGGTCAGGCGTGGCGGAGGGCGGTGAGGGCATGGTCACAGACGGCGTGCCAGGTTTCGCCGCCCTTGTCACGGACCAGAACGCCGGCGACAACTGGACGGGCACATGTATGACCATGCCAGGAACAACTGGGCTGAGCCGTGAGCACACCCGCGAACAGGCTCGGATCGAAGGGCCGTTCCTCCACCAGCTCCACCGGCGCGGCGTGTCTCCTCCGTCCTCCGGTCTCCGTCTGGCTCACCCGGGGGTCGGTGAGGATCGCATACACATACGGCCGCCCAATGACGTCATCGAGCTGCCTCGATCCCCGCACCGGCATGATGTGCCACGCCCGCTCGAAATCCTCCCGAGGGATGCCGTCGCGCACATGCTTCGGGAACACGATCGCGCTGAGCCTGCGGAGCAGCCCACTGCCCAGGATGCCGGTGCCAGAGTCGATCGTCGTACAGCTCGGGCAAACCCTGCCGTCCCGTACCCGGTAGACGAACCGCCCGCCCCACGCCCTGCGGAACTCGGCGCCCTCGTAGAGCTCGACGCGGTGCCAGACGGCTTCGAAGTCGGAGGGAGTCGAACCCGAATACGAGACCGGGCGGGCGCTGATCGTCGCGGCGACCTTCCACAACACGGGGATCCGCGGATGCCGCCCCATGAGCGCGAGAAGCGCGAGTACAAGATGTGTCACGGGCGGTCCCGCCAGCGACGTGAGCACCCATACCCAGGTCACGGCGTCGTTCGGTGGGATCTCCGCGTCCGGCCCCGGATACCGTACGGCGCTGTAGAGCACCCATGCGACCAGGCCGACCGTCAGATATCCCAGGGACACCACGTCGAGCAGCAGCGATTGAGCGGCGTGAAAGCGCACCTTGGGCCTGGGGTCGCGACGGAAGATCAGAGCGCCGACGAGCCCGAAGAGGTACGCCAAGCAGGAGTGCCAGGAAGTGCTGAGCACCTCCGGGTCCAAGGGCGGCGCGGCGCCGAACGGCGTCACATAACCGACATTAGATGCATCGGTTCCCAAGCCGCCCCCTACGCCAGGGCTCTCGAAGCTCTCGGCATCAGGGCCGCCGAGTCCGGCGCCGCCCTCTCGGCGGCGGCGCCTGCGCTCTGATCGCTCGATCAGTTCGACGACTGCCTGCACCACGCCGGCGACCGCGCCCAGCGCGGTCAGCAGCGCCACAAGGAGCTCCATTTAGCCTCATCTCGAACGATCTCAAGAGGCACCCCCTTTTCAGGAACAAGTGGTCGGATTCGTCCCTCGTTCGAAAAGGGAACACCAATCGCTCCCAAGGGGAGGCATACCCCTGGTCAGAGGCAGACCAAGGCACGGCGCGGCATTATTACCCGCACCCCCGGCCGGGAACTCCAGGCATCTGACAGAGTGATCGCGACAAAGACCCGCTTCAGACGGTTCTTTACAGATTTGCCGCTTTGTGGCGGGAACGTGGGACTCGGCGACGGACTCCCGACGCATCGACCGTCCGGCATTACCAGGACCTGACACACCGCCGGGTAGCGTCGTTTCAGACAGTACGCCCCGAAAATGGATGAAGGCGCGTATATGGCAATACCACTCGAGATTACTGTCAGCGATCACCAGGCGGCTTCCGTGGTCGCGCTGGCCGGTGAGCTCGACATCGCCACCGGGGATGTGCTCCGTGGCGCGATCAGAGATCTCATCCAGCGTGGACGCGTCAGGCTGGTGGTGGACGCGTCCGTGCTCCAGTTCTGCGACTCGTACGGGCTGGAGGCTCTGCTGGAGATGCACGACACTCTGAGGGAAGCCGGCGGATCCATGTGCCTCGCCGGAGTGCACGGCGTCCTGCGACTGGTGCTCGACGTGACCGGGACTGAGACGCTCAAGATCAGGCCGACTCCTGCCGAGGCGCTGGCCGACGTGCTGGTCGCGCCCGTCCGTGACGTCACCATGAGCGAACGGCGAGAGAGGCCTGCGCTGAGCGGCCTGGCCTGAGCCTTATCGATCATGGTTTGGGCGTGGCGGGCTCCACCCTCCGGGGGTGGAGCCCGCCACGCGGTTCAATCGGTCCGCGTCGGCGCCCACCGTCGGGTGCCCGTCGGGCGAACCCCGAGGAGGGAAAACCATGGATCAGTCTCGGGTGCCCGTGTTGGAAGCGCTCGTCGCCTATCACGAGCGCGGCGACCTGTCGTTCACGCCGCCCGGGCACAAGCAGGGACGGGGGGTGGACCCACGGGTGCTCGCCGTGCTCGGGGAGGACGTCTTCAAGGCCGACGTCATGCTTCCGAACGGGCTGGACGATCGCAGGATGACCGGCGGCGTGCTCGAGGAGGCCCAGCAGCTGATGGCGGAGGCCGTGAACGCGCAGAAGGCGTTCTTCTCCACCTGCGGCAGCTCCCTGTCGGTCAAGAGCGCGATGCTGTCAGTGGCGGGACCCGGAGAGAAACTGCTGGTCGCGCGCGACTCGCACAAGTCGGTGATCTCCGGGCTGATCCTGAGCGGGGTCGAGCCGATCTGGGTGCACCCCGGATGGGACGCCGACCTCCACTTCTCCTATCCGCCCTCGCCCGCCGCGGTCGAAGCGGCCTTCAAGGCGGAGCCGGACGCCAAGGGCGTGCTGGTCGCGAGCCCCACCGACTACGGCACCTGCGCCGATCTCGCCGGCATCAAGCAGGTGTGCGTACGCCACGACCGCACGTTCATCGTCGACGAGGCGTGGGGCGCCCATCTGCCGTTCCACCCGCAGGGTCTGCCCGTCTGGGGCATGAACGCCGGCGCGGACGTGTGCGTGACCAGTGTCCACAAGATGGGAAACGGCCTCGAACAGGGATCCGTCTTCCATCTGCAGGGCGACCGCGTCGATCCGAACGTGCTCGGGGCCCGCGAGGACCTGCTCGGCACGACGAGCCCGTCCACCCTGCTCTACGCGGCGATGGACGGCTGGCGCAGGCAGATGGTCGAACAGGGCAAGGAGCTGCTCGACCGCGCCATCAACCTGGCCATGTCCGCCCGCGCTTCGATCAATCGGATCGGCGGCCTGCGGGTGCTGGACAAGGAGTCGTGCGACGCCTTCGAGCTCGACCCCCTGAAGATCGTCATTGATGTCTCCGGCCTCGGCGCCGACGGTTATCACGCCGCCGACTGGCTCCGTCAGCGCACCCACATCAACATGGCGCTGAGCGACCATCGGCGGATCAGCGCGGAGATCACGGTAGGTGACGACACGGAGACGACTAACGTGCTGGTCGAGTCCCTGCGGGCCATGGCCGCCGCCGGTGACCTGCCGTCGGCCGCGAAGATCGACCTTCCCGGCCCCGGCGAGCTGGAACTCGAAACCGTCATGTCACCGCGCGACGCCTTCTTCGGCCGCACCGAGCAGGTGCCGATCGAGAAGGCCGCCGGCCGGGTCATCGCCGAGATGGTCACGCCTTATCCGCCGGGCGCGCCGGCGCTGACGCCCGGCGAACTGATCACTGCTCCCGTTCTCCGCTACGTGTCCACCGGCGTCGCCGCCGGCATGAACATCCCCGACGCCTGCGATCCGACCCTGCGGACGCTGCGCGTCGTCGCCTGAAACCACGTCGCGTGAGATTTGAGGTCAGGGGGTGTCGGCGGGCGAGGCCAGGGTCTGCCGGACGAGCAGGTCGGCCACGTCGGGGAGATGGGCCCGCCGCGCGTAGACCGCACGCTGACGGGCGGCTCCTGAACCGCGCCGCCGCAACCGCCCGAGGACGCGGGCCACCACCGGCCAGTCTCCGCTCTCCTCCAGGCCGGGCCGTACGTGTTCGACCAACCGGCCCACCAGATCCCAGGCGGGCATGCGCCCGCCGGACATCAGGTCGAGCCCTTCGCCCTCGACCCCGTCCCGGGCCGCCCGCCACCAGGCGGCGTTCAGCAGCGTGTCGTCGATCCGCGGAGCGGGCACGCCGGCCCGTACGTCCCGCAGCGCGGTGGCCGCCAGCCCACGTACCAGCCCGGCCAGCATCGTGGTCTCCGCCACCGTCGCGCAGGAGTCGGCGGTGCGGAATTCGAGGGTGGGCACGTGATCGGAGAGCCGGATGAGCCAGTAGATCATCCCACGATCCAGGATCACGCCGCTGGCCCGCATGCCGTCGACCAGGCTCTCGTAGTGGCCTACGGAGCGGAGGTACGGCGGAGGCCGCGCACTGGGCCACCTGCCCATCATCATCGCCCGCCAGCTCGCGTATCCGGTGTCCACCGAGTCGGATATCGGGGAATTTCCGGTCAGCGCCTGCAGGACGGGAAGCCAGGGACGCGCATGGTTGCTGACGAGCACGGCCTCCTCACGGTCACCGATCCCCACGTGGACATGGCACCCGCACACGCCCTGACCGCGCAGCACCGCGCCGAACTCCTTGAGCATCGCGTGATAGCGCGGGCAGACCGACAGCGGCGGCATCCCGGCATTGCCGTGCAGTGCCGTACCGCAGGCGACGAGCCGCGCTCCCACCTCGGCGGCCGCCACGGCCACGGCCCCGCGCATCTCCAGCAACTCGCGCTGCAACCACCCGAGATCGGTGTGCACCGTGCTGTTGGTCTCGAGTTGGAACTGCGTCAGTTCGGGCACCAGGCCGCTCGCCACCCGGCCGTCCACGCGGCGGCGAACGTCCTCGGCAGCGGGGACGACACATCCGGTCGCGGGATCGAGGAGCAGGAACTCCTCCTCCACTCCCACAGTGAGCCGCGGGACGGGATGGCGCACCGCCGCCTCTGCCTTCGCCGTCGTCGCAGGGGCGGTCCCCCGACCGGTGCCGAACTGGGTCCCCTTTGTCCCGTCAGGCATGGGCGGTCTTACCGGCTTCTCCTCTAGGGGCAGCCAATGGTCAAAAGCCGTTTTCCCCGGCGGATGCGGGGAAAACCACGTTTGTAGATTCTTGAGGAGCTCAGGACACGGGCAAGAGAGGCGGTCTCCGTCGAGGTGGAAGGTGGTGACGTCCGGGTGACCTGAACCGTCGCGTGGCCTAAACTGGCTGACGGCCTGATCGAGGCTCGCCTGCCCGGCGGCCAGTTCCGGGGAGTGCTCTACACATGCCAACCGTCGCGACGCGTTCACCGCATCATGTACGGCAGAGCATGATCTGTCGAACAACGCCCACAGCGGGGCGAAGCGCCCCTGCCCTGACCGTTCCCGCAGCGTCCGACGAGGTGTGCAAGTGACAGCCGCCGTCGAACTGACCCCGATGTCCAACGGCAGCGACGACCGCATTCTGGTCGCCGCGCTGACCGGGTCACTCGACTATTCCAACGCCGACCAACTCCGCGAGGACGTACGGGCCGCCCTGGCGCCGGAGCAGCGGGAGCTCGTGCTGGACCTGACGGCCCTGGAATTCTGCGACTCGACCGGCCTGCGGACGCTGCTCGACGTGCGTGAGTTCCTGAGCGAGCGCGACGGAGCCGTCTCCCTGGTGAACCTCAACGCCCGGCTTTCCAAGATGTTCCGGATCACCGGGCTCATCAGGGGATTCGAAGTCACGGCCGACCTGGCGGAGGCGCTCGGCGGCGCCCGGGCCCGGATCCGGTCGTCTTCGAGCTAGTGCCGCCCTTCAAGGAAAATCACGCCCTGCCGGGCCCGGCTGCCCTTGGTCCGGGTGCCGGTCCGGGTTCCGGTAGCGTTGCAGAAGCACCCGAGACCATCATGGTGTCGGAAAACGAACCGGTCGATCGGTGATCCCGGCGGTGCCTCGGCGGAGGGGCCTGCGGTGAGGGTGAGAATGGACGGCATCGAGGAGGGAAAGGTGGAAGATCAGCTCCGGCAGTGGCCGATCACGGATGATCTGGCCGCCCTGCGCGAGCACGTCCACAATTACGCCGTCCAGGCCGGACTCACCGGAACCCGGTTGGACGATGTCGTCATCGCCGCGAACGAGGCGGCCATCAACGTGCTCGAGCACGGAGGCGGATCGGGCACGCTGACCATTTGGCACGACGACGACCACCTGACCGTCGACATCGTGGACAACGCGGGCCGACTGCGTCCCGACGACGTTCCGCGGCCCCGGCCTGATCCGCACGCCCCTCGTGGCTACGGGTTGTGGCTGATCGGCCTGCTCTGCGACACGGTGAGCATCGAGCAGGCGCCCGGGCACTCACGGGTCCGTCTGTCGATGACCCTGCACCCGGCCCCCCTCCTCCCGTGATCTTGTAGTTTCTCGCACACACCGCCGGTCACCTGCGAATCCTCGGTTCATGATCTTGCACCGTCTCGCGTACTGCAAGATCACGGATTGCCATCCCCCAGGTCACGCCATGTCCGTGCGAGCTTCTGCAAGATCACGAAGGCCAAAAACCCAGGTCAACGGTGAAGTCTGCGAGAAACTACAAGATCACGGGATAAAGCGGGAATGGGGTCAAGTCATTTGCTGTCGGGCGCAAAAAATGATGGTCGCGGACCCCTGTCAAGCGTTGGAGTTGACCTCGTTATCGTCGGAGTCCCGTAAATCGGGCCGACGAGGTCGACTGCTCGCCCTAATCTGGGGTCCGCGACCACAGGTGAACCGCTACTTGAGGTACGCCCATGACGCGGCGGCAACCGCGATCAGGATGCAGAGGCGGATGGTCCGGGGGGTGCTGTCAACTACGTCCCGGACCGTTCTCGCCACCTCTCCGATCCAGGAGCCGAACTCCGGGTCGTGAAACCGCTTCTCGTCACGGCGTCCCCCGCGTACGCGGGGCCGAGTGGTAGTCATCGTGGCCCCCTCTCCATATGCTCCACCCGGGGAACGCATGCCCCCCGAGATGCCGGACCGAGCGGGAATCCCCCGGGACGTCACGAGGCCGCACGGGAATCCCCGCAGCGCCTTCGCGCCAACCCCGGTGGGGGATTCCGGACGGTGGATTTCATGGTCACATTGACGCGCCGCGTACGCAATGGAGATCGAGCAGCATTCTGCCGACGCTACGAAGAGTGACGATCGAATCACAGTTTGCTATATACTTTAGCCCCGATATGTCCCGATAAGAGCATTTTACTGTCCGATTTGTCCGTCCGCTCTTTCCGGAATTTTGGGTCAGGCCGCGACACGCCGTCATTTTTCTGGGAGGAGGGCCATCAAGCGCGGTGAACGTCCCCGGCGGCGCGGCCGCTCCGCCTCCCGCGCCGCGCGCTGTTCGCCACCCACAGCCCGATCGCGACGAGGGTCGCACCGAGCAAGAGGAACCCGACATCGTAGGCGACCTGATGCGGGCCGGGCCGTACGTGATGGACCCCCAGCAACTCGTGGTCCACGAGGCCCTCGACGACATCGAAGACGCCCCAGCCGGCCACGCCGTACCCAAGCAGCTCACGTCCGGGATGCGGACCGCTCCGCGACAGCAGCGCGACGCCGACGATCACCAGCACGAGGCAGCCCGCGTGGAACAGCCCGTCGCCGATCATGTTGAGACGGTCGTCATGCGGATACCACCCGCTGAGCATGTGATGCCAGCCCATCAGCTGGTGCAGCAGGATCCCGTCGATGAAGCCGCCGATGCCCAGGCCGAGCACCAGGCCGGCGGCGCGCGTCGATGCCATGACGGAAAGCAACAATACCGCAACAGTTCGTGACCGCCCTGGGCGCCACCCGGCCGACCGGATGAGACCGCGGCGGTTCCACCCGTCCGGTCAGCCGCCGAGATCCCTGGCGGCGTTGTCCAACCGGCAGGCCAGCGCCTCCACCCGGTCATCGCTGATCGGAGCGGCGACGAAGGCGTCCGGAAGGTCTCTGCGCTGCATGATCACCAGCCCGCGGTGCTCGTCGTCGATCTCGTCGACGGGCAGCACGAGGCACTCACCTCGGACGAATACCAGTGCCACGTCCGGATCGTCCGACTCCAGCAGCCGCCGGGCGCATTCCCGGTCCACGAGCGGCATGCCCTCCGCCTCCTCGGCACTCTCTGGTTCGATCGCCTCATTTCACGGACGCGTCCCGGCGCCCGTGGTCACTTCCTTGATCCGGCCGCCCACTCCCGACTCGGGCGCGAGCGGTGGTGTGTCCATGCCGGCTCCGCCGCGCATGCCCTCGATCACCGCGCGCAGGGCGTCCGTACCGCTGTGCCGGGGATCCCAGCCCAGCTCCGTGCGGGCCCGGGTCACGTCCATGACGGGCAGCCGCAGTGCCATCTCCATCAGACCGGGCGAGGCCGGGATCAGCCGCATGTGCCATCCTGCCGCGACCGCGCCCCTGGCCACCGTCGACGGCATCGGGACCCGCCGCGCCCCGAACATCTCCGCCAGGACGGCCGGATCGATGACCGGGTCGGCGGCCAGGTTGAACGCACCCGAGACGGGCCGGGTGAGGGCCAGCCGGTACGCCTCGGCGGCGTCGGCGGTGTGCAGCGCCTGGAAGCACAGCCCGGGGACGTCCGGGATGAACCTGATCAGGTCCGGCCGGACCAACCGCTGCGGCAGGAGCGTCCCGGCGAACAGCCGCCGCTGCTCGGTCGCGGACTCCCGCTTGAAGATGAACCCGGGCCGCATGCGGACCACGCGGATGTCGGGATGGTCGCGTTCGAACGTGTCGAGGACCCGTTCCACGTACGCCTTCTCCCGCCCGTAGGCGGCCCCCGGCCAGCCGTGCGTCGGCCAGTTCTCGTCGACCGGCCGGTCCTTGGGCCCCGGAGAGTAGGCGCCCACGGAGGACGCGTAGACGAGCACGGACACCCCGGCCCGGGCGGCGGCACGGAAAACCCGGACGCTGCCCAGCACATTGGTGTTCCAGGTAGTCACCGGATTGTGTGTCGGCTGGAACAGCCAGGCGAGGTGGACGACGGCATCGGCGTTGGAGAAGATCTCGCCGAGGTCGTCCCGGTAGACGTCGGCCTGCCGCCACTCGGTCTTCCCCGGCCGCCAGCCCGGCATCCGTCGCGCCACTCCGACGACCGAGGTGATCGTGGAATCGGACTCGAGAGCGCTGAGCAGGCTGGTTCCAACGTTTCCGGTCGCACCGACCACGACAACTCGCATGTTCCCCGCATTCCCGACAAAACGCCCAGCAAACCGGACAGCACCCACCCCGGGCTCACCTGACCAGCGATCGGAGGTGTCAGCTTGGACATAGGTGGGAAATTCAGTGGTGGCGCGGGAATACCGATACCAACGAGGATGGAGTTCTCATTCTGGTCAGAGAGGCGGCACAAGGGAGATGGCTCAGATCGTCGGTGGCGGGCGGCCCGTCAATGACGCCGAACGAAGGGTCATCGCGCACCTGCGTGACAACGCCCCTGACGACTGGCTGCTGCTGCACAACATCGAGGTACCGCGCGGCGCCGACCTGTTCGAGGTCGATGTGGCGGTGCTCACCGACCACTCGCTCTGCGTCATCGACGTCAAGGGCGCACGCGGCCGGTTCCAGGTCACGGGGAACCGGTGGTTCCCCCAGCACCGGGAGGCCTTCGGATCCCCGGTCGCCAAGCTGCGGGGTACGGCGCGGGCGCTGAAGGGCCTGCTCATCGACGAGCACCGTGAGCTGGAGCGGCTGTACGTCGACAACATCGTCGTGCTGACCGCACCCGGAGCCGTCCTCATCGACCCCACCGGCCGCGACGCCCGGCACGTCACCAACCTCGCCGGCCTCATCGACATGCTCAGCGACGTGTCACGCGTCAGGCACGGCTGCAGCCGGGACGCCATGCCGTACCGCACCGCGATCCTCGAGGCGCTCAACGGGACCGTGCGCAGGCCCACCGCGCCGCCGAGATTCGGCAACTGGGAGGTCGAGGAGCAGCTCGGCGGCGACGACCGGGTCACCGAGTACCGCGCGGTCAACGCGACCGCGGCAGCCGGCGAGACCGTCCTGCTGCGGGTCTATCGGGCCGACCCGATGGCGCCCGAGCGGCGGCGGGTGGCCGAGCAGCGGCGCATCGCCAACGCCTACCAGGCGCTCGCGAAGATCCCGCCGCATCCCCGTGTCGTACGCTCCCGCGACTTCTTTGCGATCGACGACGAGAGCAGGTTCGTCCTCGTTCTCGACGACGTACACGGACAGGCGCTGCACCTGCATCTCCCCGGGCGGAAGCTGGGCGTCACCGCCAAGCTCGGCGTGTTCGAGGACATGCTGGCCGGCCTCGCCCACGTGCACGCCAACAAGGTCATCCACCGTGCGCTCACCCCCGCGTGCGTGCTCGTGACCGACTCCGGCCACGCGATGCTCACCGGGTTCGACTACGCCAAGCCGGGGCAGCGCAAGCACACCGTGGCCAACGAACTGCCCAACATCCTCGACGTCCACTATGTGGCGCCCGAGTGCCGGGCGAGGCCCGACCGGATGGCCACCGCGTCCGACGTCTACTCCGCCGGGGTGATCGCCTTTCAGCTGCTGACCGGCGAGCTGCCCACCCCCGGCGCGGACGCCGAGCCGGACGCGGGCGGCGTCGCCCCGGAGATCATGGATCTGGTACGGCGCATGCGTGAGCCGACGCCGGGCAAGCGCCCCGACGCGGCGACCGCCCTGACCGAGTTGCGGCAGGCCCGAGATGCCCAGGGAAGCCACCGCCGACCGGTCATGGGCCGTCTCCGCAAGGCACTCCGCCGCCTCTCCCGCCGCTGACCGGCGGTGCCGCCCGGGTGCCGCCGGGCCGCACGCCTTCAGGTGATGAAACCGGGTCGAGGGCGCCGTGAAACCGGTACCGCCGAGAGTGAAGTCATGACCACTACAGAACTCGACCGTGCCGGGGGCGTTATCACCACTCCCGACGGAACCGATCTGGCCGTACATGCCGAAGGGCTGGTCAAGACGTTCGGTGAGCACCGTGCCGTGGCCGGCATCGACCTGGCCGTTCGTCCTGGTGAGATCTTCGGCGTTCTCGGGCCGAACGGCGCTGGCAAAACCACCATGCTGCGGATGCTGGCCACCCTGTTGAAGATCGACGCCGGTCGCGCCGAGATCTTCGGGGTCGACGTGGCCGGCAACCCGCATGTGGTCCGGCAACTGGTCGGTGTCACCGGGCAGTACGCGTCGGTCGACGAGAACCTGACCGCCCGCGAGAACCTCTGGCTCTTCGGCCGACTGCTGGGGATCGCCTCGCCGCGCGCCCGCCGGATCGCCACCGAGCTGCTCGGGCAGTTCGGCCTGGAAGAGGCCGCGAACAAACCGATCGCGCAGTTCTCCGGCGGCATGCGGCGGCGCCTCGACCTGGCCGCCAGCCTGATCAGCAGACCACCGCTGATCTTCCTCGACGAACCGACCACCGGCCTCGACCCGCGCACCCGTGGCCAGATGTGGGACACCATCCGCGGCCTGATCTCCGACGGCTGCACGGTGCTGCTGACCACGCAGTACCTCGATGAGGCCGACCAACTCGCCGACCGGATCGCCGTCATCGACCGCGGCCGCAAGGTGGCCGAGGGAACCCCAGACGAACTGAAAACCGCGGTCGGCGACTCCACCCTCCAACTGCTGCTCACCCAGCCGGGCGAGGTGCCCACCGCCGCCGAGGTCATCCGGCGCGTCCTCGGCTCCGATCCCGTGCTGAGCCCGGAGCGGGGCCGGCTCAACGTCGCCCTCGACCAGGCCGACCTCGCCGCCGACGTGCTGATCGCGTTGCGGACCGCCGGGGTCTCGATCTCCTCGGTGAGCGTGGCCAAGCCCAGCCTGGACGAGGTGTTCCTCGCCCTCACCGGCCACGAGGCGGACGGAGCCAGAGACGGAGACAGAGACGGAGACGGAGACGACGAGACCGACACGGAGGACAACCGATGAGCACCATGATCGCACCCGCCCGGGAGACCGTACGGGCCGCCGACCGGGTGGCGGCCGCCCGGCGACACGTCTCACTGGGCGAGACGCTGAGCCAGACCCTGGCGATGGCGTGGCGGGCACTCAAGAAGATGCGCCGCAACCCGGAGCAGTTCTTCGACGTGACGCTGCAGCCCCTCCTGTTCACCGCGATGTTCGCCTACATCTTCGGCGGCGCCATCTCCGGTGACGTGGCGAGCTATCTCCCGCTGCTGATCCCCGGCATCCTCGCCCAGACCATCCTGACCACCTGCATGGCCACCGGGACGCAACTGCGTGAGGACATGGACAAGGGGGTCTTCGACCGTTTCAAGTCGTTGCCGATCTCCCGGATCGCGCCGCTGGCCGGCCCCATGGTGGCCGACCTGGTGCGTTACACGATCGCGGCGACCCTGACCTTCGGCATGGGCCTGCTGATCGGCTATCGGCCCGGTGGGGGCGCGCTCGGCGTGCTCGGCGCGATCCTGTTGGCGATCTTCACGGGCTGGTCGCTGGCCTGGGTCTTCACCTGGGTCGGCACGATCGCCCGGAGCGCCCAGGCCGTGCAGGGCATCTCCATGATGATCCTGTTCCCGCTGACCTTCCTGTCCAACGCGTTCGTCCCGGTCGAGACGCTGCCGGACTGGCTTGCCACGTTCGTCCGGGTCAACCCGGTCTCACACCTGGTCACGGCCGCCCGCGACCTGGCCAACGGCGCTCTCGTCACCGGAGAGGTAGCCTGGACGGTCCTGGCGTGCCTGGCCGTCATCACGATCTTCGCGCCGCTGTCCGTCCGCAGCTACAAGCGGCGGCACATGTGAGCCCGCACGGCGGACCTTCTCGACGAGCGCCCGTGCCTCGTCGAGAAGGTCCGAGCCAAGCCGATCGCCGTACTCGGCACGCATGGCCGCGATCACGCCGGGCGCGGCCGCTTCGGCGTACGGCTCGATCCGCTCGAAGGCGAGGCTCGGCACGAGGCGGTTGTAGGCGAACCGTTCAGCCAGCGCCAGCAGCCCGACCGCGTCACCGGGGGCCATGGCCGCGCGCAACACCCCCCAGGCGCCGAGCGCGAACAGAATCGATCCGCACGCCGGGTAGTCGAGGAAAGCCCGAGGCCCATGGCCGTCTTGTGCAGAGCCCTCAGCCAACATGTCGCCCGCGCGGACGCCGACGCAGAAGTGAAACAGCTCCTCGCCGTACCGCAGGTCCGCCGGCCCCGCGTGGTAAGCGTGGTAGGCGTGCGCCGTCAGGGCGAAGGCCTCGGCGATGACCGCCCACGGCTCGGCTCCGGTCCGCACGCCGGGTATGCGCAGGTCACGTGCTCGTTGAACGGCCAGGCGGCACTCCGCCAGGGCGGCGACCGGGTCACCGCGCGAGAAGGCGAGCTCGGCGGCGCACAATGGGACGAACACCGGGCCGCCGAGGACCGCCCCTACGTCGTTGATCCGGGCGATCTCCATGAACTCGGCTTCCGCGGTCTCGGGGTCTCCCTCGGCCAGCGCGGCGAGCAGCAGCACCGCGTGCAGCTGCGTCTCGTCATCCGTGGCGCCAAGCCGGCTCAGGACCGGAAGGGCGGCCCGCGCGTGGTCGACCGCCCGCCGACGATCACCGAGCTGCATGGACAGGTGGGCCAGCACAGCGTGCAGGATCGCCCCGAACCACGGCCCGTCGTCCTCGCGGACGAGCTCCAGCGCCCGCCTGGCCGCCGCGATCGCCCCCGGTGGATCGCCCGCATTCTCCAGGACCTGGGCGCTCAGTTGCGTCGCCATCAGCGCCACGTCACGATCGTCGCTCCGGCACAGCTCAGCGAGCCGGTGGCGGAATCCGGCGCCATCGGCCGGGTCGTAGGCGTGCAGCACCGTCGCCATCGCCGCGATCCGGGGGTCCGTCGTGTCCCGGAGGGGCAACCTGCCGAGCAGACCACGCAACTCCTCACCGTAACCGTCCGCGAGGGTCATCACGTTTATGAGAACGACCAGCAGAGCCGCCCGGGTCGCCTCTTCGAGCTCCGGTGGCGGATGCCAGCCGGTGACGGCCTGCCTGATCGCGTCTCTGAGCGCGATGATCCTCGGGTGGTCGCCCCGGATCGACCACAGCGTGCCCATGCTCGCCAGCAGTTGCACCACGGTGGCCGGGTCGGGCTCTCCAAGCGCGCGGCGGAGCAGATCGGCCAGGTTGCCCTCCTCGGCCCGCAGCGCGTCGACCGCCGCGAACTGGGCGGGGCCGAACAGTATGGCGGCGTTCGTCCAGGCGTAATCCATCGCCCAGGCCCGCAGCGCGGCCCGCGCGGGTGCCTCCTCGCCGGTCTCCGCCAGCCGCACCCGGCCGAACTCCCGGACGGTCTCCAGCATCCGGTAGCGAAGGCCATAGCCGGTCTCGCGGACGCTCAACAACGACTGCTCGGCCAGCGCCTGCACGGCATGCAGGGCATCCTGGCCCAGCACGTGCTCGGCGGCGGCCAGCGTGAACCCGTCGCCGAACAGCGACAGCCACCGCAGGGCCCGCCGCTCCGGCTCGCCCAGCAGGTTCCACGACCAGTCGATGACCGACAGCAGCGTCCGGTGCCGGTCGGGAGCGGTGCGATCGCCGCCGCGCAGCAGGGCGAACCGGTCCGCCAGGCGCCGCGCGATCTCCTCCACCGACATCACCCGCACCTTGGCGGCGGCCAACTCGATCGCGAGCGGCAGCCCATCCAGACGTGCGACGACCTCACCGACCACCCGTTCGTCGATCCGTACATCGGGGCGCGCCGCCGTGGCGCGCTGACGGAACAGCTCCACCGCGTCGCCGGCGTCCAGCTGGCCGAGGAGATAGACCCGTTCGGCGGGGATCGACAAAATGGCGCGTGAGGTGATGAGCACCCGCAGGTCCCGGGTGGTCGTGGACAGAAAAGCCACCAGGTCGGCGACGGCCTCGATCACGTGCTCGCAGTTGTCGAGGATCAGCAGCGCCGGGGCCTGGTCGAGATGCTGGGCGATCCTGGCCCGTACGTCGGACCGCTGCTTGGGGGTGAGGGCACGGCGCCCGCTGACCGAGTCGCGCACCCCGAGCGCCGCGCCCACCTCGCCGACCACGTCCTCGGAAGAAGAGACGCCGACGAGCTCGACGAAGTGAGCGACGGGCTGCGCGGCGTTCCTGCCGACGACGTGGGCCAGCCGCGTCTTGCCCAGCCCACCCGGACCGATGACGGAGACCACCCGGTTGGTCTGCAACAGGGCGTGCACCGCGCGGATGTCGCCCTCGCGACCAAGCAACGAGGAGCCGTCGAACAGGACGCCCTCTCGCACCGGTCGATCCGCGACGACCAACCCAGCATGCACGCGAGCGAGCTCGGGCCCGGGATCGGCGCCGAGGCGCTCGGCCAGGCCCGCTCGATAGCGCTCGTAACGCTCCAGCGCCGCGGCGGCGCCACGCACCGCGGCCTCGCTGCGCAGCAGGCAGGCGAGCAGCTCCTCGTCGTGCGGCCGGTCGGCCGCGGCCCGCTCCAGCAGCGGCAACGCGCCCTCGTGATCTCCGCCTCGGCCGCGGGCGACGGCCGACATGCGGCGCGCCTCGGCCAGCCGCCCGGCGGCGATCTCCCTCAGCTCCCCCAGCGGACCCGCGGCGGCTTCCATGCCGTCGGCTGCGAGGCTCATGGCCGCTTCGGCATGGCCACGTGCGAGGGCCGCGTCGCCCCTGCCCAGCGCGGCATGTGCCTGCTCCACCAGCGCGCCCAGCAGCAGCGCGTCCACCTGCTCATCGGGCAGCCCCAGCCGGTAACCATGCGCGGTACGCACCACGGCGTCGGCGGAGGTCACGGCCCGGGTCCGTGAGACGACCACCTGCAGCGCCTTCGTGGGGTTGGCCGGCGGTTCGTCGCCCCACAGCTCGTCGACCAGGCGCTCGTCACCGGCTCCCGCCCGTCCATGCAGGACGAGCACCGCCAGCAGGGTCTGCGCGCGATCTCCGATCACACGGACGCCTCGCCAGCGGACGCCGTCGAGGAGGGTCAGCGCGGGAGCCACATCCCCACCTTACGGACGATTCGCGTGCGCCGAGCGTGTCGATCCAGTCGTACCTGCGGGCATCGGCTTCACGGCCACGGACCGCCGGCGTCGCACGGGCTTTGGCTCAGGGTTGCTTTTCATGGCTTGTCGGTGCCGATGTGGACCTGGATGACGGCATGCTTACCGCTGGTACGCCAGGCGTCGTCGTGGGCGTCGACTTCGGCGACCGTCGAGGCGTCGATGCCCACGGCGACGTCCGACTTCAGGGTGCGCAGCGTCGTGACAGGGGAGGAGAAGTGGGCGGCGACCTCGGTGAAGGGAGTGGTCGCGGGCCAGAGCCGATCACCGACGAGGCGCCGGTAGTTGAGATCGCCCTTCAGGATCGTCATGGCGGCGCCCGAGAGCTCCGACCGCAGGTCGGCCGGCATGTCGTGGAACGGCAGCGGCGCGCAGAAGAACGGATGGGTGCGAACCAGCACGGTGCCGCCGCTCATCGCCTGCCACAGCCGTCGGCCGATCTGTTCCGCCGCCGGTTCGTGCGCCCTGCGGAGACGCCGGACGGTGGCGAGGACATCGGCCATGGTCGCGTCCGAGACGTAGTAGGGATAGGGCTTGACGTAAAGGACGACCTGCGCGGCCAGGCCGTTCACGAGCAGGTGGTCGATCAGGACGAGATCGGGCAGCAGCTCTCCGGCGGCGTTGTCCGCGACGAGGCAGACCCGTGAGTCAGCGACCGTGGCGAGCTCAGTCCATAGACGCGGGCTGTCGTCGATGAGGACGCCGAGTGGCCGGAGATCGTCGTCCGCGGCGGTGATTTTGAATCCCAGGTCCGCGCGGTTGCCCCAGAGCGCGGACAGGAGCAGCCTCTCCCCGCGCTCCTCGGCGGGCAGGGAGACCATGTCTCCGAGCGCGGCGAGCTCGTCATCCACGGCCGCACCGGCCAGCTCGGCGTTCTTGAACGGGGCGAACGGGTCGATCCCCTGCCAGGCGCCGGGTGCGAAATAGCCGGTGGCCTCGAGCAACCTGCGGTAGAAGTAGCTCTCCGCCCACAGGAACGGCGCTTCGCCCCACGGCAGGCCGAACAGATCCCGGCCCCACTCCTGCCACTGCTCGTGGTCGTGGGCGCTCTCGTCCAGCGGCGTCAGGACGCCCGTCGTGCTTTCGACGAGCAGTTGCTCAAGCCGCTGCCGCTCGGCCGGGCCGTACGGCAGTGCGTCGATCACCTGCCGGACAAGCCGCGGATGCCGTTCGTGGAAGACGCCCCAGGCGAAGGAGCCGGGTTCGTCGCTCAGGATCACGGGTGGGATCGCGCTGGACATGCGTGAGATCGTCTCATCGACCGCCGTACGGCCCGCACAGGACCTGAGGCCCCACCATTGGCGGGGCCATCGCGGGACTCGGCGAAAGAGCGGGCTCAGCGGGCGTCGGCGTGCGGCGTCCAGGTCCAGTCACGGACCTCGGGGAGGTCCTCGCCGTACTCTCGGGTGTGGGCGCGGGCCCGCAGCCGGGCGTCGACCATGCGCTGGCGCAGGTGCGCCGCCCGCTCGCCCAGTTCCGGCACCCGGTCGATCACGTCCATAACCAGGTGGTAGCGGTCGATGTCGTTGAGCATCGCCATGTCGAACGGCGTGGTCGTGGTGCCCTCCTCCTTGTAGCCGCGCACGTGCAGGTTGCCGTGGCCCGTACGTCGATAGGTGAGCCGGTGGATCAGCCAGGGGTAGCCGTGGAAGTTGAAGATGATCGGCTTGTCCGTCGTGAACAACGCGTCGAACTGGTCGTCGCTCATCCCGTGGGGGTGCTCCGACGGCGGCTGCAGCCGCATCAGGTCGACGATGTTGACGACCCGCACCTTCAATTCGGGCAGGTGCTCGCGCAGCAGGGCGGCGGCGGCCAGCGTCTCCAGGGTCGGCACGTCGCCGGCGCAGGCCAGCACCACATCGGGCTCGGCGCCCTCGTCGTTGGAGGCCCAGTCGATGATGCCGAGACCCCGGGTGCAGTGGGCGACGGCCTCGTCCATGGTGAACAGGTCCAGCACCGGCTGCTTGCCCGCCACGATCACGTTGACGTAGTCCCGGGAGCGCAGGCAGTGGTCGGCGACCGACAGCAGCGTGTTGGCGTCCGGCGGCAGGTAGACCCGCACGACCTCGGCCTTCTTGTTGACCACGACGTCCAGGAACCCGGGGTCCTGGTGGGTGAAGCCGTTGTGGTCCTGCCGCCACACATGTGAGGACAGCAGGTAGTTCAACGAGGCGACCGGACGCCGCCACGGGATCTTCTTGGACGCCTGCAGCCACTTGGCGTGCTGGTTGAACATCGCGTCCACGATGTGGACGAACGCCTCGTAGGAGTTGAACAGGCCGTGCCGTCCGGTCAACAGGTAGGCCTCCAGCCAGCCCTGACACAGGTGCTCGCTCAGCACCTCCATCACCCGGCCGTCGGACGACAGGTTCTCGTCGGTGGGCAGCGTCTCGGCGTGCCAGGCCCGGTCGGTCACCTCGAACACCGCCGACAGCCGGTTGGAGGCGGTTTCATCCGGGCCCATCAGGCGGAAGTCGACGGGGTTGGCCGCGATCACGTCGCGCAGGAAGCCGCCGAGCACCCGGGTCGGCTCGCTGTGCGCCGCGGCGGGCGCCTTGACCTCGACCGCGTAGTCCCGGAAGTCGGGAAGCAGCAGCGGACGGAGCAGCTCACCGCCGTTGGCGTGCGGGTTGGCGCTCATCCGGCGCGGTCCCTCGGGAACGGTCTCGGTGATCGCCGCGACCGGCCGGCCCTCGGGGTCGAACAGCTCGTTCGGCCGGTAGGAGCGCATCCACTCCTCCAGCATCGCGCGGTGCTCGTCGTTGTCCCGTACGGCCGCCAGCGGGACCTGGTGGGCACGCCAGGTGCCCTCGACGGGCACACCGTCCACGATCGCCGGGCCGGTCCATCCCTTCGGCGTACGCAAAATGATCATCGGCAGCCGGTCGGCCGACCCGTGCTTGAACTCTGCGATCTGGTCGAAGACCGTGTCGAGTGTCTCGGCCATGAGTGCGTGCATGACGGCGGGATCGTCGCCCGACACGATGTGAGGGCGGTAGCCGTACCCCTCCATGAGCTTGACCAGCTCCTCCTCGGGGATCCGCGCCAGCACGGTGGGGTTTGCGATCTTGTAGCCGTTGAGGTGCAGGATCGGCAGCACGACCCCATCGCTGGACCGGTCGAGGAACTTGTTGGAATGCCAGCTCGCGGCCAGCGGCCCGGTCTCGGCCTCGCCGTCGCCGATCACGCAGGCCACGACCAGATCCGGGTTGTCGAACGCCGCGCCGTACGCGTGGGCGAGGGCGTAGCCGAGCTCACCGCCCTCGTGGATCGAACCGGGCGTTTCGGGCGCGACATGGCTCGGGATCCCACCGGGGAAGGAGAACTGGCGGAACAGCCGCCGCATGCCCTCGGCATCCTGGGTGATCTCCGGATATTTCTCGGTGTAGGAACCCTCGAGCCAGGCATGCGCCACCGCGGCCGGGCCGCCGTGCCCGGGGCCCGCGATGTAGATCATGTCCTGGTCGCGCTCACGGATGATCCTGTTCAGGTGGACGAAGCAGAAGTTCAACCCGGGCGTGGTCCCCCAGTGGCCGAGTAGGCGCGGCTTGATGTGCTCGGGCCGCAGCGGCTCGGTCAGCAGCGGGTTGTCCAGGAGGTAGATCTGCCCGACCGACAGGTAGTTGGCGGCACGCCAGTAAACGTCGATGAGCTCAAGTGCGTCCATGTGATCAGCGTCTCCCGTCGCGGCTTCGGTGATCCAGGGACTTACGTCCCTACCCAGCCGGCCGAAGGGAAGGCCGGATTCACTGCCGCCCAACGCCACCGGGGTCTCGCAGACCGGCTTGATCAGCGGCGATGACGGGACCTTCGCCCCTAACGATCGCGGCCTCGAAACACGCATCCTGGAGGGCATGAAACTTGATTCGGCCGGCTTGGAGATCCTCTCGCGGGGTGAGTGTCTCGAACTGCTGGACTCGACTCCTATAGGGAGGATCGTCTTCACCGATCGCGCCCTCCCCGCCGTTCAGCCGGTGAACTTCTGCCTGTTCGAGGGGAACGTCGTCATCCGTACCATGGCGGGCTCGAAACTCGCCGCCGCGGCGCGGAACGCCATCGTGGCCTTCGAAATCGACGACTTCGACGTCGATTTCCGCTGGGGATGGTCGGTGACCGCGGTCGGACACGCGCGGGCCGCGTCCGACCCTGAGGAGATCGCCCGCCTGTCACGGCTGCCGCTGTCGCCCTGGGCCCCGGGAAATCGTGACCATTTCATCCTGATGGCGCCCGAGCAGATCTCCGGCCGCCGGATCCGGCCGCCGGCATCCGCCGGAGCCGCCGCTGCCTCCGCCACCACGGTGTCCCGCGAGTAATCCATCGGTGGAGGTGTGTCGGATCACCCGCTTCAAGGTCAGGGTTTGCGGGCGAGGGCGGCGAAGCCGGCGACCACGGGGGGCTCGCCGAAGGGGGTGTCCTCGGGCCGCCACCGGGACATCGAGACCATGCCGGGCTCCACCAGTTCGAGTCCGTCGAAGAAGCGGCCGACCTGCTCCCGGCTGCGGGCGGTGAGGGGCACCGGCGCGTGCTCGTTCCAGACCGCCAGCGCGTCGGCGTTCGCCTTCCTGACCGCCTCGTCACCGAGATCGGATGTGGAGTGGGTCATGGCCAGGTAGCTGCCGGAGGGCACGGCCTCCAGCAGCCTGGCCAGGATCGCACGCACCTGGTCGTAGTCGGGGATGTAGTGCAGGATGCCCAGCAGCATGATCGCGATCGGGCGGCTGAAGTCCAGCGTCTTGGCCGCCGCGGCCAGGATCGCGTCGGGTTCCCGCAGGTCGGCCTCGATGTAGTCGGTCACCCCGGGTGGCGTGCTGGTCAGCAGGGCCTGGGCGTGCACGAGGACCAGGGGATCGTTGTCGACGTAGACGATCCGCGACTCGGGGGCGATCCGCTGGGCCACCTCGTGGGTGTTGTCCATCGTCGGCAGGCCGGTGCCGATGTCCAGGAACTGCCGAACGCCGGCCTCGCCGGCCAGATACCGTACGGCACGCTTCAGGAAGCCCCGGTCGTTGCGGGCGATCTCGGTGATCTGCGGGAAGACCCGCATGGCCTGCTCGGCGACCATGCGATCGACCGGATAGTTGTCCTTGCCGCCGAGGAAGTAGTTCCACACCCTGGCGCTCTGCGGCACGCCGGTGTCGATCTCCCGCGCCGCCGGCCGGTCTGAGGGCTCGGCGAAGTCCTGGTCGCTCACGCGAATCTTCTCCCGCTCGGCCTACAACAGCGGAATCGAGCCTACCGTTCCGTAGATCATCAGGCTAGATCGTCCGTTGTCCTTCGGGGTTTTCCGGAGGGGAGACCCTACGGTTGGCGCATGACACAGCAGTGATCACACCACACCGCCATGCCCGAGAAGCCCACTCTCGACGGCCTGGAGTCGGCATGGGTACGCCGCGGGGAGGCCGACGACCCGGCCCGAGCTCATCCCGGCGTGTGTGGCGCTGGTCGCGCACCCGGATGACGAGCGCAAATCACGCGCGTACGGCTCCGACGCCGCGACGGCGTCCGCCCACGCGACCTGGTGGTCGAGGTCGTCCTGGCCTGAGCCCCCGTTGTGCGGGAAGTGCCGCCTGCCGGGCCCAGGTGTCGGACCATCAGGCCCGGTTGAACCTGGCCGGGTCGGGGCCGAGGCGGCGGCCCGAGTCCAGCGCGGTGATCGCGTCCATCTCCTCCTGGTCGAGGGCGAAATCGAAGACTTCGATGTTCTCGCGGATCCTCGCGGGGGTCACCGACTTGGGGATCACCACGTGGCCGAGCTGGATATGCCAGCGGAGCACCACCTGGGCCGGGCTCCTGCCGTACCTGCCTCCGATCTCCGCGAGCAGCGGAAGGTCGAGCAGGCCCTGACCCTGGCCGAGCGGACTCCACGCCTCGGTGACGATGCCGTGCTTGGCGTTTACCGCCCGCATCTCGGCCTGCCCGAACTGTGGATGCAGCTCGATCTGGTTGACGGCGGGGACCACCTCCGCCTCGGCGAGCAATCGGTCCAGCGTCTCGGCCGTGAAGTTGGAGACCCCGATCGCCCGGACCCGGCCGTCGGCGTAGAGCTTCTCCAGCGCCTTCCACGTTTCCACGTACCTACCCTGCGCCGGGCACGGCCAGTGGATCAGATAGAGGTCCACCACGTCGAGCCCGAGACGCTCGACACTGGCGTCGAAGGCCCGCAGCGCGTTGTCATGGCCATGGTCGCGGTTCCACAGCTTGGTGGTGACGAACAGCTCGTTTCGGGGAATGCCGGACTCCCGTACGGCCCGGCCGACGCCCTCCTCGTTGCGGTAGAGCTTGGCCGTGTCGATGCTGCGATAGCCGGCCTTGAGAGCGACGCTCACGGCCCGCTCGGCCTCGTCGTCGGGCACCTGCCACGACCCGAACCCGAGTTGCGGCATGGTGACACCGTTGTTGAGAGTGATGGTGTTCATGCCCTCATGCTGCCCGAACGCTTCCCGATCTTCACACCGGGACCGGGGGCGGGCGGTGGCGGTAGTGAAACCAGGCGGATCGGGTACCGCTCACGACATGATGACGTCTGAACCCGATGTGCTGGCGCGGCTTGAGCCGTTCGACATCTTCGACACCGAGGCGAGGCGGCTCGACCGCTTCTTCTCCGGACTGGACGACGAGGGCTGGAACCGGCCGTCGAGGTGTGAGGGGTGGACGGTGCGCGACGTACTCGCCCATCTCGCCGGGGAGGAGCTCTACAACCACGCCTGCCTCGACGAGGACATGGACGGGTTCTTCGAGATGCTCGAACGCGAAGGGGTGCGGTCGGGCTTCGACGCGTTCAACGAGTGGTGCGTGCACAAGCGCCACAGCCTGCCGGTCGAGCAGGTGCTGGACGAGTGGCGGAGCAAGAACGCCGAGACCCGAAGGCGGATGCGCGACCTGGGCCGGGGCGGGTCGCTCCAGACGTCCGTCGGGCCGTACCCTGTGGGTCTGCAGTCCTTCCACTACGACTCCGAGTACGCCACGCATGCCGACGACGTGGGTGCCCCGGTGGCGGACGACGAGGCGGCGGCGAGGCTCGCCTGGCGGGTCGATTTCGGGCTGTTCGCTCTCGACGAGCACGGCTCGAAGGCACGGATCGAGCGGGACGGGGATCGGATCACGGCACACGTCGACGGCCTGACGGCTGATCTGACCGAGGTGGAGTTCGTCGAGGCGACGGTCGGCCGGCTGCCGGCCGCGCACCCGCTCGATCCCCGGATCCGCGGCACACTCCGCTGTCTCGCCTGACCCGCCTCAGCGGCTCTCAAGGGCCTCAAGGGCCTTAAGGGCCTTAAGGGTCGGCCGCGGCCGCGGCGGTCGCGGGTAATAACTCCCCGCGGTGGTCCGCCGCGGCGGACGGCGGAGCGGGTGCGATGGTCGTCGACGACGGCGACGGCGACGGGCCGAACAGCAGGGCTCGACCGGGCTCGCGCGGACCGCCACCTGCCACCGCGACGGTCTGAGCCGGACGATGAATCGTACGGCCGGGCCAGGCGGGGAGACGAGGATGAGCCGGGCACGGGCGCAAGCGGGGCCGGGCCGGACGGATGCCCGGCGAAGTCGTGGATCTCGACCGAGTGGCAGGCCCCCGCCGGGTGCGTGGCGTGATCGGTCCGCGTGCGCGCTGCGCTCGCGTGGCGGCCTGCCGCCGTACGGTCACGGGCCGGACCGACGTGCTATGTGAAGAACGCTCCAGTAAGCGAATCAACGCGAAAATCCCCGATGATGACGGCCGAAGGTTCGGCCGGTTCGGCTGGTTTGACGGTGCTTTGCCGGGGGGATTCGGACGTGTCGCTCATCCAGTCGTCCAGGCGATTGGCGGCGGCACGTCAACCATGCACCGCGATCGGCCGCATATCAACGAGGCGCGCCATTACCCCCCACCACCCCCCACCCGTGATCTTGCGATTTCTCGCAAGAAACCCCTCCGACCAGGCAAAACCCTTGTTGTGATCTTGCAGAAACTCGCATGCTGCGCCGTCGACCTGCGCGAACGCCTTTTGTGATCTTGCAGTCCGACTCCAAATACAAGATCACGAACATTGTTTCCCCAGGCCAGCGGCCATCTATGCGAGTTTCTGCAAGATCACGGAAGGTGTTTTCCCTGGTCACAGACATATATGCGAGCATTTGCAAGATCACGACAAGAGGGGTGGGGGGGAGGGGTCGGTCAGGGGAGCCAGGAGACTCGGTCGCGCAGAATGCCGTACCCGACGAAGGCGACGACGTCGATGATCGTGTGGGCGGCGACCAGCGGCATGGCCCGGCCCCAGCGCTGATAGAGGCGCCCGAAGACCAGGCCCATCACCACGTTGCCAACGAATCCCCCGAAGCCCTGATAGAGGTGATAGGAGCCGCGCAATACCGCGGACACGATCACAGAGCGCCACGGTCGCCAGCCGAGCTGCCCGAGACGGTGCAGCAGATATCCGCTGACCAGGACCTCCTCCAGCACCCCGTTCTGGGCGGCCTCCGCCACCAGCACCGGCACCCGCCACCACACTTCGGGCAGGCTCTCCGGCACGACGTTGAGGTTGAACCCTGCCTGGAACACCAACAGGTAGAACACCAGGCCGGAGCCGCCGATCAACGCCGCGAGGGCGGCCCCGCGCAGCAGGTCGCGGCCTGGCTCGCGGAAGTCGACGCCGATCGTCCGCATCGACTCCCCCGAGCGGGCCAGCAGATAGGCGACCAGCCCGACCGGCGCCACGTTGATCGCGATCCCGGCGATGTGCAGGGTCAGGTCCAGCCAGGGACGACCCGGCGCCAGGGAGCCGACGAGCACCGCGTCCTGGCCGCCGAGCTGCTCGGGTGCGGTCAGCGCGCCGATCAGGCGGATCAGCGACAGCAGCGCACTGGCGCCGAGCGAGATCGCGAACACCGCGATGATCTCGGGCCCGATGAGCCGTCGCGTGAGCCCCCGCAGGTCGACCCCCCTGCCGTCCGGCCTGGCGCCGGCCTCGTCCTCGTTCATGTTCCGCAGGCTAACCGGCGGTGGCGAACCCGGACGATTCGCGCGTCCCCCACAGCCGGTAGAGCGACGTCAGTACGGTAGTGTGCGGGCCGAGAAGGCCGGGGACACGAAGGGTGCCTTGAACTTCGGGAACGCCACGGTCTTGGGATTGCCGTCCGAGGTGTACCGCTCATTGGGGTTCGCCTTGAGCCAGTCGAGCCATGCTTCCGAGCAGAACTTGGCGCAGTCGGTGTTCTTCTCCTTCTCCTTCGACCGGATGCGCGGGATGCCGGCCGGGTCGAAGTCCTTGGTGAACGGCGACTGCGCCGGGGTGTAACCCGCCAGGAACTCGCCCTTGTAGTTGTAGGTGACCCCCTTGTACGTCCCGTGCAGCGCCCACTCCTTGTTCTTCGGCTGGTTGCCGTACGGCAGGGCCAACGTGATCGGCGGGGTCTTGATCAACGAGATGACCTCGTTGTGCATGGAGACGATCTGCTTGGCCACCTCCTCCTGCGACTTTCCGCGCAGGTTCACGTGGTCGTGCGTGTGGTTGCCGATGTCGAACCCGTGGTCCTTCAGCCACTCCAGGACCTGGATCTGCTCCTCCTTACGTGTCTTGCCGAAGAGGTCACGGATGACGTACATCGTGGCCACCGGGCGGAAACCCGGATGCTTTTTGGCGACGTCCATCAGGACGCCGATCGCGCAGTCCGGCGCGGGCCTGCCCATCCCGTCGAGCGTGAGCTGCGCGGGTGAGGCGTCGTCGAAGGTCAGCACGACGGGATGCTTGCCGGCCGGGATGTCGATCTTTCCGGTCACGTACTCGGCGGCCGTGATCGGCACATAGTTCTCCCGCGCCAGGCGTTCCAACTCGGCGCGGAACTGCTCAGGTGTGCGGTCGTCGCCGGGAGCCGGGTTCTTCATCACCCGGTGGTACATGAGCACGGGAATCTGTCCCAGCTCGTTGGCCTTCACCCGTGCGGCCGCCTGTTCCTCGGCCTTGCGGGTCTTCGCCTCGGCGGCCACCTTGGCCGCCTGGGCCTGCGCGTCTTCGTGCTTCGGCTTGCTCCCCCCAGACATGCAGGAGGACAGCACTATGACGCTCAAAGACGCCATGCCGATGCCGGCAATCCTGAAGCGTCCCATGACTCCCCCTCGATGGGCACGCGGTTCGATGGATCACTCCTACCCGCGAGAACCGGAGGATTCACAGTCAGTAGGACAAACAACACGCTCCGTATATCTTCGAGACCCTTACGCGCCGCGTCACCCGTCGGACCCTTACAGCTGGGGTTCGGCGCAGAACGCGACGCCCTCGCCGGACAGCTCGACCGGTCCGTCCGACGCGGGGACGAACACCGACTCGCCCGGTCCCAGCTTGACCTGTGACCCCGACTCGGCGCCGAGACGTACCCTGCCCTCGAAGCACAGCAGGATCCTCGGCAGCTCTCCCTCCAGCACCCCGCCCTCGCCGGAGACGGCGATCCGCCGCAGCCGGAAGTCCGGGCACGGCGGCGAGTAGACGCCGTCACCACCTCGCAAGACGGGCGGCACCGGCAACGGCCGGGCGTCGGGGTCGGTGATGCGCAGCAACTCGGGCACGTCGATCGGCTTGCCGGTGAGCCCGGCCCGCAGCACGTTGTCCGAGCACGCCATCATCTCGACGGCGAACCCGTCGAGATAGCAGTGCAGCACCCCGGCGCCGAGGAACATCGCCTCACCCGGCGCCAGTTCGTGACGGTGCATCAGCAGCGGGGCAAGCACGGCCGGGTCCTCCGGAAAGCGTCGCGCGAGCCGTACGACCAGGGCGTATTCGGGGTGGTGCACGGCCGAGGCGGCCCACACGATCGACTCGACCAGCTCGCGCCTCGGCTCCGACGACTCCAGGAGCGCGCGCAGCGCGCCGAGGCGGTCGCCGTCGGCCAGTCGCGCCACGACCGGCTGGAGCGCCCGCACATGCAGCCGGTCGATCAGCTTCGCCGCCTGGTCGGCCGACCGGAGGCCGGCCAGCCCGGTGAACGGCGTGAGTGCGCAGACCAACTCCGGCTTGTGCCACGGGTCGGCGTAGTTCGCGTCACCCCGCGCGTGGCCGTCGGCCGCCTGCGCCGCGTCGGGGTGGACCTGCAGCGACAGCGGCCGGCCGACCGCGATCAGCTTCATCAGGTACGGCAGGCGTTCCCCGAACCGGCCGGCGACCGGCTGCCCGAGCATACCCACCGGGTCGGCGGCGACGGCCTCCGTGAGCGTGCGGTCCGGCGACCCGTCGCGGACCAGCAGCGACGGGCTCGCCGGGTGCGCGCCGAGCCACATCTCCGCCTCCGGCCCGTCGGCGACCCGGCCGGTCAGGTCGGCGATGGCCGTACGGGACCCCCAGGGGTAGTCCTTTATCGGATTGCTGAGCAGATCCACGAGCGTCCTCGTCTGATGACCCTTGACAGGGGAAGGTCTGCCGGGAGTCCGAGCGTAACAATGAAGTGCCGGTCACCGGCATTCCGTCCATCTCGGGTGTCACCGCTTCGCCTCGTTCACGCGCCGCGACCCTGATCGTTTCCCAAGACTCCTTGGACGGGGCTTGAACAGCGCTTGCCGGCATTTCAAACCCGACATCCTGGAGAGATCGCTACACTTGGCCCGGTTTTTGCCGCTACTGACCTTCGACCAGGGGTAAACGTCCAGGTCCGAACCCTCAGGAGCAACACGTGGGTCACGTCGATGTCCGTCCGGCGCGGCCGGTGGAGGCGGATCTCCCGATGCCGCCCCGGGCCGCGCCCCGGTGGCGTGCCTGGCTGTGGGTGGTCCTGTCAGCGGCGCTGGGCGTCCTGACCGCCGTCGCGACCGTCATCGTGGGCGGCGCCGTGAAGCTCACCACCAACGTGAAGCACGAGGAGGTGACCACGGAGGAACTGGGATCGGCACGCCCGGTGAAGATCAGCAAGGCGATGAACATCCTGATCGTCGGCTCCGACCAGCGGGATGGCGCGAACGCCAAATACGGCCGGATGCCCGGCGAGCGTACAGACACCATCATCCTCGCCCACATCTCACCTGAGCGGGACGGCGCCGTCCTGATCAGCTTCCCCCGCGACTCACTCGTCGAACTCCCGGCGTGCCCGGCGAAGCGTAACCTCCCCGGCCAGCAACCCCACGTCGGCATGATCAACGAGTCGTTCAACTACGGCGGCATCGGGTGCACCTGGCTGACCATCGAGCGCCTGACCGACATCCACATCGACCACTTCGTGAAGGTCGACTTCACCGGCTTCAAGGCCATGGTGAACGCGCTGGGCGGCGTCCCCGTCTGCATCCCCCAGCCGATCCACGACACCAAGGCACAGCTCGACCTCCCGGCGGGGCGGCAGGTGCTCAAGGGCGAGCAGGCGCTCGGGTACGTCCGGGCCCGCTACAGCCTCGGCGACGGCTCCGACATCGGCCGCATCCAGCGGCAGCAGATGTTCCTCGCCTCGATGGTCAAGGAGGCGATGAGCGGTGAGACCCTGACCAACCCGTCGAAGCTGTTCGGCTTCCTCGACGCGGCGACCAAGTCCCTCACCACCGATCCCGAGCTCACCGTGGGAGTGATGAAGGACCTGCTGACCAGCGCTCAGGGCCTCACCGCCGGGCAGATCCGGTTCGTCACCACCCCTTGGCGCTACTCGCTCACGCAACGGGGCCGCGTGGAGTGGGTACGGCCCCAGGCCGACAACCTGTTCAAGATGGTCGCGGCCGACCGGATCAGCAAGAACGTCAGGAGCGGCCAGCAGAAGATTCCCAAGTCGCAGGTCCACATAATCGTGCGGAACGGCTCGGGCCGGCCGGGACTCGCCACCGAGGCCGCCGCCGAGCTCGAACAGCGCGGCTACCACATCGTCAAGGTGGAGCCCGCGGCCAAGCCGTACCCGCGGACGTTCGTCAAGTACAGCCCGAACGGCGAGGCCCGGGCTTCCCGCCTGATTCGTGAGCTGAAGAAGTCGCAGGCCTTCCCGGTGCGGAAAGCGCGGACCCAGACGATCGTCCTCGTCGTCGGCGCCGACTGGCGTGGCCTGAAGACCCCCAGGACCCTGGACGACGTGGAAGGCTTCGACGCCACCCAGGACAGCTGCACCGCCTCCTGACCACGGAAGACGATCTAGAACAGCCAGCCGAGCAGGCCGCCGCGTCGTCTGTCCCCCGGTTCCTGGGTGGGGGGCGGCTCCGGGGCGGGCGTCTCCTCACCGATCGCCGACGGCGGGTCGGACGGCACGGTCGGCACGGACGGGTCGGACGGCACGGTCGTCTTCTCAGAAGACTGGGGGTCGATGACGGCCGGGTGCGAGGCCGTCGGTGACACGGGCGGACGACGGGTGGGCGTGGCCTTCGCGGTGGGGGTGACAGCGGGCCCACTCGTCGGGGCCGTGCGCAGGCGGACGATCGGGGAGGGCGTCCGCGTCGGGGTCGCGGTCTCGGTCGGAACGGGGTCCAGTACGGATTCGTCGATCGGCTCGGCCGAGACGGCGGGGGAGGACGCCACGGGGGCCTTCGCCGTACAGTCGCCGGTGCAACTCTCGGAGGGGCCGCCGGCCCATGCGCTCAGCGCCCAGATCGCGGCCACCACCGCGACGCCGACGCCGGCCACCCGGAGCAGCGCGCCGCCACGCCGTCGCTCCCCGAACTCCTCGGGGTCGCCCTGGCTGCGCCATCCCGCGCCGAGGAACCCCTTCGGGTCGTCCCGTTCGTCATGATCGTCGTGACCTGCGGTTCCGTCATCTTCTCCGTATTCATCATGCTCGGCGGGGGCCCGGTCCCGGCCGTGCTCCCGGGTCCAGTCGGCGGGGAGCAGGTCGCCGTCCGAGGTGACGTCCGCCGCGGCCGGTCCGGAATGCGGCGGCATCTCATCCGGCCGGTCGGACCAGAACCTGCCGGCGCCCGTGCCGTACCGGGGATCGGCCTGGATGTACGGACGCACGAGAGGCCCGGTGTGCTCGAGTTGTCCGGTCTCCAGGGGATCCTCGGGAAACTGGTCGGCCATGAGGTCCTTCCTCTTGCTCAACGTGCTTGGGCCTTCCCCGCCGCACCGCACCGCTCTGCACCGCACCGCTCTGCACCGCACCGCACTGGGAAACCCGTTAACGGATGTTCATAGCACCATCCGACACCGCTTGTCCGGAAATTCCACAGGAATCACTGGAATCACGTGAGCCACTCCTCTGCCCAGAAGAGGCCGGCAACTGCCTCCCACCGGACTTGACGGGAATCTCCCGCGGCGTGGGCGCGGCCAGTGGTCACATTGGGCGGGTAGTTGTGCAAGACTCCGCTTTCAGTGGTATTCGCCCGGGCGCAAGAGGCAGGCGAGATGGGTACTGCGGGGCAGCTCATTGTCAGGCGGTATCGGCTGGTGCGCGCACTCGGGCAGGGCGGCATGGGCATCGTCTGGGAGGGCCACGACACCCTGCTGGATCGCCCGGTCGCGGTCCGTCAGGTGCTGCTGCCCCCGGCTCTCGGCGAGACCCGGCGGCTGCGGCTCGCCCAGCGCGTCGCCCGCGAGGCACGCCAGGCCGAACGGCTGCGCCATCCGAACATCGCCGCTGTCTACGACGTGGCCGAGGAGGACGGCACGCCGTACATCATCATGGAACTGGTCCGCTCGCGCTCGCTCGACGGCATCGTCGCGAGCGACGGCCCGCTCCCGCCCGAGCGCGCCGCACCTCTCGCGCGCAAGCTCCTGGCCGCGCTGGCACACGCCCATGCCGCGGGCGTACGGCACGGCGACGTACGACCGTCGAACGTGCTCATCGGGCACGACGGACGGGTGCTGCTGGCCGACTTCGGCACCGGGGCGCTCGCCGCTGATGCCGCCTTCTCCGCATCCCACGCCCGGCGGGGGCCCGCGCACGGCGAGCCGGTCAGCGCGACACGAGAGGTGCAGGCGTTCCTCGCCCCGGAGCGGGCGGACAGCGCGGCCCTCACCACTGCCTCCGACCTGTGGGCATTGGGCGCCACGTTGCACTTCGCGATCGCTGGAAGGCCGCCGACCCCCGACTCCGCCGAGCTGTCACCCGACGAAGCCCTTAACACGGTGGTGAACGGACTGCTGGCGCGAGATCCCCGCACGCGGCTCGATCCGCGGACCGCGAACCGGCTGCTCGCCGAGATCGAACCGGCCGCTCCCCCGCCGCCGGCATCCAGAGGCGGGAGCCGTACCCGCCTGATGGCGGGGATCGCGGCGGCCGCCGTGGTCGCCGGAGCGGTCGGCGGCTGGGCGGTCCTGCGGCCGCACCCCGGCGCCTCCGACATCCGGATCCCGCTCGCGGCGAACGCCTCGGCGCCCGCACCGGGGATCCCGGCGACCGCGTCCGGCGCCCCCACCCGGACAGCCGGGGCATCCCCCGCCCCTCGGCTCAAGCTGAAGTGGCACCGGCCGACGGCGGGCTGGCGGGCCGCCGTACCGCGAGCCTGGACGATCGAGCAGGCGGAGTTCTCCACCCGGTGGCTCGACCCGGAGGGCCGGGCACAGCTGGAGGTCGAGGTCACCGCCCAGAGCGGCACCGACCCGCTGGGGACGCTCCGCGAGGCCGAGGCGATCCTCGACGCGAAGGACTACCGGAAGCTGCGGCTCAGGGCGATCTCCAGCAAGTACGGCACGGCCGCCGACTGGGAGTTCACCTGGACGCGACGCAAGGCGTCGGCGGAGAGCCACCTGGCCAGGGGCACGGCCTACCATCAGGCCAGACGGGTCATCTCGACCGAGACCACGACCAGCGTGCTGACCTGGACGACGACCGCCGACGACTGGGAGCGCCTACGCCCCACCCTGACCAGGGTCTTCGCGCTGTTCCAGCCGCCCACCGGCTGAGACCGCCCACGAGTTGATCATCGGTCGTCCCGAACGGTCGGGAACGACGTGTTCAGGTGGCCGAGGTCGGCGGCGAGGTAGCGGGCGGCGGTGCGCAGGGCGCGCAGCATCGCCGCGACCGACGGCCGCCGGACCGCCGACTTCCTGGCGACCGCGTAGAGGTAACGCTCGATCGGCTCGCCGGGAAGCCGCCTGACGGCGATCCCACGCGTGCCACCGGCCAGCGCGAGGGCGGGCACCGCCGCGATGCCGATGCCCCTGCCGACCAGTCCGAGGATCGTCCCCAGCCCTTCGAACTCCCATGCGACGGGCGGCGGGCCGCCGACGCCGGCCAGCAGCCGCTCGACGGCCTCGCGAGAGGGCTCGCCTTCCGGGGTGACCATCCACGGCTCGTCTTTCAGGGCCATCAGGTCGACGGGCACCGCCGGGTCGGCCACCGGGTGGCGTCGCGGCACGACGAGCACCATCGGATCCGTCAGCAGTGGGACGGCCGCCAGGGCGCTGTGGCCGTCCATGTCGCCCAGCCGCCCCTGCCAGTCGTCGATCAGCGCGATGTCGGTCTCGCCGGACTCGACCTCCCGGATGCCATGGCCGGCCCGGCTCTGCCGAAGCCGCAGCGTGAGCTCCCGATGGCGGTGCAGCAACCGGACGAGCGCGGGAGCGAACGCCACGGCCCCGGTCGGGAAGGCCGTCACCACCACCCGCCCGGACGGGGTGCCCTCGTGGGCGGACAGGTCGGACTCGGCGGCCTCCACCATCGACAGGATGCGCCTGCCGTGCTCGACCAGGCGCCAGCCCGCGTCGGTCAGCTCGGCGCTGCGGGAGGTCCGATCCAGCAGTACGGCTCCCGCCTCCCGTTCGAGCACGGCGAGCTGCTGCGAGACTGCCGAGGCGCTGTAACCGAGCGCCTCCGCGGTGGCGGCGATGCTGCCCCGCCTGGCGAACTCGCAGATCAGAGCGAGTCTGCGGATATCGAGCAACGGTTTTCCTTAATCCCGGCCTCGGAAAGCCTCGCTTGTTCTTACGCCTTCACCCAATCACTCTGGGAACGATCCATCCACAGATTCGCAGATTCGGAGGAAGGTAGATGAACGTCCCCGTCTCGGCCACCCTGGCCGCAAATGAGGAGATCGACAGAAGGCGACGGCACGGGCAGCGCATCGTGAACCTCGCCTTCGGGGAGGCCGGCCTGCCGGTCCATCCCGCGTTACGTGACGCACTCGCCCGGGCGGCGGGCGGCAACGCGTACGGACCGGTCGCCGGCTCCGTCGCACTCCGCGAGGCGGCGGCGGGTTACTGGTCGCGACGCGGCATCGCGGCCCACCCCGACCTGATCGTCGGCGGTCCGGGCAGCAAGGCCCTGCTCTACGGCCTCCTGCTCGCACTCGGCGGGGACGTCGTGCTGTCCAGGCCGAGCTGGGTCAGCTACGCGGCCCAGGCGCGGCTCGTCGGCGTCCACCCGATCATGATTCCGCCGCCCCCGGGGGAGGGGGGCGTGCCCGATCCGGAACGGGTCTCGACCGCGGTCGCGGCGGCCAGGGCGCGGGGCAGGACGGTCACGTCGCTGCTGGTCACCCTGCCGGACAACCCGACCGGCCGGCTGGCGAGGCCGGAGACCGTACGACGCCTCGCCGCGCTCGCCCGCGAACTGGACCTGACCATCATCTCGGACGAGATCTACCGCGATCTCGTGCACGACCCCGCGGCGACCTTCCTCAGTCCGGCCGAGATCGCTCCCGAGCGCACCGTCGTCACGACCGGGCTGAGCAAGAGCCTGGCGCTGGGCGGCTGGCGGATCGGCGTCGCCCGGCTGCCGGAGACCGGCCTATCTGAGGCCCCGCACGCATCGAACCCGCACGCATCGAACCTGCACGGGCGGCTGCTGGGGGTGGCGAGCGAGATCTGGTCGAGTCCCGCCGCGCCCGTGCAGCACGCGGCCGCCTACGCCTTCGACGAGCCGGCGGAGCTCGTCCGGCGGGTCGCGGCCAGTCGCCGACTGCACGGCATCGTGGCCCGCGCGGTCGCCGAACACTTCACGAAGGCGGGGGCGCACCTGGACGACCCCCAGGGAGGGTTCTACCTCTATCCCGGAATAGCGGGATTCACTGGTTCCGCCGAGCTCGCGGCGGTGCTTCTCGACCGGCATGGCGTCGCCGTACTGCCGGGAACGGCCTTCGGAGACTCCCCGGACGCGCCGCGTGTCCGGGTCGCCACCAGCCAGCTCTACGGCGAGTCCGACGAACAGCGCACGGCGGCGCTCCACGCGGAGGATCCGCTCGAGTTGCCCTGGATCGCGGCCTCTCTCCGGCACCTCGAAGAGGCCCTGGCGGGGCTGCGGATCTTTGGCTGAATCTTTACCTTGAGTCCCACCGGAGAACACCGCTCCGCATGGCCTCTGAGCTGCGATTTTACGCCCGTTACCTGGCGTTGATCCGGAGCCCCACAAGTTGTCTCCTGTCAGCGTACCCAGCGTGGTTTCGCAGGCCTCATCATTTGCTCATGCCCGCTTTTGTCACCCTGTCCGGGCGCTCCGTGCGCCTGGAACCGCTCAGCCTCGCGGCACTGGACGATCTCGTCGCCGCGTCGAGTGAAGACCGTTCCAGTTACGCCTTCACTCGCGTTCCCGCATGCCGGGAAGAGATGGCCTCCTATGTGGAGGCCGCCATGGCTGAGCAGGCGGAGGGCCGTACGCTGCCCTTCGCCATCCGGTGGCTGCACACCGACCGCGTGGTCGGTGCCACCCGTCTGATGCACCTGGAGTACTGGCAGGGCCCCATGCCCTGGCCACCGGGGACGAAAGGCGTGGTGGGCGAGGTCCCGTCCGTGGCGGACATCGGTTACACCTGGCTGGCCAAGTCGGCTCAGGGAACCGGGGTCAACCGGGAGAGCAAGTTCCTGATGCTCTTCCTCGCCTTCGAGACCTGGCAGGTTCACCGGATCACCCTCAAGGCAGATGTACGCAACATGCGATCCCGGGCCGCCATCGAGGCCCTCGGCGCGCACCTGGACGGTGTGCGACGAGCGGACAGCCGAGGCGCCGACAACACGGTCCGAGATACGGCGTACTACTCGATCCTGAGCCATGAATGGCCCGCCGTACGCGAACGTCTGCGCGCGCGGCTGGGCCTCGTGGAAGCAGCTTAGGTCCCGTCCTTCTAGACACTTCTGGACGCTTCTGGACGTATTCCGACCGACATTCGGATCACTCTGAGAAAGGAACCGGCGCGGTCCGTCCCCGTAGGACGGGCCGCGCCGGCATGGCGAGGAGGGGGGAGCAGGAGCAACAGGCGGCGAAGCGATCACGCTTTCAAAGTGCTGACGAGTGCACAGAGCTGACGAGTGCACAGACGAGCGCTCGGCACTGCCTATTGGACAAGCGTCGCGGGATCTATCATTTCATTGGAAAACTTTCTAACAGGAGACAAGGGCACATGCCTGGTGACGCCGCCGAGCAAGGCCTGCGCTTCGCCGTACTGGGACCGGTCCTGGCCTGGCGTGACGGCGTCGAAATCGACCTCGGGACGCCGCTGCAACGCTCCATCGTCGCGACACTGCTGCTGCGGGAGGGACGGACGGCCACCCCGGGCGAGATGATCGACGAGGTCTGGGGAGAGGACGCGCCGCCGCGGGCGCTCGGCGCGCTGCGGACGTACGTGTCCCGCCTGCGGACAGTGCTGGAACCCGGACGGTCCCCCAGGACCCCGCCCGAAGTGCTCAGGTCGGTCGGCAGCGGCTACGCGCTGCGTCTCGATCCCGCCCGGCTCGACCTCCGCGTCTTCGAGCGGACCTTCGCGGCGGCCGAGGCGGCCCGCCGGGACGGCAGGATCGGGGAGGCGGCGGATCTCCTGCGCGACGCGCTCGCCCTGTGGTCGGGGGAGCCCCTCGGCGGCGCGGTCGGGCCGTACGCCGAACACCAGCGCGGCCGACTCGTCGAACGGCGGATCGGCACCGTCGAGACGCTGATGACGCTCGACCTGGAGCTCGGCCGGCATTCCGAGGTCGTCCCCGAGCTAATCTCGCTCACCGCCGAGCACCCGCTGCGGGAGCGCTTGCGCGCCCAGCTCATGCTGGCGTACTACCGGTGCGGGCGGCAGGCCGAGGCCCTGTCAGTCTTCGCCGAGACCCGGCGGGCGCTCGTCGACGAGCTCGGCATCGAGCCCGGCGCCGAGCTGGCCGAGCTGCACCGCCGCATCCTCGCCGCCGATCCCATGCTCGCCGTCCCTCCCACGCTCGCCGGCCCGCCCGCTCCGCCGCGGGCCCGCGATGCCGTACGGCCCGCCTCCCCCGGCAGCGAGGCCGACCGCGACATTCCGATCGTCGAGATGCCCAAACCCGCCCAGCTTCCGGCGGCCGTCGCCGACTTCACCGGCCGGGCCGAGCCGGTACGGCGACTGCTCGCGATGCTCGGCGGCGCCGCCGACGCCGATCCGAGCACGACGCCCGGACTGAGCACGACGCCCGGACTGAGCACGACGCCCGGGCCGGGCCAAGCGGACGAGGGCACCCGGGGCGTCGCTCCCAGTGCTCCCCGCGCGGCCGATGCGGCCAGCGCGGCCGGCGCGGCCGAGGTGATGCCGATCGCGGCGATGTCCGGCATCGGCGGCGTCGGCAAAACCACGCTCGCCGTTCACGTGGCCCACCTCGCCGAGGGCCTGTTCCCGGACGGCCAGCTCTATGCCGACCTGCGCGGGTACGGCGCCGAGCCGACGCAGCCGGAAACCGCACTCGGCGCCTTCCTGCGCGCCCTCGGCATCCCGGCCGACGTCATCCCCGAAGGCCTCGCCGAACGATCCGCGCTCTTCCGGTCCATGCTCGCCGACCGGCGCATGCTCGTACTGCTCGACAACGCCCGCGACGCGGACCAGGTCGAGCCGCTGCTGCCCGGAACCGCCGGCTGCGCGGCGATCATCACCAGCCGGGGAAAACTGGCCGATCTGCCAGCCGCCCGGCTCATCGACCTCGATGTCATGGAGCCGGAAGAGGCGCTGTCGCTGTTCTCGGCGGTCGCCGGGCCCGAGCGGGTCGCCGCCGAGCACGCCGCCGCCATGGACGTCGTCGCCGCGTGCGGCTTCCTGCCGCTGGCGGTCCGCATCGTGGCCGCCCGGCTCGCCGCCCGCCCCTCGTGGACAGTCGCCTCGCTCGTCCCACGCCTGGCCGATGAGCGCCGCAGGCTCGACGAGATGAAGATCGGCAACCTCGCGGTCTCCGCGACCTTCTCCCTCGGCTATGGCCAGCTCGAAACCCGACAGGCCCGGGCGTTCCGCCTGCTGTCGCTGTCCACCGGGCCGGACATCTCGGTTCCGGCCGCGGCGGCCGTCCTCGATCTCAGCCTGGCCGAGGCGGAGGACCTGATGGAGTCGCTCGTCGACGCGAGCCTGCTGGAGGCACCGGCGGCGGGCCGTTACCGCTTCCACGACCTGCTGAAGCTCTTCGCCCGCCGCCGCTGCGAGGACACCGACTCGCCGGCCGCCCGTGCGCTCGCCATGCGACGGCTGCTCGGGTTCTACCTCGCCTCGGCCGGATCGGCCCATCGTCTCGCGTACGAGGGCAGCGCGATCGCCGACAACCTGGTCGAGGGCCCCGTAATGGGCATCGCGACGGACATCCCGACGGACATCCCGACGAACATCGTGACCGGCCATCCGCAGGGGCATTCCTTCACCTCGACGGACGAGTCGGTGGCCTGGCTGTCGGTCGAGGCCGAGAACATGTTCGCCGCCATAGCCCAGGCCGCCGCGTCGTCGGTACCGCTGAACGAGTGCTTGAACGAGGTCCCGAATGAAGGCCCGGATGAAGACCCGGATGAAGGCCTGAGTGAGGATCTGCTCCCCGCGGCGAACCTGTTGCTGGCGATGGAACCGCTGGTGGAGTCGGGAACCAACCAGCGGGAGTTCGAGCAGCGCACCGGCTCGGTGCTCGCCGCCGCATCCCGGATCGGCGACCGACGGGCCGAACTGCGCTGCCGCTACGTGCTGGGCCGGGTGCTCTTCGGCGCCAACCGACTGGCCGAGGCTGAACGGCACTTCCTCATCGCCCGGACCCTCGCCGGGGAGACCGGTGACCGCATCGTGCTCGGTGAGACGTACAACGCGCTCGCCGTCGTCGCGGGGCGGCAGCGCCGCCACACTGAGGCCCTCGAATGGTTCGACCGGGCCACCGAGGTCTACCGCGAGACCGGCAACCCGGCGGGGCAGGCCCTGGCGCTCAGCTACTCGGCCCGCGACCACCTCGGCCTCGGGCACGTCGACGAGGCGATCTCCGTGTCCGAGCGCGGGCTGGCCATGTTCACGGAGATCGGCAGTGGTGCGGGGCTCGCCAGGGCGCGCTATCACCTGGGCATCGTGCTGTCGACCGTCGGCCGTCTCAACGAGGCCGTCGCACATCACGCCGAGTGCCTCGCCTTCTTCCGGGCCGGCAAGCAGCGGGTATGGGAGCAGCGGGTGTGCTACCGGCTCGCCGCGACCTTCATCGCCGCCGGGCGGTTCGCGGAGGCCGCGCGGCACGCCGAGCAGGCGCTGACGGTCAGTCGAGAGATCACTCACCCGTACGGCGAGGCCCAGTCGCTGGCCTCGCTTGGGAAGGCCCTGCACGGCATGGGGGAGACCCGGCGCGGCGGGGAATCTCTGGCCAGGGCCCTCGACATCTTCAGCAGGCTCGGCTCCCCGGAGGCCGACGACATCCGGGCGCTCCTCATGGAGTTCGACCAGATCCAGACCTGACACCCTCCCAGTTGCTCCTCGTCTCCCTTCGGCGTGTCCCCTCGGCGTCTCCCGTTGTCGTCCTCTGGAGCTTTTCTCCCCGCCGATCGCGCCGCCGGCCCCTGTGCGGCGGCCCTGTACGGCGGCCCCTGTACGGCGCGCTGTACGGCAGTGGGAGCAAGCAGGTGTCCGGCCGGCCACCGGCCACCACCCGGCTTTTGGGGGCCCGATTCACCGGAGCGCCGGATGGCGCCGACCGCCTCGTCATGCGGCCGGCCGGACTCAGGTCGTGTCAGACAAGACACTCCCTGAGCGAGCCCGGATCTCGAAACCCCCAGTCTCGGATCCGGGCTCGACAAGAGCATGGGACCAGCCGTTCAACATCCGATCAACAAGGGGTTGCAATCCGGGTGTTGAGCTGACCATCACTCATTTCCGACATCACAAGCATTTGCCACCATTCGGCATTTATTTCTCATACTTCTTTTCAATTTATTAGCGAGAGCCATTGCCTTCTCTGATTTCAGCATGAGAGAATTCGTGTAGCTGTTCGAATATTGTGATCGGAAGGGGGACTGGTGGAGCCCGCGAAGCTACTCAATCCGGACCTGTCACGCCCCCAGATTTCGCCGTTGCTCGGTCCGGAGTGGTGGGCCGAGGTCAAGGCCGAGGCGACAGCCCGTGCCAACGGCCGCTCCTCGCGCGATTCGATCCGTTCTCCACTCTGGTCCGAGTGGCCCGACTGGCTTACCGCCACCCCTGGCTCCTCCCTGGACACCGCACTTCCGGACGGCGTGGCGGATGCTGCGTCTGCCGGTGGCGCCTCCTCCGCCGAGGTATGCCCTGACGGCCCGTTCCTCCGCAGTGGTGGCACTGCGCTGCGGATCCCGGCTGAGGGCGAGCAGGCGGCTCCCCTGGAAGACGGTCGAACGGAGCGCCACGGCGCTGGCGAAGAAGCTGAGACTGAGACGGCCAAGACTGAGACTGAGACGGCCAAGACTGAGACTGAGACGGCCGAGACTGAGTCGGCGGAGGCTGGGGCTGAGCCGGAAGGGGCTGAGTCGGCCGGGGCTGAGTCGGCCGGGACTGGGGCGGCCGGGAGTGGGGCGGCCGGGAGTGGGGCGGCCGGGAGTGGGGCGGGGTCGTGGCCGTTGGTGTCGGCGGTGCGGGAGTCCGCGCTGGCGCTGGCGTTGACCCCGGTCCCGGACGCGCCCGAGGAGTGTCTGACCCAGCTGGAGGAGCTGATCTTCGCGCGGGATCGGCTGGAGGCGGCGATCGCGGTGCGTGCCCAGCGGGTGCACGCGGCCGGGGCCGCTCGTGAGCGCGGGCATGCCTCGACCAGGACCTGGCTGCGGTCGGTGTGCGGGACGAGCCGGCGGGTCGCCAACCGGGTGATGGGCCTGAGCATGGAGTTGGAACGCCTGCCGCAGGTGAAGGCCGGGTACGCCGCCGGGAGCCTGAGCGAGGCGGTGGTGACGGCGATCTGCGCGGCCACCGCCGGGCTGAGCGATGCCGACACGGCCAACGCCGAGACGATTCTGCTGGAGTTGGCCGAGGCGGCCGGGCCGGAGGAGATCGCCAAGGCGGGCCGCTATTTGCGGGCCGTGCTCGACCCCGACGGGGTGATCAAAGAGGCCGACGCCGACCACGACGCCCGGTTCCTGCTGGTGCGGGA
>NZ_JBHMQT010000064.1:0-2667 GCF_042435035.1 Sphaerimonospora cavernae
ATCGCCACCGCCGAAGGTGATCCGTCGCTCACCAGAACCGGCATGGTCACCGGATCCCCGAGCTTCATCGCGCCCGAGCGGGTGAGCGGCGCCCAGGCGGATCCGGCCTCCGACCTCTGGTCGCTCGGCGCGTCGCTGTACGCGATGGTGACCGGGAGATCGCCCTTCCACCGGGACAGCGGCGAGGTAGCAGCCGGGCGCTGCGGGGACCCGTCTGTCCTGGCGTGACAAGCCAGACGGGCGTGAGGATCGATTTCCCCAGGCACCTGCGCGATGTGGGGGTTCGTCCACATCAGCGGCGATTAGGGGCTGCTCGGCCAGATGGAAGGCCGCGGCTGCGAGGAGGCGATCGCATGGCTGGCCGCCCGACGCACGCCACCAGCGAGAGCACCAACCGGGTCGTCAAGCTCGTCGCCGTATCGCCTTCGGCTTCCGCAATCCGGCCAACCAGCGTCGCCGCTCCCGGTACGCCACAACCCGTACGACCCGACGCCCAGCACGAAGAGTAACCAAACGGAGATCACGCTCAGCGATCGAGCGAGAACACAACCCGCTCCACCATGACTACCCAGTTTACGAAGACTTTACCCTTGCGCTATAAATGATCGCGCCAATTCTTCAAGATGGAGAGTACTAGTGTCATTACGCTCTACCGAAGGCGGCCAACCGCCCCCTCTGCCACAACACTCCGCATCCAGGATGCTACTAAAAGTAGTTGCGGCGACGTTCGTGACCGCCTCCTTGGTCGTTACTACGAGCCCTACTTCGGCCCTCGCAGATATCCAGCCAACTCCCTCACAGCAGCAGTCCAAAGACCGGAGAATCGAACTTTGGGCAACCAAGAAAAAGCAAGCAAAAGCACTGGGTAAGCGTCTTGAGATCGAGGAACTCCGCACTGAGGTCTCCACGACGTACGCCAATGCCGATGGCAAGACCCTAAGAACGGAACTTTACACCGAGCCTATCCGGGTCAAGCGGGATGACGCCTGGCATCCCGTCGACACCACGCTTGAAGTTAAGGACGGCGTCGTAAAGCCGAAAATGGCCAACTCCGGGCTCGCCCTTTCCGACGGCGGCAACACCGTCGCGGTCTCCATCTCTCCTACACAGGCATCAAGTGCCAAGCGCAGTACGGCCAAAGTCTCAGCCCCCAACAAGTTGTCGAAACCAAAGCTGGCGGGCAATCGTGCACTGTTTTCCTCGGCCTACGGCCAGGGAGCAGATCTGGTCGTTACGGCGACGCCAACCGGATACCGTCAAGAGATAGTTATCCGCGAGCAACCAACCGGCTCCCTGAAGTTCCGCCTACCCGTCAGCCCGCCCGCGGGGGTCAGCTTTGGGGAAACAACTTCTGGCACACCGACGCTGGTGAAGAAGGCTGCCGACGGCAAGCAGGACAAGGTAGCCGATATCTCATCGGTTTTGATGCAGGACAGCGTGGCAGCCGACGCCACAGCCACCCCCGAAGAAGGCCGGGCGGGGCGGGCCACCATCAGTGTGGAGAACACCAGCGACGGTCAGATCCTAGTGATCACGCCAGATCCGAAGTTCCTCGCGGACCCGGCTGTGACCTATCCGGTGACTGTGGCCGCTACCTCTTCCGACTGGTGGGAACCGGACATTAAAAAGGGCGGCGCCGACACGTTCATCAACGACGACGTCTACTACGACAGCTGGAACAACTTCAATCTCGATCGCATCCTGGTTGGGAAGTCCAATAGCGGCAGGGTGCGATGGCGAAGCTACATCCGCTTTCCCAACATTCCTAGTGACTCCCTGCTCCGCGGTGCCAAGGTGCAGAACGCGGACCTCACTCTTTGGAATCATCTCTCCAACGACTGCGGCAGCGTGGTTGGCTCCGGCGTCACAGCCCGCAGGGTTACTTCCCCCTGGGACGAGATGACCATGCAATGGGCCAGCCAGCCCTCGGTCACATCCGCCGGCGCGGACACCGAGTATGGCGCCTACAGCCCTGACTGCGCCCGGGGCGGCTGGGCGGCCAAGGAGTGGTATCTGATCCACTCGGTCAACGGCATCGTCCAGGCGTGGGCCGACGGCTCACCCAACTATGGGTTCCAGCTCGCTGCCGGCAACGAGTCCGACTCGACGAACTGGCGCCGCTACCGCACTATGGAATACAGATGCTGCAGTGTCGGCGCGCATCCGCCGAAGCTCACCGTCGATTTCGAACCGGCGAGTCGTATCGTGGTCATCTCGAACTACTCGGGAGATGCCTGGACCACGGCTCCGTCATATGAAAAGGCCAAACAGTACGAAGCGAATGGATCTCAAGACTTCCCTACGATCGAGGGCCTGACCGCATCCCAGGTAGCCGACCTGAAGCTGGATGAACGCCTTCCCGCGTATGAAATCGACTCAAGTCAGCTGGAGCCGTACCCAGGTGAAGAGTGGAATCCGGACGACAACCCGTACGAGTTCCCAGAGCCACCGATACCTCCATCGATCGTTGAAACCAGTCCCGTGAAGGATGCCACCGACGTTCCGGCGGATTCCTCGGTCGTGGTGACCTTCAGCGAACCGGTGACGGAGGCCACTCTGGTGATGAAGGATCCGCAAGGTGCGGAGATCGCCGGGGCGACCACCGTGGACGGCACCAACAAGGTGCTGACCTTCCATCCGGCACAGTCGCTGATCACCCAGACCACC
>NZ_JBHMQT010000065.1:0-40726 GCF_042435035.1 Sphaerimonospora cavernae
AGTAGCTGCCGTCGGGCTGGTAGGCGCTCGACCCCGACGTCAGCGAGCCGGTCTTGGTGGTCTGGTAGCCCGTGCAGGTGCCCGGGTTGGAGGTGGGGCCGGGGCTGGGGCTGACAGTGGGACTGGGACTCGGGTTGGGGTTGCCTCCGCAGGTGCTGTCGTTGCCGGCCACGTTGACGGCGGTCCAGGCCGCCTGGACCGCCTTGTACTCGGTCGAGCAGTTGCCGTACAGGCCGGTGGCGGCGCGCAGGGTGTAGGCGCGGGCGGTGTTGCCCGGGTTGCTGGAGTTCACGTAGCGGGTGCTGGAGGTGAAGTGGTTGGCCAGGGCTTGGAACCAGATCTTCGCCGCCTTGTCACGGCCGATGCCGGTCACGGCCGGTGCCGAGCCGCACACCGGCGAGTTGCCGTACCGCGTGCTGCCGGAGCCCTCGGCGAGCATGAAGAAGAAGTGGTTGCCGACGCCGGAGGAGTAGTGCACGTCGACGCTGTTCGTGCTGGTCGACCAGCATGAGTGCGACCGGCCGTCCAACGACGGGTTGTACATGTAGCGCAACGGACTGCCGTTGCCGTTGATATTGATCTTCTCGCCGATGTCGTAGTCACCGGGGTCGGAGGTGTTGTTGGAGTAGAACTCCACCATGGTGCCGAAGATGTCGCTGGTGGACTCGTTGAGGCCGCCGGACTCCCCGGAGTAGGTCAGGTTGGCGGTGCGCTCGGTCACGCCGTGGCTCATCTCGTGCCCGGCCACATCGATCGCGACCAGCGGCCGGGAGTTGCCCGACCCGTCCCCGTACGTCATCTGGGAGCCGTCCCAGAAGGCGTTCACGTAGTTGCTGCCGTAGTGGACGCGGCTCGGCACGCCCTGACCGTTGCCGAAGATGCCGTTGCGGCCGTGCACGTTCTTGAAGTAGTCGAACGTGGTCGCCGCGCCGTAGTGCGCGTCGACGGCGGCGCTCTGCCGGTTGCTGTTGGAGCCGTTGCCCCAGGTGTTGTCGGGGTCGGTGAACGTCGTGCAGGTGCCGCTGGTGCGGTTGTTCATGTCACACGTACGGCCGTTGCCGTGGGCCACGTCCACCATGCTGTAGGAGCCGCTCGACCCCGAGGTGGAGATCCTGACGGTGCCCGAGTAGATCGAGTTGCCGGTGCCGTCGACGTGCATGATTTCGTCGAACGACGACAGGACCGCCCCGGTGAGCGCGTCGGTGATCACGTGCAGCCGCGACGGTGTCTGCCCGTCCTCGGCCACACCGCTGACCACGGTCTCCCAGGCCAGCCGGCCGTTCCCCGCGGAGGCGTCGACGATCAGTTCGGGCTTGCCGACCTCGCCGGCCTCCCCGGTGAACGCGTCCCTGGCCTTGGCGGCCGCGTCGGCCGCGCTGATCTTCGGGGTGACGCCGAGCATGAGCGGCGCCGTCAGGCCCACCGACGCCCCGTCGAAGGCGCCGTCCGTGTTGAGGTGGACGACGAAGTCGCCGCCGAGGACCCGCAGGTTGTGGTACTTCCGGGTGTAGCGCACGTGGGCTGCGCCGTTGTCATCCACGTTGGTGTCGGACACAGCGTACTTGTCGGAGCCGCCGGCGCGCACGGCCTCACCGTGCTGCGCGATGGCCCGGTCGGCCTTGGCCGTGATGGCGGGGTCGGGGGCCGGGTCCGCGGCCGTCGAGGCCAGGGCCGTCGAAATGGGGATCGCGGTCGTGGCCGCGACGGCCACGGCGGCGATGCCGATCGGAGTCAGTCTTCGGAGGAAACCTCTCATGTCGTCCTCGCTGCTAGACGATGTGGGGGGACCGCGGCCCGGCCGGGTGGCCGTGCCGCGACATCGACGCAGGACCTGTACCGGTCATGTGTGCGCCGGGACAGGGCAGGAGCGCCGCGACCAGACCGTCCCAATCTCGACAGATCGAGTCAATGATCTAGACAGAGCATGCAAACTTTGTCGATCCGTACGGCACAGCGATCAGGCTCAGCGGGATTCTCGTGACGGAAGGTGACGAAGTGAAACCGCTCCGAGATGCGGTTGGCAAGGAAATCGACAAGCGCCCGCAAGTGCGGCCGGCTCGGTCAAAGAGATCGACAGCGGAGATCAGTAAAGGAAGCCGCCGACTCGGGCCGCGAAATCCCGCACATCGGGCCGACCGCCCCAGCGGGCGACCAGCCGGTCGCGGAGGCCCCGCAGCTCCTGGCTGATCATCGTGGTCGGCACGGTGACCGCGTCGGCGAGCACCGGCTCGGCGACCGCCAGCGCGGTCTCGACGTTTCCGGCGCAGGCGTAGCCATCGGCCAGCCGCAGCGTGAGCATCACCCGGGCGGGACGCATGTGCGGCGGCAGATGGCGCAGCGACCGCTCGATCGCCTGCACCGCCAGACCGGCCACGGACCGGTTGGCCGTGGCGACCGCGATGTCGCGCAGCGCGCCGCCGGTGCTCGACTCGACGCGGAGGTGACCGGCGGCGCCGCACAGCCAGGGCGCCTCGATCTCGTCGCGCTCGCCGAACCGGGTCAGGTGCACCCTGGCGTGCGCGATGTGCCGGTGGCACTCGGCCGCGTCGCCGCCCAACCCGTGTGCCCGGGCCTCGTAGAGATCGGCAAGGGCCGCCACCCAGGGCCGGTCCGGTCCGGCCGCGCGGATCGCGCGCGCGTACGCCAGAGCGGACTGCGGGTCGTTTTCGAGCCGGGCCAGCGTGCTCATGTCCCCGAGCAGGGACACGCGCGCCACGAGGTCCTCGGCCATGGCGGCCCAGCGCAGGCCGCCGCCGAACCAGGCCGCGGCCATGCCGTGCTGGCCGCGCTGCATCCGCAGCACCGCGGCCAACTGCGCGTAGCCGGCGGCGAGGCTGAGCAACGCCCGCCGGTACGGCCCGGCGAGCACCTCCATCCACCGCACGACCGCGTGCAGCGCGTGCTCGACCACTGTGACGAGCACCGCCGCCACCCGCTCGTCGGCCGCCTGCCAGTACGCCGCCAGGAGCGCGGCCAGCACGTGCACGGCGTCGGCGTCGATGCTCTGCGGGGGTGGGGAGGTCTGGTCGAACGCGCAGGAGGCGAGATAGGTCGACAGCGCCTCCGCCGGAACGGGCACCGCACAGCCCGCGGTGTCGTGAAGCGGGCACGCCAGCCCATAACTGGGCAGGTGTGACGGCCAACTCAGCGTTTCGAGGATCTCCATGTCGGCCAGCAGTGCTCTACCGTCTCCGGGCAGCGGAGTGGCCAGGGACAGTCCGATTGAGCCCGCGCCGGTCCCCGCCTGTCCGGGCAGAGCCGCCGCCGTGTAGGCCGCCTGCAGCTCCCCACCGGTGCCGAGCAGGTCGTCCAGCCGCCGCACGAGCCGGGGGGACGGCTCCCGGCTTCCGCCCTCCAGCTTGCTGATCGCGCTGTGGTCGTAGCCGACGTGGATCCCGACCTGAGCCTGAGTGAGCCCGGCCCGCCGGCGCCAGTGCCGCAGGCGTCGGCCGAACTCCTCCCAACGGGCCGGCGTCCGGACGGCCGGGGAGTTCGCGTGCGCAGTCTCGGCGTCCACCAGGCTCCCAAAGGCCGCCTCTTTACAGAAACCTTACTGAGATTGGTCGGATCGTAGCTCTACGCCGGATGCCCGACAAGACCCGTTTCCGCGCCTTCCTGACGCGCCCCCGCTCCCTGCGTGTTGACGAAGTCCACGTGATCGTAGATCCGGTCGAGGTCGAAGCCGTCCGCGAGCTTCCTCCGGTCCCTGGGCAGGTACACGGTCAGCAGATAGCGCCTGCCCGCCTCCTCGCCGAGCGCGTCGAGCTGGTAGCGGAACTCGGCGAGCAGCTCGGTCAGGTTCTCCCGGTCCGCGTCGCTGACGTGGTTTCCGGCATGTCCCCTGGACCCCGGCCACTCCCAGTCGATGTCGACGCCGTCGAAGACGCCTTCGGCGCTGCGCGGGCCGCCCCGACCGCCGAACTCCGGAAGATCACCCTTGATGTAGGCGTCCAGGCACGACCTCACGAACCTCCGCCTGCTCTCGGCCGTCGCCGCTACGTCGGAGAAGTACTTGGAGTAGCTCGGACCGCCGATCGAGATCAGCGTCTTGAGACCGGGGTGACGGGCCTTGAGCTTCTTGAGCTGGTTGAAGTTGCCGCCCAGCACGGTGTCGGGCGCGTCGGCGACCCCGTCCACCGACTCGGCCGCGGAGAACCCCCGCAGGTAGTCGGCCCAGGCGTCGCCCGCGCCGTCCCCCTGATCGGGGTCGTCGGGGTCGGGCAGCGGCGGCCTGGTCACCCCACTCAGACAGGTCAGCGCGTCGGGGTCGATGTTGGCGAAGGCGTAGTTGACGTGGGTCAGCCGCGCCGCCAGGCCACTGGTCTCCAGGCTCATCACCGTGGACGTGCCGCCGAAGGCACCGCGCTGGGCCAGATATCCCACCCGCGCCGTCCGCGGCGTGGGAGACGGCCGGGGAGGGGGAGGCGGTGGGGACGGCGTGACGGTTACCCGGACCGTCACGGTCACCTCCGGCTCGGGCAGGGCATCGTCATCGAACCCATCGGCCGGGCCCTCCTCCTCCTCGTCAGCGGCGGCGGCCGAACTCTCCCCCGAGGCAGGCGCGACCGCGGCCACCGGGGACAGCGGAGGGTGGGGCATGGCAAGGGTCCGCCTGGCGGCGGGGGGCGTGCCCCCCGTTGCCTGGACCTGGCCGCCGTGCCATACGCCGTACCAGACGACGAACAGCGAGGACATGACTGCTGCGAGGACCAGCACGGTGAAGGCGCCTCGCGTGATCGCTCCCATGGGATGACTCCGAGATGCCGGGGCGTGACCGTACGCGTTGACGAGATTGCCGAGGGAGCGTAGCGACGGCGTGACCAGCGGACAATCCACGCAACCTTAAGCGCCGCTTATGGTCGACTCATCCTGCAGCAGGGCACGTTCCAGCCTTCGCGTGTGATGTTCGTCACACCATTCCAGGCGGCTGCGACTTTCACTTCGCGGACCGGACGGGGTGTCGACCCGAAGATCGTGGCGCGGATATAAGGTGAAACATCATTTTTTGTGGGAGCAACGTTGTTCTTCGGCATCACCAACATCTGGACCTACGTCCTCGGCTCGTTCCTCATCATCCTGCTGCCCGGCCCCAACTCGCTGTTCGTGCTCTCCACCGCGGCGAGGCGAGGTGTCAGGTACGGCTACCGTGCCGCATGCGGGGTCTTCGTCGGCGACAGCGTGCTGATGTTCCTCTCGGCGGCAGGCGTGGCCTCGCTGCTGAAGTCCACGCCGCTGCTGTTCTCGGTGGTCAAGTACTCCGGCGCGGCGTACCTGGCGTGGATCGGCTTCGGCCTGGTTCGCACGGCCTGGAAGTCGTTGCGCTCCCCCGCCGTGCCCCATGAGGTCGAGGCGGCCGAGGCGCGCGTGTCCCCTGAGGGCGGTCCATTCCGCAGGGCTCTGTCAATCAGCTTGCTCAACCCCAAGGCGATCCTGTTCTTCGTGGCGTTCTTCGTGCAGTTCGTGGACCCGTCGTATGGCGCGCCCGCGCTGTCGTTCCTGATCCTCGCGCTGATCATCCAGGTCTTCAGCGTCGCCTATCTGACGATGCTCATCTTCGGCGGCACTCTTCTCGCCGACCGCTTCCGGCGGCGGCGCGCGCTGTCGGCCGGTCTGACCTCGGGTGCGGGCATCCTGTTCCTGGGCTTCGGCGCCAAGCTGGCCACGGCCACGCTGAGCTGACCGACGGAAGCCGCAGAACGTTACAAATTGGCAGGTTATAGGGCATGGAATGCAAAAATCGGGTAATGTCCGGGCATGTCCGGCGCTTCGTTCCCCCGCATCCAGACAGTCACCGGCGCGGTTCCCGTCTCGGAGCTGGACGGACCGGTGCTGCCCCATGAGCAAATGCGCACCGACACCCGCTGGGGCGTCGGGGTGGAATCCGACCCGCGACGCTGGCTGGACGAGGAACGGCACATCATTCCCGAGATCAGAGCCCTGGGGCGGGAGCACGGTCTCACACTGATCGTCGAGCACAGTTGCCTGGGTATGGCGAGGGATCCGGCCGCGCTGGCCCGCGTCTCCATGGACACCCGGGTCCACGTCGTGACCGCGACGGGCTTCGCCGCCGAGCCGTTCTCCGGCCATCTGATCCGGCACCGCGATGTGGACGATCTCACCGGCGACCTGCTGCGGGAGATCGGCGCCGGACTCGACGGGACCGGCGCCCGGCCGGGGCTTATCGTGGCGGCCTCATGGGACGAGATCCCGACTCCCGCCGAAGAACGCGCAGTGATCGCGGCGGCCCGCGCCTCGCTGCACGCCGATCTCCCAGTGGCCGCGGAAAGCCTCGAACTGCTGGAGCTCCTGCTCTCCAATGGCGTTCCCGCGCGGCGGCTGAGCATCCGCGGCACGGATGCCCCCGCCCAGCGCAAGATCGCCGAGACCGGGGCCTACGTGAGCGTACGGGAGGCCGAGCAGGTCCTGGCCCTCCTGGACACCGGGCACGCCGAGCGGGTGCTGCTCAGCAGCGGGGTGGAGCGCCAGGAGCACGTCGCCGCTTACGGCGGGCACGGGTACGGCCGGCTGTTCGACACGCTCATCCCCGCCCTGAGCGGAGCGGGTGTCGACAACGACACGCTCCACCTGATGATGTGCGAGAACCCCCTGCGCTGGCTCTCCGACGCGGGCTGAGGTGACCCCCTCCCCCTCTCCCCCAGAGGGGTGGGGGGTCAGGAGTCGAAGCCGAGGCCCATGGCGTCGAGGAGGCGCAGCCAGGCGTTGCGGCGGCCCTGGTGGGCATCGGCCCGGGCCATCGACCATCGGGTGAGCTGGATGACGCCCGACCTGAACGGCTCGGGCGGGAACGGCAGCGGCTTCTCCCTCACCATGCGCAGCCGGGTCCGCTCGGTGTCACCGCCGCCGAAGCCCGGGCCGCCCCAGTCCGAACCGGCACGGTCCGGGCCGCCGAGCAGGTCGAGCATCACGTTGGCGCCGAACCGGGTGGCGCCCACGCCCAGGCCTGTGTATCCGACGGCATAGGCGAGACGGGAGTCGTACGCCGTGCCGAAGAAGGCGCTGAACCGGCTGCAGGTGTCGATGACCCCGCCCCAGCGGTGGGTGAACCGCACCCCGTCTAGCTGTGGGAACGTCTCGAAGAAGTGCCTGGCGAGCTTCTCGAACGTGGCGTCGCGCTGGTCGTGCGCCGCCTTGATCAGGCCGCCGTTGTGGTACACCGCGTCGTAGCCGCCCCACAGGATCCGGTTGTCGTCGGTCAGCCGGTAGTAGTGAAACTGGTTGGCCGAGTCTCCCACTCCCTGCCGGTTCCGCCAGCCGAGCTCGGCCAGCCGGGCCGGCGGCAGCGGCTCGGTCATCAGCGCGTAGTCGTACACCGGCACGAGGAAGTGCCCGAGTCGGCGCAGCAACGGCGGGAAGACGCCGGTGCCGAGCGCCACCCGCCGGGCCCTGACCCTGCCCCCGGGGGTGACGAGCTCCAGCAGCCTCCCGTCGTCGCGCACCGACCTGACCGGCGTGTGCTCGAAGATCCGCACACCAAGCCGCAGACAGGCGTCCCGCAGCCCCCAGGCCAGCCGAGCCGGGTCGACCATGGCGGTCCCGTCGCGGTCCCACAGACCGCCCAGGTAGGTCGGAGAGTCCACCTCGGCCCGCACCTGGTCCCGGTCGAGCCGGTCGACCCGCAGGCCGAGCGATTCGGCGGCCTCCGCCTCCTCGTCCAGCCCGTCGAGCTGCCACTCCTCGGTGGCGACGTGCAACTCGCCGGTGCGCTCGAACGAGCAGTCGATGCCGTACCGCATGAGCGTCGCCTCGATCTCGGCCAGGTTCTGGCGCCCGAGCCGTTCCAGCGTGGCGATCTCCTCGGGCCAGCGCTGCAGCCCGTTGCCCAGGCCGTGGGTGATGCTGGCCGCGCAGAAGCCGCCGTTGCGGCCGGAGGCGGCCCATCCGATCCTGCGGCCCTCCAACAGGACCACGTCGAGCGAGGGCTCTCGCTCCTTGGCCAGCAGCGCGGTCCACAGGCCGGAGAAGCCGCCTCCGACCACGGCCAGATCGGCGACCGCGCCCGCGGCCTCCCGGGCGTCGATCGGCGGCAGCGGATCCGTCGCGATCGGACGGTCCAGCCAGTACGGCTTGCGCTCCGCGTCAGCGAGGGCCTTCAGCGGATCCACACATCTCACTTCCCTACAGCGGCATGAACCGCGAAATCAACTACGACGTCGGGCCATCAGGGCGTTGATCACCGCGATCAGCACACCGCCCGCGAAGATCAATGTGCCCATGATGTTGACCTGGGGCGGAATGCCCACGCGGGTGGATCCCCAGATCCACAGCGGGAACGTCACCGTTCCGCCCGCGTTGAAGTTCGTAATCACGAAGTCGTCGATGGACAGCGCGAACGCGAGCATCGAACCCGCCAGCACACCTGGGAAAATCATGGGCAGGGTGACCAGGCGGAATGTGGTCCAGGTGCCCGCGCCGAGGTCCCTGGCGGCCTCCTCGAGCGAGCGGTCCAGTGTCATCACCCGGGCCCGGACCGTCACGGCGACGAACGAGATCGAGAACATCACGTGCGAGATCACGATCGTCCAGAAGCCCAGCGGCACGGCGAGGGTCACGAACAGCGACAGCAGCGAGGCGCCCATCACGATCTCGGCACAGGAGATGGCCGCGAACATGACGACGTTCGTCGTGCCCGACCCGCGGAAGCGGTACCGGCCAAGGGCCAGCCCGATGAGCGAGCCGAGCACGCCCGCGATCACCATGGTCAGCAGGGCGATGAGCAGCGAGTTCACCAGCGCCTCGGTCAGGTCGCCGATCTCGAACAGCTTGCCGTACCACTTGAGCGTGAAGCCCTGCCAGCTGGTGTTGTAGCGGCCCTGCGTGTCGTTGAACCCGAACAGGACCATGACGGCGATCGGCGCGACCAGCCAGGCGATCACCAGCCAGGTGTAGATCTGCAGCCCGCGGCCCCTCAGCAGACCCCGCCTCATCGGGCCGCCACCTCCAGCACGTCCTCGGTGCCCAGCGCCTTGGCGTAGGCGAAGATGCCGACCAGCAGCAGCGCCATCAGCGTGAACGACAGCGCCGAGGCCGTCGGATAGTCCTGGCTGACCAGGTACTGGTTCTGGATGACATTGCCGATCATCGTGGTGTTCGTTCCGCCGAGCACCGACGCGTTGACGTAGTCCGACGTCGCCGGCACGAACGTCATGAGCACGCCGGCGAACACGCCGGGCAGCGACAGCGGGAGCACCACGCGCAGGAACGTCTGGAACCGGCTCGCGTACAGATCCTGTGCCGCCTCCAGCACCCGCGGGTCGATCCGCTCCAGCGCCACGTACATCGGCAGCACCATGAACGGCAGGAAGTTGTACGCGAGACCGCCGATCACGGCGTACGGCGTGGCCAGGACGCGGAAGCCCTCCGGCAGCAGCCCGAGGCTCTTCAGCGGGCCCAGCAGGATGCCGTTGTCGGACAGCATGAACTGCCAGGAGATCGTCCGGAGCACGAACGACACCAGGAACGGCAGCAGCAGCAGGAACAGGTAGAGCGACTTGTGTTTGCCGCCCTTGAACGCGATCCAGTACGCCACCGGGAAGCCGATGATGATCTGGATCACGGTCGAGGCCAGACCGTAGAGCACAGAGCGGATGATCTGATCGTGGTAGTTCGACAGGCCATCGGCGTACGAGTGCCAGTTCCAGGCGAAGGCATAGCCTTCCTCCACGCTGCCCGACTGCAACGACAGCGACAGCATGACCACCATCGGGACCACGAAGAAGATCGCGAGCCAGATGCCGCCAGGGAAGATCAGCGCGTACGGCGTCAGCGCCGCCCTGAGCCTTCTGCTCATGACGTGGTGATGGGCTGGAAGACGCTCTCGAACTTCTTGTGCTCCTCGCTGTCGGCGAAGGTCACATAGGTCCGCAGCTTGGCGTAATCGTCATCACTCGGGAAAACCAGCGGGCTGCTCGCGATCATTTCGAGCGTCTTCTTGTCCTCCCCGGACGCCTTGGCCGCCTTCTCGACGATGATGTCCCTGGCCGCGGGCACCGGGGTGACGTAGTTGATGTACTCCGCCATGCTCGCCGCGATGTCGGGCTCGTAGAAGAAGTCGATCATCATGATCGCGTCGACCGGGTTGGCGGCCGTCTTCGGAATCATGAAGTTGTCGGTCCAGATGGTCGCGCCCTCGTCGGGGATCACGAACTTCAGGTCGGTGCCGTCGGAGAGGTTCTTCTGGAAGATGTCACCGGACCACGCCTGGGTGATCCAGATGTCGCCCTTGGCCAGCGGGTCGATATACGACTGATCGTAGTATTTCCGGACAATCCCGGAGTCGCGTTGTTCCTTGAGCTTCGCGGCCGCCTTCTCCCAGTCGGCCTGTGTGGACTTGTCCGGGTCGATGCCCAGGGCGAACATCCCGAAGTTCGCGATCTCCTGCGAGTCGGCCATCATGCCGACCTTGCCCTTGTACTTCGGATCCCACAGCGCCGCGTAGCTCGTGGGCGGAGTGTCGACGTACTTCGGGTTGTACGCGATGCCGGTCATGCCGGAGGCGTACGGGACCGTGAAGATGTTGCCCGGGTCGAACGCCTCGATCTTGTACCGTTCCCCGACGTTCTCGGCGAAGTTCGGCAGCTGTGCGTGATCGAGCGGCGCCAGGTAACCCAGCTTGATCAACTGGGTGAGCTGGAAGCTGTTGGTGACGATCATCACGTCGTAGTCGATGGACTGGCCCGCGGCGAGCTGCGGCTGGATCTTGGCATACCAGCTCGTGGTCTCCTGGATGACCTCCTTGTGGTTCACCGTGATCCCGGTCCGCTTGGTGAACTCCTTGAGCTCGGGCAGCTTGGGATCCATGTAGAGCGGCCAGTTGGCGAAGTCGATGTGGCCGTTCTTCACCTTGCCTGACCAGTACTTGTCCACCTCGGACTCGACCTGCGCGGAGGAGGTCGGCCGGGCCACGCTCTTGCCCTGCACGCCACAGGCGGCGAGGGCCAGCCCGGCGGCCGACAGGCCGGTCAGGCGCAGGGCGTCGCGGCGGCCGAACCGCCGCCCGGTCATGCCGCGGAGGAAGGCGAGATCCTGCCTGGAGGAGTCGTTCATGGGGTTGTGCTCCGGGGAGTTGCTGTGCGTGCTCTGGAGAACCGCGCTCGGGGGAAGCGGCTCGGGGGGATCGCTCGTGGAGTTCGGCTCGGGGGAATCGGTGTTACCGCAGCACGTAGGAGTGCCGGGGCTGCCAGGAGAGCCAGACCGTGTCACCTCGCCCGGCCGTGATGGTGCTGTCGTGCGCGTTCTGCTGGAACACGGTGATGTCGGCGCCGTCGGCGAGCACCACCGTGTAGCTGTTGGACGTGCCGAGGTACACAACCTCCGCCACCGTGCCGCGCACGATGCTCAGGTCGCCCACGGGCTGTTCCGTCGAGATGGTGATCTTCTCGGGGCGGACGGTGAGGTCGACCGCGTCGCCCGCGGACGCCGTACCGTCGGCCGGGATCACGATCCGGTCGCTGGGGCCGAGCGCGAGCACCGCGGTCGCGCCGGTCACGTGCTGCACGGTGCCGCTGAGCAGGTTGGAGGTGCCGATGAACCCGGCGACGAACTTGGTCGCCGGCCTCTCGTAGATCTCGCGCGGGTCGGCGAGCTGCTCCGCCAGCCCGTCGTTCATCACGGCGATGCGGTCGCTCATCGTGAGCGCCTCGCCCTGGTCGTGGGTGACGTAGACGAACGTGATGCCCACGTCCCGCTGGATGCGCTTGAGCTCGATCTGCATGGCCTGGCGAAGCTTCAGGTCGAGCGCGCCGAGCGGCTCGTCCAGGAGCAGCGCCCGGGGCCGGTTCACCAGGGCGCGGGCGAGTGCGACACGCTGCTGCTGGCCGCCGGACATCTCCTTGGGGCGGCGCTTCTCGCGGCCGACCAGGTCCACGACCTCCAGGATGTCGCCCACCCGGCGCTTGATCTCGTCGCCGGGGACCTTCTTGCGCCTGAGCCCGAAGGCCACGTTCTCCCAGACGCTCATGTGCGGGAACAGGGCGTAGGACTGGAAGACCATGTTCACGTCGCGCTTGTTCGGCGGCACGTTGGTGACGTCCTCGCCGCGCAGCCGGACGGTCCCCCGGGTGGGCTCCTCGAACCCGGCGATCATCCGCATCGTCGTGGTCTTGCCGCAGCCGGACGGGCCGAGAAGGGAGAAGAACTCGCCTTCGGCGATGGAGAGGCTGACCCCCTTTACCGCCGGAACGACCTCTCCGTGTGACACGTACTCCTTGACGACGCTGTCGAGCTCGATGGCGGGCACGTCGGCTGATATGGGGGCGGCCGCGACGGCCGCCCCCATGCCCGCCTGGATGTCTGTCATTCCAGGCTTATCCCTCTTTGTCGGTAGGCCGTACGGCTCGGGCTGCCGCGACCTATTCGCCGATGTAGTGCATGACGTGCTTCACGCGCGTGTAGTCATGCAGGCCGAAGACCGAAAGGTCCTTTCCGTAGCCGGAGTGCTTGAAGCCGCCGTGCGGCATCTCGGACACGAACGGGAGGTGGGTGTTGACCCACACCACGCCGAAGTCCAGCCGCCTGGACATCCGCATAGCCCGGCCATGGTCGGAGGTCCACACCGAGCCGGCCAGCCCGTACCGCACGCCGTTCGCCTTGGCCAGCGCGTCCGCCTCGTCGGTGAACGTCTGGATCGTGATGACCGGGCCGAAGATCTCGTCCTGGATCATCTCGTCGTCCTGCTGGAGCCCGTCGACGACGGTCGGGGCGAAGAAGAACCCCTTCTCGCCGACGCGACGGCCTCCGGTCAGGACCTTCGCGTGGTCGGGCTTGCGTGCGAAGAACCCCTCCACTCTGGCGAGTTGAGCGGGGTTGTTGAGCGGGCCGAAGTAGGCCTCCTCGTCGTCCAGGCCGCCCACCTTGGTGGCGGCGGCGGCCTCGGCGAGCGCGGCGGCGAACTCGTCGTGGATGCTCTCCTGGACGAGGACCCGGCAGGCGGCGGTGCAGTCCTGGCCGGCGTTGTAGAGGCCGCCCTCGGCAATCGCCCCCGCGACGGCCCCGATGTCCTTGACGTCGTCGAACACCACGACCGGGGCCTTGCCGCCGAGTTCCAGGTGGACGCGCTTGAGGTCGTCGGCCGCCGACCGCGCGACCGCCATGCCGGCGCCGACCGAGCCGGTGATCGCGACCATGTCGGCGTCGGGGTGACCGACGACCAGCGCGCCGGTCTCACGGTCACCGGTGACGACGTTGAAGACGCCGGCCGGGAGGATGTCGCCGAGGATCTCGGCGAGCTTGAGCGTGGCGGCGGGGGTCGTGTCGGACGGCTTGAGCACGATCGTGTTGCCGGCGGCGAGCGCGGGGGCGATCTTCCAGACCGCCATCATCATCGGGTAGTTCCACGGGGTGACCTGACCGATCACGCCGATCGGCTCGTGCCGGATCACCGACGTGTGGTCGGCGAGGAACTCCCCGGCCGTCGGGCCCTCGAGTGTGCGGGCCGCCCCGGCGAAGAACCGGAAGTGGTCGGCGGCGACCGGCGTCTCGTCCTCGGCCATCCGAGCCCGGGGCTTGCCGGTGTTGCGGCACTCCGCCTCGTTGATCTCGTCGGCACGCGCCTCGATCGCGTCGGCGATCTTCAGCAGCAGCGCCGCCCGCTCGCCCGGCGTGGTCTGCCCCCACGTCTCGAAGGCGGCGGTGGCGGCGGCGTAGGCGACGTCGACGTCCTCTCGGCCCGATACCGGTGCCTGGGCGTAGACCTCGCCCGTCGTAGGGTCGACCACGTCGGAGAAGCGCCCGCTCACGGCGTCGACGAACTTCCCGTTAACGAAGTTCTGGAGACGGGTGGTCACCATTGACCTCCTGTTGAGGTGGCTGGAGTTGTCGCGACTCTGACAGAGAAAACAGACAACTACAAGGGAATCCGTGGCTAAGATACCAAATCGCTACGAAATCGCTTGCCGCGAGCAGAGAAATTGACAATATGTCAGATCGTGATCACAGGTTGACTGGAACTACGCTGTAACACGAGGTCACACCGGTGATGGCCCCTCCCCTGTCCCACTCCATCCCCCAGAGAGGACACCCCCCCGAGGATGACGAATCCGCCGAAGGTACGCGCGCCCGGGAAGGGCGGGCCAGTGATGCTCGACGAGATCTCCAAGCAGATCATCGAGCAGCTTCAGGCCGACGGGCGTAAACCGTACGCCGCGATAGGCAAGGCAGTGGGGCTGTCAGAGGCCGCGGTACGCCAGCGGGTACAGCGACTGCTCGACCTCGGCGTGATGCAGATCGTCGCGGTCACCGACCCCCTGTCGCTCGGGTTCCCCCGGCAGGCGATGATCGGCATCAAGTGCGAGGGCGATCTGGACGCGGTCGCCGAGGAACTCTCCTCGATAAGAGAGATCAACTATGTGGTGCTGACCGCGGGTTCGGTGGACCTCATCGTCGAGGTGGTCTGCGAGGGCGACACACATCTGCTGGAGATCCTGGGCAAGATCAGGGCGATCTCCAGCGTGCGGGCGACCGAGACGTTCGTCTACCTGAAGCTCCACAAGCAGACCTACTCCTGGGGCACCCGCTGACCGCGGTTGCCGCCCGACACACCCCTACGTCGATCAGCGAGGCGATGGCTGTGAACGCTCCCGTGATCCTCGCCGTCCAGCACGAGGACGGCGCCGGCCCCGGACTCATCGGCACGCGAATCGCGGCGGCCGAGGTGAAACTGGACCTACGCCACCCCTGGCAGGGGGACACCCTCCCGCGTTCCCTGGAGGGCGTCGACGGATTCCTCGTCCTCGGCGGCATCCCCGGCGTCGACGACGTGGATCTGGCGCCCTGGCTGCCGGCGGTGGCCGATCTGCTGCGGCAGGCCGTACGCGACGAGATTCCGACGCTGGGCGTGTGCCTGGGCGGACAGTTGCTCGCCCATGCCTGTGGCGGCACGGTGGCGAAGGCCGCCACCCCCCAGATCGGCCTGTTCCCGCTGACCGCCCGGCCCGCCGCCGCACAGGACGCGCTGTTCACCGGCCTCCCCGACGACGCATGCGCCATCCAGTGGCACTATGACGCGATCACCGAGCTGCCGCCCGGGGCGGTGCCCCTGCTGTTCTGCCCCGACTTTCCCAACCAGGCCTACCGGCTGGGCCCGGCGGCCTGGGGCGTGCAGTTCCATCCCGAGGTGCTGCTCGAATCCACCGAGCGGTGGGCGCGGAGCGGGGCGGGCCAGCTCACCGAGCTGGGCATGGACGCGTCCGTCATGCTCGCCGAGATCGCCGCCGCCGAACCAGCCCTCCGGGAACTGTGGGGCCGCATCGCCGACCGGTGGATCGACCTGGCCACCCGCCACGCCGCCGCCGGCGAGGATGTGGCTGTGACTCCTCCGCCCCCCTGAAGAGGACGGCTTCTCGCTCCCTCTGGCTGAGGTAGCCGGAGTAGGCGACGGCCAAGCCCTGACCGATGCCCCTTCGGGGCACGTAAAGACGATTCCGAGGAAGCGATTCCCCTGCCGGATGAAACGGAAGGTGGGTCCCTCGCCTGACGTTACGGGCGGGTGCGGCGAAGGCGCGCGTAGGCGGCCAGGCCGAGGGCGGGCCACAGCAGGGACTGCACCGTGAGCAGGGGCAGATTGGCGAGTAGGACGCAGTGGTGGGCGTCGCGCATCCAGGCCATCAGCGGGACGCCGAGCCAGCGCACCCCCGACAGGCTGATGAGCAGCATGGCCAGGTAGCCGAAGATCAGGGCCATGCTCGACACGGCGGGAGAGGGCAGGATCGGGCGGCTCGTCAGCGCACCGAGCACCACGCCCGCGATCACCGACAGCAGATGCAGGAATCCGCCCGCCAGCAGTACGGCCAGGCCGGGGGCGGCCGGCAGTCGCAGGACGAGCGCCCCCATGGCGACGGCCGCCAGTGCGAGGTCGTACGCGCAGGCAGCGAGCAGCCCGCCGACTGCCTCCGACCGGCCGACGGCCGTACGGAAGATCATCCGCTGCTCGTCCGGCTCGATGTCGAGCAGGCCGCGGGCGGCCCAGGCGAACACCGGGACGAGGATGGCGGCCGAGTCGGCCGCGGCCCCCAACTCGGCACCCGCCGGAACCGGCGTCGCGTAGAGGATCGCCAACAGCGGAAGCAGCCCGATGAGAGGCTGAACGGCCCTGTGGGAGCGCGCGTAGGCGGCGAGCCGGAACCGGGCCAGCGCCATCACTGCTCCACCACCGCCCCGGTTGTACGGCCCGGCCGGGCCGTACGGACCGCCCGGACGCCGTGGCCCTCCGCCCGCAGGCGCTCCGCCAGGTCCGCGGCCTTGGCAGTGACCACGCTGACCTCCAGCATCGTGACCGACCCGGCGGAGTCCGGACCGTCGTCCGGCGCCGCGACGGGGACCTCGCGAAGGGTGCCATCGCGGACCTCGTGCCGCCGCCTTCCGGGAAGCGCGCGCAGGTCACCCTGATGATCGCTGACGACGACGATGCCCCCTCGACCGGCGACCTCGTCGATGACGCGTGGCAGTTCGTCCCGGGTGGCCGCGTCCAGGCCGGCGAAGGGCTCGTCGAGGACGAGCAGCCCCGGCCGGCACAGCAGCGCCTGAGCGAGGCCCACCTTGTGGGCGCTTCCCTTGGACAGGTCCGGCAGCAGCTGCCCGAGCAGGTGATCCATCCCGAGCCGTTCGGACCATTCCTCCGCCGATCGCGGATCGACACCGCGGATCGCCGCGATGTGCCGGAGATAGGCGGCGACGGTGAACGGCTGACCTGCCGGGAAGCGCTCGGGGGCGTACCCGACCACTCCGGGCCGATCCTCGATCGCTCCTGTGACGGGCCTGAGAAGTCCCGCGATCAGACGTAGGAGGGTGGACTTGCCGGTGCCGTTGACCCCAATGATCTCGATGACGTCCCCGGCGCCGAGGCCCAGCTCCACCCCGGACAGCACCCATGGATCCCGCCGCCCATAGCGGAACGAGAGATTGGCGACCCGCATGGTCACAGGAGCTTATCGTCTGACTTCCACCCTTATCCGGTAATTCAGCGATCTCATCAGACGGTGGAACGGCGGCTGTTCGGGCGTTATGCACCACGATAGGGGCATGATTCGCAGATCATCCCCCTTCGCGGCGCTCACCGCCGCCGCGGGTCTCGCATTGGTCACCCTCCAGCCGACCGCTACGGCCGCCGCGGCGTCCACCGAGACGGTCCGGGCCAGTGCCTTCACACCCGGCTCGGCCGGGCTCGGCGATCCATACTTCCCGCACGCCGGCAACGGCGGGTACGACGTCGGCCACTACGACATCAAGCTGCGGTTCGACCCCGAGGAGCGGCACCTGACCGCCACCACGACGATCACGGCCACCGCCACCGAGAACCTGTCCAGGTTCAACCTCGACTACTCCGGACCGAAGATCAGAAAGGTGGAGGTGAACGGCAAGGGGGCGCCCTACCAGCGCAAGGGCCAGGAGCTCGTGATCACGCCCAAGCGGGGGCTGCCCTCGGGGAGCACGTTCCGCGTCGAGGTGTCGTACGCGGGCAGACCCAAGGCGATCAAAGACAAGGCGCTCGGTCTCGAAGGGTGGATCAACACCGAGGACGGCGCGGTCGTGGTTTCGGAGCCCGACGGCGCCCGCAGTTGGTTCCCGGCCAACGACAATCCCCGCGACAAGGCCACCTTCTCCTTCGAGGTGACCGTGCCCGCCGCCCTCACGGTCCTGGCCAACGGCGAGCCCGAGAACTCCGGCGTCGTGGGCGTCCGCGACGGTTATCACACGATGAAATGGGAGATGAAGCAGCCCATGGCGACCTACCTCGCCATGGTCGCCATCGGGAAGTTCAAGGTCAGCGAGGGCAGCGCCGGCGGCGTGCCGAACATCACCGCGTACGGCCCCTCGGCCGCCGAGAAGTCCAAGCACCTGCACCGGACCACCGCCAAGGTCACCAAGTGGGCGGCGGGAGTCTTCGGCACCTATCCGTTCTCCTCGACGGGTGGCATCGGAGAGCGGCTGGACGTCGAGTACGCCCTGGAGACGCAGGGCAGGCCCGTCTACGACGGGGGCCCGGGCAACGACTTGGAGATCGTGCATGAGTTGGCCCACCAGTGGTTCGGCAACAGCGTGGGATTGCGCAGCTGGAAGGACATCTGACTCAACGAGGGTTTCGCGACCTACGCCGAGTGGCTGTACGTGGAGCGGCACGGCGGCCCCACGGCGCGGCGGACGTTCGACAAGTTCTACGAGAAGAAGGCGAAGAGCGCGTTCTGGAAGCGGAAGACCGGCGATCCGGGCCGTGCGAACATGTTCGACGACCTGGTCTACACGCGGGGCGCGATGACCCTGCACGCGCTTCGCGAGAAGATCGGTGACAGGACGTTCTTCACGCTGCTCAAGACCTGGACCAAGGACAACCGGCACGGCACGGTGGCCACCCGCGACTTCGTCGACCTGGCGGAGAAGCTGTCCGGTCAGGACCTGGGCGCGCTGTTCGACGCCTGGCTCTACCGCAGCGGCAAGCCGAAGCTCTGAGCGACCCGTGGGAGGCGACGTGCTGATCGACCTGACGGTGCCGATGGCGACCGGGATGCCGGTTTACCCCGGGGACCCCGAGGTGGCGATCGAACCGGCGCTCACGGTCGCGGCCGAGGGGGTCAACGTCCTCGGCCTGCACCTCGGGTCGCAGTCGGGCACCCACGTGGACGCGCCGTACCACATCGACGACGACCTGCCCACGCTGGAGGAATTGCCCCTCGATCGGTTCGTCGGCCCGGCGGTCGTCGCCGACGTACGGGGCCTGCCGCCCCGATCACCGATCACGCCCGAGGCGCTGGCCCCGGCACTGGCGTCGGCGGGTCGGCCGGGGGCGATCCTGCTGATCGCCACCGGCTGGGCAACCCACTGGGGTGACGAGAACTATCTGGCGCATCCGTGGCTCACCGTTGAGACGGCCGAGTTGATCGTGGGTTCGGGGACGCGGACGGTCGGGATCGACGCGCTGAGTGTGGATCCCACCCCGGCCGGCGAGATCCCCGCCCACCGCGTCCTGTGCGGGGCGCACGCCGTCATCGCGGAGAACCTGCGCAACCTCGATGACCTCCTGGCGGCCCAGGCCGCCGGTCATGAGATCGAGCTCTTCCTGCTGCCGCTGCGGCTCGGCGCCGCCGACGGTGCCCCCATCCGCGCCGTCGCCCGCGTCACCGCCTGAGTCGTACGCCCCGGTCGGGCTGGATAACGGAGAACGGCAGCCCCTGGAGCTCATTCCAACCACTCCGAAAAGCAGCGGCATTATCACGCACCGTAAACAGGATGCGACGATTGTGGAGGTTTCTCGAGGGACGGATTTCGCCCGCCCGTAACGTCATGACGGGTTGGCGGCGGCGAGTTGGCCGCAGGCGCCGTCGATCTCCCGGCCGCGGGTGTCCCGCACGGTGACGGCGACGCCGTGCGACTCCAGCCGGCGGACGAAGGCGCGCTCGTCCTCCGGGCGGGAGGCCGTCCACTTCGACCCGGGCGTCGGGTTGAGCGGGATGAGGTTGACGTGCACGAGCTTGCCCTTGAGCAGACGGCCCAGCAGGTCGGCACGCCACTCCTGGTCGTTGATGTCCTTGATCAGCGCGTACTCGATGGAGATCCGGCGCCTGGTCGTCTCCGCGTAACGCCAGGCGGCGCCGAGCACCTCGGCGACCTTCCACCGGGTGTTGACCGGCACGAGCGTGTCCCGCAGTTCGTCGTCGGGCGCGTGCAGGGACACGGCGAGCGTGACGGGCAGGCCCTCGCCCGCCAGCTTGTCGATCGCGGGCACCAGGCCGACGGTCGAGACCGTGACGCCCCGGGCGGAGATGCCGAGACCCTCGGGCGCGGGATCGACGAGGCGGCGGACCGCGCCGATGACGGCCTTGTAGTTGGCCAGCGGCTCGCCCATGCCCATGAAGACGACGTTGCTGACCCGGCCGGGACCGCCGGGCACCTCGCCACGGGCCAGCGACCGGGCCCCGGCGACGACCTGCTCGACGATCTCCGCCGTGGACATGTTCCGGGTGAGACCGGCCTGGCCGGTGGCACAGAACGGGCAGTTCATCCCACAACCGGCCTGGGAGGACACACACATGGTGACCCGGTCGGGATAGCGCATCAGCACCGACTCGACGAGCGATCCGTCGAACAGCCGCCACAGGGTCTTGCGGGTGGTGCCGCCGTCACAGGTGATCTCGCGTACGGACGTCAGCAGCGGCGGCATGAGCTCCTCGACCAGCCGCTCGCGCAGCCCGCCGGGCAGATCGGTCATCTGCTCCGGTGAGGCCGTGAGCCTGGCGAAGTAGTGCCGGGAAAGCTGATCGGCGCGGAACGGCTTCTCCCCCAACTCCGCGACCGCCTCCCGACGCTCGGCCATGCTCAGATCGGCCAGGTGGCGTCGCGGCCTGGCCCGGCGCGGCGCGACGAAGGTCAGCTGGCCGGGCCGGGGCTGCCCGGTGGTCGGCTGCGTGGTGGTCGGCTGCTCGCTCACGCGGAAACCTTCCGATCTCGTGGTCGGCGGAACGCCTGGTGGTCGGCGGAACGTCTGATGTCGGCGGAACGTCTGATGTCGGCGGAACGTCTGATGTCGGCGGAACATGGTCTTAACGGCGGCCCCGACCGGGCTTACATTCAGTCTGACGGCCTGATTGCGGAGGCGACCCGGAGGTTGACGGGTGGACATCACCACCGTGCTCACCAGCCCCAATCCGTACCGGAGCCGGGCCCTCACAGTCGAAACCGACCGGGAGTCCTCCGTAGCCTACCTGCGGGACGCCCGGGGCGCCGTACGCGGAGCGGTCTGGCTGGCAAACCACTGCCCCGCGCCGGCCACGGCGGACCCGGGCCGGGCCGACGGCGGTCTCCCGCCCGTGCTGCCGATGCACGCCACCGGCCGCCCGGCCGGCACTCCGCCACTGGACCCGGCGGCGCTGTCGGTGCTCTGGTTCGAGGAGGGTGACGGCGTCGCCCTGTTCGAGAACGGCGAACTCCTCGCCGTCATTCCGAGCTGGGCGGACATGGATCGCGGCATGCCCGGCTATGCCCGCGACGCCGTGGGCGAGTCGCCGTACGCGTGGCCGCTGGCTGAGGCGATGGAGGGACTGTCGTCCCGTGTCGCCCAGGCGCGCGCGTACTGGCGGTGGCGGGAGGCGAGGGGAAGCTGGGCCTCGTTCCAGCAGTTCGTGATGGGCCACCTGGACGGCCGGGTCGGCCCGCCGGGCCGCTACTGGAACGTCGGAGGCGGCAGCCTTCCGGTGATCGGCGTGACCGAGCGCCCGGCCACCGCGGAACGGGACCACACGATTCTGTCGACGGTGGGGATGAGCTGCCAGCGGATGCCGGGAGCCGAACTCTACGACACGGCCTGCCGGGTGGAGTTGGCCGTCGCGACACGGCAGGACCCGCGGGCCGTCGCCCGGCTGTTCGCCTGGCTGGGCCGCTATCCTTGGCGGTCGGTGACCTGGCTGGGGGACGGCCACACGGCGCGGTGGTTCCGAAGACCTGACTCCTTCCCCCTCGACGGGGACTATCAGGGGGTCATCATGCTCGTCGACCCACCGGGATTTCCAGACATGTCGGGATTTGCAGTCGGGGGTGATCCGGTCCGCTGGCTGTGGCTGTTCCCGCTCACCGAGGCCGAACTCCGCCTCACCGCCGAGCACGGGCACGAGGTGCCCGCCGAGCGCCTGGCCGTACGGCACCGGATCTGACCGGCGCGCATCTGACAGCGTCGTGAACGGTCATGGGCTGACGAGGAGCGTCAGCAGCAGCCAGACCGGGACGAGCGTGAAGAGCAGGGAGTCGAGGCGGTCCATGGCGCCGCCGTGGCCGGGCAGCAGCGTGCCCATGTCCTTGATGCCGAGGTCACGCTTGACCACCGACTCGATGAGATCACCGAGGGTGGCGCAGACGACCACGACCGCGCCGAGCACCGCACCCTGCCAGTAGCCCGAGTCGAGTCGGAAATGGACGAGTAACGCCCCGGCGACCACGCAGGCGACCGCCGAGCCGGCGAATCCCTCCCAGGTCTTCTTCGGGCTGATGAGCGGTGACATCCGGTGCCTGCCGAAGAAGATGCCCGCGAAATAGCCGCCGATGTCGCTGCAGACGGTCACCGCTATGAAGATCACAACCCGGTCGGCGCCGTCGTCCGGCTTCAGCAGCAGCGGCACGAACCCCGCGAACAGCGCCGGGTAAACCGCGATGAACATGCTCGCCGTAGCATCCCTGACGTAGCCGTCGGCGCCCTGGAACATCCGCCAGACCAGCAGCACCATCGCGGTCACCGCGAACGCTCCGACGAGGAAGGGGACGCCGCCCCAGTACGGACCGACGACCATCGCGGCCATACCGGCGAGCAGCGGGATCACCGGCACCCGGATGCCGCGGATCGCGAACGCCTTGGCCAGTTCGTGCACGCCGACGCCGACGACAGCCAGGACGACGAACAGGAAGGCCGCCTTGACAATGTAGAGCGAGCCGATGACGACCGCGCCGAGCGCGACGCCGACCGCCACCGCGGCCGGCAGGTTCCGTCCCATACGGCTCCCGCCCCCGGCGGCCGCTCCGGGGGCCCCATCGCCGGGGACACCGTCGCCGTCGAGCGCTTTGCGGTCGGGCCCGTTCTCCGAGGCGGCGGCCGTTGCGTCCAAAACGTCCTACTCCCTATACACGTGATCCTTGTGCCGCGCCACGTGAGGGCGGCGCGGCACAAGGATCACGGTCGAGCCGATCGTCGACCCCGAGGCATCCCGCGGCCGAGGCGTCGGTCAGACCTCGAGCAGCTCGGCTTCCTTGCCCTTGAGCAGCTCATCGATCTTCGCGACGTGCTTCTGGGTGAGGTCGTCGAGCTCCTTCACCGCCCGGTGGACCTCGTCCTCGCCGGCCTCGCCGTCCTTGACCATCTTGTCCAGGATCTCCTTGGCGTGGCGGCGGATGTTCCGGATGGAGACCCGGGCGCCCTCCGCCTTGTTGCGAGCGATCTTGACGTACTCCTTGCGGCGCTCCTGCGAGAGCTCGGGGAACACCACGCGGATGACCGCACCGTCGTTGCCGGGGTTGACCCCGAGATCGCTGTCCCGGATGGCCTTCTCGATCGCGTTCAGCGCGCCCTTGTCATACGGCTGGACAAGGACCATCCGGGCCTCGGGGACGTGAAACGACGCGAGTTGCTGGATCGGCGTCGGCGACCCGTAGTAGTCCACGTTGATCTTGTTGAACATCGAGGGGGTGACGCGGCCGGTGCGGATGCCCGAGAAGTCCTCCTTGGCGACCGCTACCGCCTTGTCCATCTTCTCCTCCGCCTCGAGGAGGGTTTCGTCGATCACTGCGGCTCCCTATTTCCCTGCCGGACTCACCAGCGTGCCGATCTTCTCACCTCGAACCGCCCGCAGGATGTTGCCCTCGCCCATCAGGTCGAAGACCACGATGGGCAGGCCGTTGTCCATGCACAGGCTGATCGCGGTGGCGTCCATGACCCCGAGACCTCGCGTCAGCACCTCACCGTATTCAAGCTGGTCGAACCGTACCGCGTCGGGGTTCTTCCGCGGGTCCGAGTCGTAGACGCCGTCGACCTGCGTACCCTTCAGCAGCGCCTCGGCGCCGATCTCCAGAGCCCGTTGCGCCGCACAGGTGTCGGTCGAGAAGAACGGCGACCCCAGCCCCGCACCGAAGATGACCACTCTGCCCTTCTCCAGGTGGCGGATCGCCCGGCGGGGCAGGAACGGCTCGGCGACCTGCTGCATCGTGATCGCGGTCTGCACGCGGGTGTCGATCCCGCGCTTCTCCAGGAAGTCCTGCAGCGCGAGGCAGTTTATGACGGTCCCGAGCATGCCCATGTAGTCGGCGCGGGCACGGTCCATGCCCTGGTCGGAAAGGGCCGCGCCGCGGAACATGTTGCCGCCGCCGACGACCACCGCCACCTGCACACCCTCGCGGACGGCTTCGGCGACGGAGTCGGCGAGCTGGGCGACGACGAGCGGGTCGATGCCGAGAGTGTCTCCCCCGGCGAACGCCTCACCCGACAACTTCAACATCACCCGCTTCCAGCGCAGCGGCCCGTCGTACGACGAAGCCGCCGGCGTGGCGGGTCTGGTGTTTTCCTGCACGGCGGCGGCCTCCTCGAGATATCCGCGGGTCAAGAGCTCCTCGGCGATAAGCCTAAGCCTGCCCGACCTTGTAACGAGTAAAGGCCAGAACCCTGACCCCTGCCTCGTCCGCGACCTTGGCGATCGTCTTCTTGTTGTCCTTCACGAACGCCTGCTCCACGAGCGTGAAGTCCTTGAACCAGCCGTTGACGCGGCCATCGACGATCTTCGAGATGGCCGCCTCGGGCTTGCCCTCGTCGCGGGTCATCTGCTCGAACAGCGACCGCTCCTTCTCGATCACCTCGGCCGGAACGTCGGCCGGGCTCAGGAACCTCGGCGCCATCGCCGCGGTGTGCTGCGCGATGTCCTTGGCCACCTCGGCGTTCGGCTCGTCGAGCTGGATCAGCACACCGACCGCCGGCGGAAGCTGCGGGTCGGTCTTGTGCATGTACGACACGATGTACCCGCCGTCGAGCACGGAGAACCGACGGATCTCGATCTTCTCGCCGAGCGCGGCGTTCGTCTCGTCGAGCAGTTCCTTGACGCTCTTGCCGTTCAGCTGGGACTCCAGCAGGGTCGGCACGTCGCCGGGCTTGGTCGCCGCGACGTGCGCGACGATGTCGGCGGCCAACTGCTGGAAGCGCTCGTTCTTCGCGACGAAGTCGGTCTCGCAGTTGAGCTCGAGCAGCGCGGCCAGGGAGTCACCCTCGTGCTTGACGGCCACCAGGCCGTTCGACGCGGTGCGGGCCTCGCGCTTGCCGACGTCCTTGGCGCCCTTGAGACGCAGGATGTCGATGGCCTTGTCGAAGTCGCCCTCGGCCTCCTCAAGCGCCTTCTTGCAGTCCATCATGCCGGCGGCGGTCATCTCGCGAAGCCGCTTGACGTCGGCCATGTTCACGGAAGCCATTGTTCCAATTTCCTCTTCAGGACCCGGATGCGAATCGTCATGGGGGGCGGGCGCCCCCTGCGAGGGTGCCCGCCCGATGGAGCGTGTTGCCTGACCGTACGGGCTCTGCCGTACGCCGGCGGGAGCGGCCCTAGGCCTGCTCGGGCTGCTCGGCCTGCGTCTGCTCGGCCTGCGTCTGCTCGGCCTGCTCGGTCTGGACGGCGGCTGGAGCCTCACCGGCCTCGGCCGCCTCGGTGGCCTCGGTGGCCGGGGCGGAGCCTTCGAGCAACTCGCGCTCCCACTCGGCCAGCGGCTCGGCCGCGGCGACACCGGCCGGCTTCTCCTCACCGCGGGCGGCGCCGGCGCGGGTCATCAGGCCGTCGGCGACGGCGTCTGCGACCACACGGGTGAGGAGGCTGACGGCGCGGATCGCGTCATCGTTACCCGGGATCGCGTAGTCGACCTCGTCGGGGTCGCAGTTGGTGTCCAGGATCGCGACGACCGGGATGCCGAGCTTCTTGGCCTCGTTGATCGCGATGTGCTCCTTCTTGGTGTCCACGATCCAGATCGCGCTCGGGACGCGGGCCATGTCGCGGATGCCGCCGAGGGTGCGCTCCAGCTTCTCCTTCTCGCGGCGGCGCATCAGGAGCTCCTTCTTGGTGAGCCCGGAGCCGGCCACGTTGTCGAAGTCGAGCTCCTCCAGCTCCTTGAGGCGCTGGAGCCTCTTGTGCACGGTCGAGAAGTTGGTGAGCATGCCGCCCAGCCAGCGCTGGTTCACGTACGGCATGCCGACGCGCGACGCCTGCTCGGCGATCGCCTCCTGGGCCTGCTTCTTCGTGCCGATGAACATAATGGTGCCGCCGTGCGCGACGGTCTCCTTCACGAAGTCGTACGCACGGTCGATGTACGACAGCGACATCCGCAGGTCGATCATGTAGATGCCGTTGCGCTCCGTGAGGATGAAGCGCTTCATCTTCGGGTTCCACCGGCGCGTCTGGTGGCCGAAGTGAACGCCGCTCTCAAGAAGCTGCCGCATGGTGACGACAGGAGCCATGGTGCTGTTCCTCCATGGTCGCGTGCCCTGGGGCACTGGCCTCGGTTGGTCACGCGGGCCCGTCTGCCCGCGTCCTGACGCCCGGGCCGTCTTCACCGGACGAGGTCGCGTTCGGTCGAACACTCCCCCGATCCGGACCGAGGAGACGGTCTTTGCACGGGCGTGCGAATTCGGCCCGCATAGCAGGCCGTCGAACAGTCTATACGGATCCGCCCCCCTCAGGTGACGGCCGGTTCGCCCGGCTCGGCGCCGGTGACGCCGTCGGCTCGCGGCCCGGCCCGCGTGGCGCACGCGGGAACATGCGGAGGTGGAACTCCGCCAGGCGGGCCCCCGTCGGCGCGTCCTGGGCCGTGCGCTCGGTCGTCCGGTAAGGGTGGATGAGTTCGTCGATCCGCTCGCCGAGCATCCGCGGTTCCTCGGCGTCGACCAGCAGCTCATCATCCCCTGCCTGTGGCTGTCGCCCATTCGGCGGGGTGCTCGCCCTGCCTCGGCGGCGGGCTCGCCCAGTAGGGCTCCGCGCCCGCGATCAGGCCGGGCGGCCGCACGTAGGTGAGGGTGCCGAAAGCGCTGGGCATGGTGGCCAGCAGCCCGTCGGCCGACGGCTGCGGGATGCCGGCGCCGTCGACCCTGCCGAGGTCGTCGAGCCACTTGGCGGTACGCGCCAGGGAGACCTCGACATGCCAGGATCCACCCTCTGCCCGGCGCCGCAGCAGCGCGGCGACCGCGCCGAACGCCGCGAGGAAGCCGCTGCCGTGGTCGAGCGCCTGGGCGGGCAGCGGGGCGGGCCGGGACCCATCGCCGTTCTCGTGGGCGATCCCGCAGACCATCTGGACGAGGCTGTCGAAACCCCGCCTGCCGCCCCAGGGGCCGCGGGAGCCGTACGCGGAGATGTCGACGCAGACGATCCCCGGCCGCATCGCGGCGAGATCGGCGGGCCCGAACCCCCTGGCGTTCAGCGCTCCCGGACGGTATGCCTGGATGACGACATCGGCCTGGCGGACGAGGTCGCGCAGCGCCTCGGGCTCAGAGCAAAGATCGATGTGACATGACCGCTTGCCGAACGCCGTCTCCACGACGAGTCCCGGCACTTCGGGCAGATGAGCCGCCCCGACCCGCAGCACCTCCGCCCCGTGGGCGGCGAGCGTGCGGGCGGCCACCGGCCCGGCGATCACCCGGGTCAGATCGAGAACGCGCACCCCGCTCAGCGGCCGATCCCAGCCCGATGACTCGCCCGATGACTCCAGGGTGCCGGGGACGTCGGTCGGAGTGGAGGGATCAGTCAGGCGGGTGAGCCCGACCAGCGGCTGTTCGGCGATCACGCCCGCCTGCGGGTGCGCGAGCCACCGGGCCCGGCTCCGCATCGCCCCCGCGCACCCGCCCTCGCGGGTCACCGCCTCCTCGACGTCGAGTGCGGTACGGCTCTCGCAGGCACGTGCGACATCCTCCTTGGTCACTCCGGCGGGCAACCCGAGGGCCCGGAGCGCGGCGTCCCGATGATGATCGAAGTTGCAGTGGAGCTTGACCCAGCCGTCATCGGCCCGGTAGTCGCCGGACAGGGGCGCCCAGACGTCGAAGTTCTCGCCGTCGGCCTGGAAGTGGCGCTCACTCTGGAAGGCCACCGCCGCGTGCCGTACGTCGACGAGCACCTCCGGCGGCGCGACGGGCCGCCAGTAGGCGGCGACGGCGGCGTTCGCCGCCCCGGCACATGCGGCGGCGGCCGCGCCGACCGGGAAGACGGACGGCAGCACGAGATCGTCGCCGGTCACCCGCACATCCGGCAGGGCCACCCCCACGCCCTCGCCGAGTTCCTTGATGAGCGTCTCGATCACGTGCCTCATCCCTTCCCCCCGGTCCTGCGGCTGAGCGATCGCAGAGAGTTGTCCACAGAATGCGGTTCGGCTCATCGAGGGTAGCCCGCGATCGGCGACCGTCGAGGCCGGAGGTGGTCCCATGGCCGCGAAGGATCAACTTGGCAGACACGGCGAGCGGCTCGCCGCGAACTTTCTCGAGGCGGGTGGCATGCGGATCCTGGCCCGCAACTGGCGCTGCCCCCAGGGCGAGATCGACATCCTCGCCCGGGACGGCGACGCACTGGTCGTCGTGGAGGTGAAGACCCGCTCAGGCCACAGCCACGGCACCGCGTTCGAGGCGGTCACCCGCGAGAAGCTGCTGCGCCTGCGGAGCCTGGCGAGCAAATGGCTGGCGTCGCAGCCCGAGAGGTTCGGCACGATCCGGGTCGACGTGGTCGCGCTCGAGCGGTTCGCCGGCGACTTCGCCGTACGGCACGAGAGGGGGGTGATCTGACATGGCCGTGGCACGGACCCGGTGCGTGGCCCTGGTGGGCGTCACCGGCCGGATGGTCGAGGTCGAGGCCGACGTGGGGCCAGGAGTCGCGGGCACCCACTTCATCGGCCTTCTCGACACCGCGATCAGCGAGGCCCGCGGGCGGGTGCGCTCGGCAATGATCAACAGTCGCTTCGCCTGGCCCGACACCCGGGTCACCGTCAGTCTGTTCCCCGCGAGCCTGCCCAAGCGCGGCTCGATCTTCGATCTCGCCATCGCCGTCGCCATGCTGGGCGCGGCCGGCGCCGTCCCCGCGCACCGCATCGCGGATCCCCTGTTCCTCGGCGAACTGGGGCTCGACGGCAGGGTACGGCCGATCAGGGGGGTGCTGCCCGCCGTACTGGCGGCGGCGGAGGCAGGGGCCGGCACCGTTGTCGTGCCCGCACGCAACGCCGCCGAAGCGGCCCTCGTTCCCGGCATCGCCGTGGTCCCCGTCGCCACCCTGAGTGAACTCGTGCGGTGGCTGCGCTCCGGCGATACGGGCCGCCGGCCGGCCGCCACCGGCCAGGCCGCACCGTCCGCCGGAGGCGCCGACGCGGAGCCTGCGGCGGATGGGACGGAGGCAATCGGGACGGAGGGCGGACCGGACATGCGGGACGTGGCCGGCCAGCCACTCGCCCGCAAGGCGCTCGAAGTCTGCGCGGCGGGCGGGCACAACCTCTGGATGCTGGGTCCGCCGGGCACCGGCAAGACCATGCTGGCCGAGCGGCTGCCGACCCTGCTGCCATCTCTCGGCCTCGACGAGGCCCTCGAGGTGTCGGCGATTCACTCGGTGGCGGGAACGCTGCCGGCTGGGCATCCGCTGCTCGCCCGGCCGCCTTTCATGGCTCCGCATCACAGCGCGACGGTGGCCGCCGTGGTGGGCGGCGGCAGCGGCGGGACGGTGCGTCCAGGCGCGGTGTCGCTCGCACACCGGGGTGTGCTGTTCATGGACGAAGCCCCTGAGTTCGCCACCTCCGTGCTCGACTCCCTACGGCAGCCGCTCGAATCAGGCGTGGTGACGATCGCGCGGGCGAGCGCGACGATCACGTTTCCCGCCCGCTTCATGCTCGTCCTCGCTTCCAATCCCTGCCCGTGCGGCCGGCCGGGGACGTCGAGCGAGCCCTGCCGATGTACGCCGACCGCACGTCGGCGCTATCTGGCACGGCTGTCCGGCCCGCTGCTCGACCGGGTGGACGTGAAGGTGCGGGTCGGCCGGGCCACCCGGGCCGAACTGCTGGCAGACCGGAACTTCACCGAGCCGACCGAGGCGGTGGCGCAGCGCGTCCTGCTCGCACGGGAACGGGCCGCCAAACGGCTGGCGGGGACGCCCTGGCGAGCGAACGCCGAGGTGCCGTCGGCCGTCCTGCACAACGAGTTCCGCCTGCCCGGCAGGGCCCTCGCTCCGCTGCACCGCGGCCTCGACCTCGGGACGCTCAGCGCGCGCGGGCTCGACCGGGTGCTCCGCCTGGCCTGGACCCTGGCCGACCTCGCCACCAAGGAGATCCCGGGCGAGCCGGAGACGACGGGAGCGCTCGCGATGTGGCTGGGCGTGGACTGATTGGGCGGGCGACTTGATTGGGCGGGCGGACTGATCGGTTGGTTGGGGATCTCGAGTGATGGGGGACACGTGATGGGGAACCTTGGAAGAGACGAGTGCCGGCCCGAGGTCCCCGAGGATGCCGGCGCCCGGGAAGAGGAGCGGGCCGCTCGAGCGGCGATCATGCGGATGGCCGAGGCCGGCGACCCGGTGATGGGCCGGCTGATCGCGGCCCACGGCCCGCAAGATGCTCTCGAACAGGCCAGGCGCGGCAGGCTGGACCCGGAGTCCGCGCGGAGAGAGGCCGAGCTCGCTCTGACATCGCGGCGGCGTCTCGATCTCGCCCGGCTCGTCGCGGGATGGGCCGCCCGCTACACGGACCCCGGGGCGCTGATCGCGGCGGGGCGGGAGCGGGGAGCCCGGCTGGTCATCCCCGGCGACGCCGAGTGGCCGACGCAGCTCGACGACCTGGGCGACCGGCGGCCGTTCGGATTGTGGCTCGAGGGCCGGGCAAACCTGCGCTTCACCTGCCTTCGCTCGGTCGCGATAGTCGGCGCACGGGCCGCGACCGCGTACGGGACGACCGTCGCGAGCGATCTCGGCTCTGGGCTCGGCGAGCGCGGCTGGACCTTGATCAGTGGTGGTGCCTACGGGATCGACGGCGCCGCCCACCGCGGGGCGCTGGCGGCCGGAGCCGCGACGGTGGCTGTGCTGGCCTGTGGGACGGACGTCTGCTATCCCACCGCCCACGAGGAGTTGTTCGGGGTCGTGCGCTCCCAGGGCCTCATGGTCAGCGAATGGCCGCTCGGCGTCCACCCCACCAGGCCCCGCTTCCTCGTACGCAACCGCGTGATCGCCGCGTTGTCGCGCGGCACAGTCGTCGTCGAGGCGGCGGCGCGGAGCGGAGCGCTCAACACCGCGGGGCATGCCGCCGACCTGAACCGGCACCTGATGGCCGTGCCGGGGCCCGTCACCTCGGAGACCTCCGTGGGCTGTCACACACTGATCCGGGAGGGCAAGGCGGTCTGCGTCACCTCCGCCGCCGAAGTGATCGAGCTGGTCGGCTCGATCGGGGCGGATCTGGCCCCCCGCGCCCGAGGGCCCGTGCTGCCCAGGGACGCGCTGGGCGAGGAGACGAGACGGGTGCTGGAGGCGGTTCCGGCCCGCGGTGGATCAGGGCCGGCCGCCATCGCCGTCGCGGCAGGAGTGGATCTCACCACAGCGCTCGCCTGCCTCGGCGGGCTGGCCGCCGCCGGATTCGTCGAGCAGTCAGACCGCGGCTGGCGGCTTCGCCGCTCCCGGTAGTTCAATTCATCGAGATCACGAAAGGGTCAACGGATAGCATGCGATCCATGGCTGACCGCAGCTCAGTAACGATCAACACCGGGGACGGCAGGGAGATCGCTCTGTCCACCCGTCAGGACGTCTGGGACGCGCAGGCGGCGAACGCCAGGCTTTTCACCGCGATCCACGAAACGCTGCAGGAGCAGCAGGAGATCCTCCGCGAGTACGGGAAGGACCTGGAGTTCCAGAGAAACGTCCTGGAACGTCACGGCACGGTGCTGGTACGCCACGGCAGCATCCTGGACGACCACACCAGGATCCTGGACAACCACACCAAAACCCTCGAACACCACAGCACGATCCTGGACGACCACACCAGGATCCTGGACGACCACACCAGGATCCTGGACGACCACACCAGGATCCTCGAACACCACAGTGCAATCTTGGACAACCACACCAAAACCCTCGAACACCACAGCACGATGCTGGAACAGCAGGGCGTCGCGATGGAGCAACTCTTGGTGGGTGTGCAGGGCATCAAGGATCATTTCGGGATCGGCTGAGATGTCGTCTCCCAGGTTCGAGTCCGTCCTGGCGGCGTTCGAGCGCCACCTTCGCCTGGAGCGGGACCTGTCGCCGCACACCGTCAGGGCGTACCTGGGGGATATCGCCTCACTGCTCGCACATATGGCCGCAGGGCAGGAGGGCCCGGAGCGGGAAAGCATCGCCACCTTGGACGTGAACGCCCTCCGCGACTGGCTGGGGACCCAACACCAGGCAGGGGCGTCCCGGGCGACGTTGGCGCGGCGGACGGCGTGCGCGCGGGCGTTCACCGCGTTCTGCCACCGCCGGGGCTGGCTGGACGGTGATCCGGGATTGCTGCTGGGCACCGCCAAGCCGCACCGGCGCCTGCCGGAGGTGCTGGACCAGGCGGAGGTCCGGGCCGTGCTGGACCGGGCTGCCCCTGACGAGGCCGCCCCTGACGGAGCGGGTGCCCACAACCCCAAGGACCTGCGCGACCAGGCGATCATGGAACTGCTCTACGCCACCGGTGTGCGGGTGAGCGAGCTGTGCGGTCTCGATGTCGACGACGTCGACCGCGACCGCCGTACGGTGCGGGTGCTGGGCAAGGGCCGCAAGGAGCGAACGGTGCCCGTCGGAGCGCCCGCGCTGCGCACCCTCGACGCCTGGTGCGTGCGCGGCAGGCCGTTGCTGGTCCGCGAGGGCACCGGCCCCGCCCTCTTCGTCGGAGTCCGCGGCGGCCGGATCGATCAGAGCACGGTCAGGCGGGTCGTGCACGCGCGCCTGGCGGAGATCGAAGGAACTCCGGATATGGGCCCGCACGGCCTCCGGCACACCGCGGCCACCCATCTACTCGAGGGCGGGGCCGATCTGCGCAGTGTCCAGGAGATGCTGGGTCACGCCTCCCTGGCCACCACACAGATCTACACGCATGTGTCCGTGGAACGGCTCAGGGCCGCGTATCGGCAGGCTCATCCGCGGGCCTGACCTTCCGTGGACGCCGGCCACAACGGCAGCAGGCGGACCCGGCCGAGACCGAACAGCAGGAGGGGATCGAGATAACTCCTCCCCCGCAAGAGCCCCCAATGGAGGCAGGTCATCCTGCAGTGACCCGGGACGTCCTCGATCACCCCGATCACGTCACTCGCCGCGACGCTCTGGCCGGGCCGTACGGATGCCAGGACCGGGAGATAGGTGGTCCGCAGCCCGTTCGTGTGAGCGATGGCGACGACTCCGCGCCCGGCGACCCGGCCCGCGTACTCGACGACGCCCGAGCCGGCCGCGTAGATCTCCTCACCCGCCCCCGCTGCGAGATCCACGCCACGATGCCCTGCGAGCCAGGGCCGAGCCGGCGGGTCGAAACCCCTGACCACCAGACCGCGAACGCCGAGCGGGCGACGCCCGCCCAGCGCGACCGGCGACGCCCATGCTCCGCCACGCGGACCCGCGGCCCTCTCGGTGGACGACAGCTCAGCGGGCAGCGGCGACCGCGGCGGCAAGGAGCCTGCACTGGACGAGGCGGCCATGAGGCAGGCGAGCAGGCAGACGACAGAGCGCATGCCGTAACGGTGCCGCAATCGGGCACATCCTCAGCCCGCCGAACCCGGTTCTGGGGAAAACGGCCCTAGCTGGAGAATCCCTCCTTGGGCATCTCGAGATCGGGCTTGGCCAACTCCTCTATGTTGACGTCCTTGAACGTCACGACCCGCACGTTCTTGACGAAGCGGGCCGGACGGTACATATCCCAGACCCAGGCGTCCTGCATCTTCACGTCGAAGAAGACGTCACCGTTCTCGGCTGTCCGGACATCGAGGTCCACCGAGTTGGTCAGATAGAAGCGCCGCTCGGTCTCCACGACGTAGGTGAACAGACCCACGACGTCGCGGTACTCCCGGTAGAGCTGCAGCTCCATCTCGGTCTCGTACTTCTCGAGATCTTCCGCGCTCATTCCGGACCTCCTCTTCCGCTCCCCGTCGCGGTCGCCCCTTCAGACGACACTGGCCCCGACCTCATTCTCTTGCATGCCCCCATCCTGCCCGGTCCACGGGCCTACGTCCTGGATCTCCGCTCCACGAGTCACCCTGGCCACCGTCACGAACGAGAACCGGTGATGGGGGCTGGGTCCGTGTTGGGCCAAAGCCCGACGATGGCCCGCGGTGACGTAGCCCTTGTGCACGGCGAAGCCGTACTCGGGGGACGTCTCGTCCAGGCCGCGCATCAGGCGGTCCCTTGTCACCTTGGCCACGATCGAGGCCGCCGCGACGCAGGCCGCGACCTGGTCTCCCTTCCATACGGCGAGCGACGGTGCGGGCAGCCCGGCCACGGGGAAGCCGTCGGTCAGGATGTAGCCGAGGTCGATCCCCAGTCCCGCAACCGCCCGGCGCATGCCCGCGACATTGCACTTGTGCAGGCCCCGCGCGTCGATCTCCGCAGGGGGGATCACGACGACTCCGACCGCTTTCGCCGTGCCGGTGATGTGGTCGTAGAGGCGTTCTCGGGCGGCCTCCGTAAGAAGCTTGGAATCGGTCAGGCCGTGGATCTCCCGCCCCAACACGACCGCCGCCACCACCAGCGGCCCGGCGCAGGCGCCCCGGCCTGCCTCGTCCACCCCGGCCACCGGAGCGAATCCTCGTCGTGCCAGAGCCCGCTCGTAGCCGTACAGTCCCGAATCCCGCCGCACCACACTGGGACGGGGGCGATACAAAGGCGTCATGACGACAAGCAGATTACGCCCCAATCCGCCCCGGCGATACGGCCGGAGCCTCCGCCACCGGCAAAAGCCCGGGTGAATTCGGGACCGGATCAGTGAACGGCGGAGAAAGTCGCAGGCGGGGACAGCCAGGAGAAGCGTGACAGCGGCCAGAAGCGAACGAAAGCCCGGCCGATGACGTCAGCCTCCGAGATCGTGCCCAGATGCCCGTCTTCCAGGAACATCCGGGAGTCCATCGAGTTGTTCCGATGGTCGCCCATCAGCCACAAACGCCCCGGCGGCACCTTCACCTCGAACCGGCGTCCGGAGGGGTGGGCTCCCGGGTACAGGTAGACGCCCTCCTCATCGAGCGGGGTGCCGTTGACGGTGATCCGGCGCTTGTCATCGCAGCACTTCACCGTGTCACCGCCGACGCCGATCACCCGCTTGATCGTGTCCTCACCATCCCAGCCCTTGAAGACCACGATGTCGCCCCGCTCCACGTCGCCCAACTTGTAGGCGAGCTTGTTCACCGCCACATAGTCATTCAGCAGCAGCGTGTTCTCCATCGAGCCGGAGGGAATGTAGAACGTCTGCAGGACGAACGCGTGGACCAACAGCGCCACCACGATTCCGCCGAGGCCGTACAAGATGGTGTCACGGAGCCCCGAGCCCTTCTTGGCGGGTGCGTCGTTCTTCTCCTCGGTCTTGCCGGTCTTCGCCATGGCCTTCCTCTACCGCTTGGCTGATCTGCGGTTCCTGAATCTGCGGCGCAGCACCACCAGCGGCACGGCTCCCGCGAAGCCCGCCAGGACGGGGGCGGCTCCGGCGGCGGCTCCGGCGGCTTTCAGGGCGGGCTGAGCGAACGTGTCGGGGATCGGCAGGATCTGGGCCCGGTCGAACGGCCAGACGATGACGAAAGCACGGCCGATCACCTGGTCGGCCGGGATCGCGCCGCCCCCGGGATCCCCCGTGTGACGCCGGGAGTCGGAGGAGACGAACCGGTGGTCGCCCATCACCCACAACCGCCCCGGTGGCACCGTGACATCGAAAGGGTCCTGGGAGGGCGCGTCTCCCGGGTGCAGGTAGGCCTTCTCGTCCAGCGGCACCCCGTTCACCGTGACGCGGCCCGGCTCGTCACAGCACTTGACCCTGTCGCCGGGCAGCCCGATGACCCGCTTGATGTAGTCCTTCTCCCCCGGGACCACGCCGAACGCCGTACCGACCCAGCGGAGGGCCCCGGTGATCGGGTTCGACGGCTCCTCCAACTGCACCTCGGGATCCCAGGAGTCCACTCCCGAGAACACCACGATGTCCCCGCGCTCGATGTCGCGGACGTGGTACACGAGTTTGTTGACCAGCACCCGGTCATTGATCAGCAGCGTGTTCTCCATCGACTCGGACGGGATGTAGAACGCCTGCACGACGAAGGTCTTGATGAGCAGGGCCAGCCCCAGGGCCACCACGATGAGGACGGGAAGCTCCCGCCAGAACGACCCCTTCTTCTCCTTGGCGCCATCGGCGCTTTGCTGGATGTCTTCGGCGACCACGTCCACCCCGTCCTCGCCAGGGTGGCGCACGCCGAACCCCTGACCTTCGCTAGCCAACGGTGCTGAGCCTAAATGATGTCCGCGGCGGCCAGTGGCGTGGACGCGGCATCCCCGGCAAAAGAAAGTGGTCCGTACCGATGGCACGGACCACGATCGACACTCCTTGACCTACTTGGCGGCCGGCGTCGCCTCACGCTTCTCGCGGATGCGAGCCGCCTTGCCGCGCAGGTCGCGCATGTAGTAGAGCTTCGCCCGGCGGACGTCGCCCCGGGTCACCACGGTGATCTTCTCGATCACCGGGCTGTGCACCGGGAAGGTCCGCTCGACGCCGACGCCGTAGCTGACCTTGCGGACGGTGAAAGTCTCACGTACGCCGCCGCCCTGCCGACGCAGGACGAACCCCTTGAACACCTGGATTCGGGACCGGTTGCCCTCGACGACACGCACGTGGACCTCCAGCGTGTCACCCGGGCGGAAGGCCGGAACGTCGCTGCGGAGAGCAGCCTTCTCGAGCTCCTGGATCTGCGTGTGCATGACGGCGGTTCCTCGCTGACATGGGCACGCGGAGGTCCACCCGGCCGGGCCGGAAAGGCTCGGCGACAAGGGGGACACGCGTGCTTGGCTTGATTTACGTCCGATTCTGCCGCGGCTGGGACCGGGCGACACCCGGCCACACGAAAGCGGCAGCAGCGATTCAGTTTGCCACATCATCCGGCTCGGCGCGAAACGGGATGCCGCATGGGGGCTCGAACTCCGTGAGGATCTTCCGGTCGTCCTTGTCCAGGCCGGCCGGATCGAGCCTGGCGACCAGCTCGGGCCGTTTCTCGAGAGTACGCCGCAGCGCCTGGTCGCGTCGCCATCGGGCGATCTTTCCGTGGTGGCCGGACAGCAGGATCTCGGGTACCTCGCGGCCGCGCCACGTGGGCGGTTTGGTGTAGACCGGGCCCTCCAGAAGGTTGGCCATCGACCCGGGAGCGAAGGAGTCGTCGGCGACCGATCTGGCGTTGCCGAGCACCCCGGGCAGCAACCGCCCGACCGCCTCGACGATCACGAGGACGGCCGCCTCGCCGCCCGCCAGCACGTAGTCGCCGACGCTCACCTCGTCGACCCGCAGCCGTGAGCCGTACTCGGCCGCGACACGCGAGTCGATGCCCTCGTAACGGGCCGGGGTGAACAGCAGCCACGGCTCCTCGGCGTATTCGATGGCCGTCTCCTGAGTGAACGGCCGTCCGCTCGGCGTCGGCACGATCATCCGGGGCGACGCGGCCGGCCCGGCCTGGGCGATGACGGCGTCGATGGCCTCACCCCAGATCTCCGGCTTCATCACCATGCCGGGACCCCCGCCGTACGGCGTGTCGTCCACGGTCTTGTGGACGTCGTGGGTCCAGTCCCGCAACTGGTGGAGACGGATCTCGAGGATCCCCCGCTCCCGCGCCTTGCCCACCAGCGACACGTCGAGCGGAGCGAAGTACTCGGGAAAGATCGAGATGATGTCGACGCGCACGCGTGCCTCCTCCTACTCGGAAACCCGCCCTACTCGGTCTCGCCGAGATCGAACAGGCCGGGCGGCGCGGCTACGACCAGTACGCCCCGGTCGAGATCGACCTCGGGTACGAGCGCCTTGACGAACGGAACGTAGGCCTCGCCCTGATCCGGTCGGCGGACGACGAGCAGGTCCTGCCCGTGGTGGAGGACGTCGGCGACCTCGCCGATCCGCTCACCCGCCGTGGTCACCACCGCAAGACCGATGAGTTCATGGTCGTGGAACTCGTCGGGATCGGCGGACCGTGGCACGTCGGCGGCGTCGATGACGAGCAACGTGCCCCGTAGTTCCTCGGCGGCATCGCGGTCGTCCACACCGGCCAGGGCCAGCAGCAGGATCCCCTTGTGCCAGCGCGCCCTCTCGACCGTCAGCGGGCCGGCAGCCGCCGGATCGGTGGCGAGAGCCGTACCGGGGGAGAACCGCACGTCGGGATCGTCGGTGCGCACCTCGACGGTGACCTCGCCCCGTACGCCGTGCGGCCGGCCGATCCTGCCCACCACCAACTGCACTTGTCGCCTTCCTTCAGAACCGGATCTCGTGTTAGGACACGAAGCTCGCGTTGAAACACGAAGCTCGCATTGGAACCGAACTAGCCGGAGACGGAGCCGGGGGACCCCATGAGGGGTCCCCCGGACGTGAGGTTCTCCTCGGCGGGCCTAGGCCGTGTCCAGATCGACCAGGTCGATCCGCACGTACCGGCCCTGGGACAGCCCGTTGACGACCGTGCGCAGCGCCTTGGCCGTACGGCCGCCGCGGCCGATGACCTTGCCGAGGTCTTCGGGGTGGACCCGGACCTCCAGGACGCGTCCGGTGCGGATGCGTCGCGCGCGGACCCGGACGTCGTCAGGATGTTCGACGATGCCCTTGACCAGATGCTCGAGGGCCTCCTCGAGCATCTCAGGCCTCGCCTTCCGGCTTCTCCTCGACTGCCGGAGCCTGGGCTGCCGGGGCCTCGGCGGTCGCTTCGGCCTTGGCGGGCTTCTTGGCCTTCTTCTGAGCGGTGGCGGCGACAGCGGTGTCACCGGACAGCGTCTCCCGGGCCGCGGCCTCATAAGCGGCGTGGCGGTCCGGCTTCGGCTCGGCCACCAGCAGCGGCGTCGCCGGGGCGGGCTCGCCCTTGAACTTCTGCCAGTCACCGGTCAGCTTGAAGATCTTGAGAACCGGGTCGGTCGGCTGCGCGCCGACGCCCAGCCAGTACTGCGCCCGCTCGGAGTTCACCTCGATGCGCGAGGGGTCCTCCTTCGGGTGGTACAGGCCGATCTCCTCGATCGCACGACCGTCGCGCTTGCTACGGCTGTCGGCGACGACGATGCGGTACTGCGCGTTGCGGATCATTCCGAGCCGCTTGAGCTTGATCTTGACTGCCACGAGTGTGGTCTCTCCTGCATTAGAGCGTGGGTGAGCGGTGTCTCATCGAGTGGGGCACGATGGGAGCCCGCCCGAGGGACAGGCGCGACCGGCGGGAGTGAGAGGGCACCCGCACAGTCACGATGTTCCAGCCAGATATTCTGCCAGATCGCTCAGGGTGTTCGGGCATCCCCTCGCCCACTCGACACCGTCGCTTGCCGTACCGCTACTTCTGACCCGGCAGCTTGAACTTCGACGGGTCGAAGCCGGGCGGGAGCTCCGGGCCCGGTGGCAGCTGCCCTGTTCCGAGGTTGCCGAGGGCGCCGGCGCCCTTCGGCAGTGAGGGCGTGTCCGCCGTACCGGAGCCGGCCTTTCCGAGCGCCGCCTTGCGGGGGTCGCCGCTGACGCGGCGGCCCTTCTTGGCCTTCTGCGCCTTCTGACTCTTGCCCCGGCCCGGCATGCCGGGAATGCCCAGGCCCTGGGTCATCCGCTTCATCATCTTCTGCGCCTCGAAGAAGCGGACGACCAGGTTGTTGACCTCGGTGACGGTGACGCCGGAGCCCTTGGCGATGCGGGCCCGCCGCGAGCCATTGATGATCTTCGGTTCCTGGCGCTCGCCCGGGGTCATGGAGCGGATGATGGCGGCGATGCGGTCGAGGTCACGGTCGTCGACCTGGTTGAGCTGCTCGCGCATCTGGCCCATGCCCGGCATCATGCCGAGGAGATTCTTGATAGGGCCCATCCGGCGGACCATCATCATCTGCTCGAGGAAGTCATCGAGCGTGAAGCCGTCACCGGAGGCGAGCTTGCCCGCCATCTTGGCGGCTTCCTGCTCGTCGAAGGTCTTCTGGGCCTGCTCGATCAGGGTGAGGATGTCGCCCATGTCGAGGATCCGGCCCGCCATCCGGTCCGGGTGGAAGGCATCGAAGTCCTCGAGCTTCTCGCCGGTGGACGCGAACATGATCGGGCGGCCGGTGACATGCCGGACCGACAGCGCGGCACCCCCCCTGGCGTCGCCGTCGAGCTTGGTCAGCACGACGCCGTCGAAGCCGACCCCCTCCATGAACGCCTGGGCGGTGCTCACGGCGTCCTGACCGATCATCGCGTCGACCACGAACAGCACCTCGTCCGGGCTGATCGCGTCACGGATGTCCGCCGCCTGCTTCATCAGTTCCTGGTCGATGCCCAGCCGACCGGCGGTGTCGACGATGACCACGTCGTGCTGACGGCGCCGGGCCTGTTCGACCGACTCCCTGGCCACCGCGACGGGGTCGCCCACCCCGTTGCCCGGCTCGGGCGCGAACACGGCGACCTCGGCACGCTCGGCCATGACCGACAACTGCTGGACCGCGTTGGGCCGCTGGAGGTCGCATGCGACGAGCAGCGGGGCGTGTCCCTGTTCGCGCAGCCACTTGGCCAGCTTGCCGGCGAGCGTGGTCTTCCCGGATCCCTGGAGACCCGCGAGCATGATGACGGTCGGCGGAGTCTTGGCGTGGCGCAGCCGACGCGTCTCACCGCCCAGAACCTCGATCAGCTCGTCGTTTACGATCTTCACGACCTGCTGGGCGGGGTTGAGCGCCTGGGAGACCTCGGCTCCGCGCGCCCTTTCCTTGACCCGGGCCACGAAGTCCTTCACCACGGGCAGCGCGACGTCCGCCTCGAGCAGGGCGATGCGGATCTCGCGGCAGGTCGCGTCGATGTCTGCGTCGGAAAGCCTGCCCTTGGACCGAAGGGAGGAAAAGACCGAAGTCAGCCGGTCAGAAAGCGTCTCGAACACGTGAGTGGCCAGCCTCGAAGCGATTGGACGGGTGAATGGACCGGCCTCCAGCCTATCCGGCCGCGCGGCCAGTGCGCCCGTGCGCGCGCCCGCTCATCCACCGTACGCGCCCACGTGCGAGGTCAGGGCGTGCTCGACCAGCGTGATCAACGCGCTCTTCACCGACTCCCGATCACGCGC
>NZ_JBHMQT010000066.1:0-2728 GCF_042435035.1 Sphaerimonospora cavernae
CTGGATGCCGCCCATTCCCGGCACGGCATGACTCCCGGCGTCCGTTCACCCTGGCACGCCCAGAGGCGGTCACTATCCGCTATCACATGAAAGCACCGCGCGTATCCGCTGATTGTTTACGAGAGCTGAAATACAGGCCCGCCATCGTGCCGGCCAAGGTGAGGAACGCGGCGCCGATGGATGCGGCCGCGGCGATCCAGGCGTTGCCGCGCTCAAGGCGGCGCTGCTTTTCGGCGTCGCGCCCGTTGTATTTCAGGGTTGCCACGTACTCTCCGGTCGCCGACAGGGTCCGGCCTGGTCTTCCATCAGCAGTTTCCGATACAGAATGCCCGAGCGACTGTACGGACACCCTCCAGTCGGGGTCACTTTTCGTTCACGACATATGTTGTGTGCAGTTTTTGCGGCCATAAATAACTATGGCGATATTCCGCCCGAAATGTCGCCGTTGGGTCAGCGCAAACATTTCCCATCGAGGCGTCCGATCACCCGATGAGCCGCGCGGCGTACGAAGGTTCTCGAAGAAGTCTCAGCGGAGCGTGTCGGATCGAGGCGGCGGCGTTCGTAGTAGGGGTGGGAGGCGGCCCGAGGGCGGCGGTCACACGACGACAGGAGATACCTCCCAGCGGCCGGGAGGTCCGGACGGATGTCGTTACGCTGCGACGATGACCTATGATCTTCACCTCGTCCGCCGCCGCCCCGGTTGCACATTGTTGGAGACCTTGGAGGCGATCAACGCGGATCAGGAGCCGGACCTTGACGAGCCTTCTGCCGCACGGCTGACCGCCGAGCATCGTGCCGCATGGGATCGCATCGTGCGACGGGCAACGGAGGAAATCGGGCGTGTCGAGATGGAGGAGTTCCCATCCGGCCTGACGCTCCGGACACAGGCGCCGCACGCCTTCCAACTCGATTACAACGGGGAGTCCGCCGACATCTCCATCAGGTCCTCCCGATTCCCCGTCGCCTTCAGGCGACGGGGAATCGGGAGCGGGAGGGCCGTCAAGGCCCGAGCGTGCCCTGATCCGCGCATTCGCCGCCTCCTTATCCGTACCTGTGCGGGTTTTGTCGGTGCCCGCCGATAGCGTGGTGGTCTCGTTACTGAGCGTGGGAGGTGGGTGTGCGCAGGTCGTTCAAGTTCCTGCTGCGGCCCACCGCCAGGCAGGCCGCCGCGCTCGCCGCGTGTGTGGAGGATCACCGGCAGCTCTACAACGCCGCTCTGGAGCACCGGCGCATCGCCTACCGCAGGGCTTCGTCGCACGACAGCACCACATACCGGCGGGAGCCTTCCCGCTTCACCGCGATCGTCTTCACCCGGCCGCGCACCGGGCGGTGCTGGTGAACGCGGACGTGTCCGATGCCCTGCACGCGGACGAAGGTCGCCGAGGGGTGCTCGGGCTGAGAATCCCACCGGCAGCCGTCACCTTGGGCCATTCGACCGTGTCGAACCAGCCCCGCCCCTTGAAGCGGGGGAACCCCGGCTTCTGCCCGGCCTTCACCCGGCGGAAGAACGCGGCGAACGCCTTGTCCAGGCGGCGCAGCGTGGCCTGCTGGCAGGAGAACGACCACCGGCCCTGCCCGGTGGGGTCGTCGGCGCGGATGTGCTTCAACTCGGCCGACTGGTCACCGTACCGGATGCTCACCCCATTCTCAGGGCAGGGCTTGCCCTTCGCGATGCTGCGAAAGCGGCCTAGCGAGAAGCCGCTTCCTTCAGTTATCAAGGGAGCGGAGGAGTCACCCCGTACCACTACGCCGGAGGCCGGCGCCGGACTGGCGAAGGCGTACCGGCTCGCGCGCGTGGTCGAGGAGGAGACCGGACTCGAAGGCTACGATCCCCAGACCGATAGCCCCACCGCCGAGAATGACCTCACGAGCGCCGTCACCGAGTTCACTGGCATCGTCCAGTGGATAGGGGAGACCCTGCTCTGAACCTGCGCCGACACGGTCATAGGCGATCAAGATCGGTTCTCGTACGGTTCGCGATCATTGGCCTACGGCTGCTTGTCGCTGCTCTCACCTGCCCCTCAGCTCAACGCGCCACCCGACGCGAACGTCCTGGCGATCCCCACCCGCGATGCCAAGGCCGACAAGCTCGGAAAAGCCGCGTGATCAGCAGGGATGAATTAATGGCATTGCTCCCTCTCCCCATCAGAGGGTTGCCGGAAAGACGTCGTCTTGTCGGTGGCTACCGATAGCCTTCCGCCAAAGGACGTTAAAGGGATGGCGATGGACCCTCGTAAAGTTGGGCTTGGACGACTGAAGGGCGTTGCCGGCGCCGCTGGACGGAAGGTTGCCGACAGCACGAGCGCCGCGAGGCAGCGTGTCGCTGATGCTGCCGGCGATGCCCAGGAGAGAGTGAAGCAGTCCGCCGAGCAGGTGAAGGCGAAGGTCACAGAAGCCAAGGACAGCCTGTCGGCGCGGTCGTCCCGCAACCGCGCTGATTCCGCTGACTTGTCCGCGCTCAGCGTCGACGCGAAGTTGCTCTATTGCCGGGTGTTGGTGAGCTTGGCACTGGTCGACGCCCTTCTCGATCCTCGCGAGATCGCGAATCTGTACTTGTTCGCATCGACGATTGGTCTCGACGGCGAAGCGCGATCGGAGCTGCGCAGTGGTAAACAATCAGCGGATACGCGCGGTGCTTTCATGTGATAGCGGATAGTGACCGCCTCTGGGCGTGCCAGGGTGAACGGACGCCGGGAGTCATGCCGTGCCGGGAATGGGCGGCATCCAG